>JBIIKZ010000022.1:0-29634 GCA_044232905.1 Crocinitomicaceae bacterium
ATAGTTTGAGGTAATACCGAACCGACTGTATTAAACTTTAATACAGACCCAAAACTCACCTTCACTTCAGAAGAAGAAATCACCTTACCACCTCCAATAATCGTTGGAGTTGTGATCCCCATTTTCGGGATCATTACAGAGACTGTATCTCTGCATGAATTATCATTATTCACCCAAACAAATGATGAAATACCTTCTGGTAAAGCTGAAACTGTAGTACTATTAGTATTTGAATTTGCCAAAACCCCACCTCCAGCAATTATTTTCCAAGAACCGGGAATTTGAGATATAGACTGAAGAGATATATTACTATTACAAGTTTTAATATCGGCACCAACACTACAAGCAGGATTATTTTGAGCAAACAAAGAAAAAGCACATTGAAAAACAAAAAATATAATAACTAACTTTCTATAAAACAACATACAAATGCTTTAATATTAATTTGCCATTTCGCTCATAAACTTAATACGCATTAAACGAAGTTCTTCTTCCGAATAATCGCCATCAAATTCTTTATACGCCTCCGTTACATCATCTGTTTCTGCTTCCGAGAAATAATCATAAATCTCCTCTTGATTTTCAGGGTCTAATAGGTCATTAATATAATAATTTATATTAACACGAGTACCTGAAGACACAATCGCTTCAATTTCTTCAATCACTTCATCTAAAGACTTTCCTTGTGCAGCACCAATATCCTCTAACGGTAATTTTCGGTCAATATTTTGAATTAATTGTACTTTCAATCCAGATTTATTAATTATCGATTTTACAACCATATCTTGTGGTCGTTCAACCTCATTTTCGTCTACATAATTTTGTATTAATGCCAAGAAAGGAGCTCCATATCGTGTCGCTTTACCATTCCCAACCCCCTGAATATTTGTTAATTCATCCATTGTTATAGGATATTGAAAACACATATCTTTCAAAGAAGGTTCTTGAAAAATCACAAATGGAGGTATATTTCTCTGTTTGGAAATCGATTTTCTTAAATCTACTAATAAGTCATATAACACTTCATCAAATGCCCCATTACTTTTTCCGCCGGAAACAATTACCTCATCCCCGTTTTCATCCGTATTAAAAACACGTTCTTTAATCAACATAAAAGAAATAGGATTTTTAACAAATACCATTCCTTTCTCTGTCAACTTTAATGTTCCATAAGTCTCAATATCTTTCGATATCAAACCAGCGACCAATGATTGACGAATTACAGCATTCCAAAAATGCTCGTCTTTATAACTTCCTTTGCCAAAATTTACTAACTGATCATGTTTGTATGTTTTGATATCCGAGGTCAAATTACCAGAAATAAAAGCACAGACATGTTTTGCTTTTTGCATTTCCTGTAACTCTACTATCGCTTTTAATAATAATTCCACATGTTCCTTGCCCTCTGTACGCTCTCTAGGATGTTTACAATTATCACACATACATTTGCAATCTTCCTCTTGAAATTCCTCACCGAAATAATGTAAAATATATTTTCTTCTACACACGGATGTCTCGGAATACGAAACCATTTCATGCAATAATTGTCGACCAATCTCTTGTTCAGAAACAGGTTTTCCATGCAAGAATTTCTCTAGTTTTTCAATATCTTTATAACTGTAAAACACGACACATTCACCTTCTCCGCCATCACGACCCGCGCGACCAGTTTCTTGGTAGTAACTCTCTAAAGATTTAGGAATATCGTGATGAATCACAAAACGAACATCTGGCTTATCTATCCCCATACCAAATGCGATTGTAGCTACAATAATACTTGTATCTTCCATCAAAAACATATCTTGGTGTTTACCACGAGTAGCAGCATCCAAACCAGCATGATAAGGCAATGCGTTAATTCCATTTAATTGTAAAAGTTCAGAAAGTTCTTCCACCTTCTTTCTACTTAAACAATAGATAATACCTGACTTACCTTGTTTAGATCGGATATAGCGAATAATTTCTTTCTCAACATCTACCTTTGGACGAATCTCGTAATATAAATTATCACGATTAAAGGAAGATTTAAAAACGACAGCGTCCAGCATCGTTAAATTCTTTTGTATATCAAATTGCACTTTAGGTGTTGCTGTTGCAGTCAAAGCAATAATTGGAACACTCGAAATTTTTTCAAAAATATCCCTTAACCTTCTGTATTCAGGCCTGAAATCATGCCCCCATTCCGAAATACAGTGCGCTTCATCGATGGCGAAAAACGATATATTAACAGATGTTAAAAAGTCTATATTTTCTTGTTTTGTTAAAGATTCAGGAGCAACATATAATAATTTAGTATTTCCCTTTTGAATGTCAATTTTAACCTTATTAATTTCTGTTTTTGTCAGTGAAGAATTTAAAAAATGCGCAATATTCTCATCATCACTAATATTTCTAATCGCATCCACCTGATTTTTCATCAAAGCAATCAATGGAGAAACTACAATTGCAGTACCTTCTGACAATAAAGCGGGTAGTTGATAACAGAGTGACTTCCCGCCACCAGTTGGCATAATCACAAAAGTGTTGTTGCCATTTAATACGTTACTAATTATTTCTTCCTGCTTCCCTTTAAAGCTATCAAAACCAAAAAACGTGCGTAAAGCACCTTTAAGATCAACTTTTACCATTACCTCGATTTAAATAAACTCATATTTAAAGGTACGAAAAAATCTAGTTAAAACAACAATCCAAACTAAATTAAAATCAGAGTCAATTAATGGAGTTTTGATTTTAACAATCTGTTTCATTAATTATCTTCAATAAAAAGAAATAAGTCTATAATCAAAAAAACTATTGAAAAATCAATTAATTATATATCTGTATAAATACACCTATTAAAATCTTTGAAAACAATATAAGACTTGTTGAATTTGGAATATTGTGTAATAAAGAATTGAAAAATCTATATTTCAAATTAAAAAATCCACTCCAAATAGACACATAACAAGAATAGATATTACTTTTGTTTTTAATGGAAGAAAAATCTACAATGTCATTTTTAGACCATCTGGAAGAATTAAGATGGAGATTAGTACGCGCAGCTATTGCTGTCCTAATTTTTACAGTGATTTTATGGATGTACCAAGAATGGATAATTGACAATCTATTCCTCTCCATGAAAGATGCTAACTTTATCACCTACAGATATATGTGTTCTTGGTTTAGTGTTTGCACTCCTGAAATTCCTGTGAAAATGCAAAGTACAACTATGGCTGGTCAATTCTCATACGCATTGATGATGTCGATTATGGGCGGACTAGTACTAGCATTTCCTTATGTTTTTTACCAAATTTGGTCTTTTATAAAACCAGGATTAAAACAAAAAGAGAAATCTGCAGTCAAAGGAATTGTTTTTTACGTGTCTGTATTATTTTTTATCGGAATATTGTTTGGATATTTTATTGTATCCCCTTTGTGCGTGCAGTTTTTTGGCACCTATCAAATATCTAAAAAGATAGACAACATCTTTACAATTAACTCTTATATGAGCACAATAATTTCCACGGTATTCTATTCTGGACTATTATTTTTAATGCCAGTAATTGCCTATCTCTTTGCTAAAATCGGAATTATTACCGCAGCATTTTTGAAAAAATATCGAAAACACTCCGTTGTTGGCGTGTTAATACTATCTGCTGTCATCACGCCTCCTGACATGTTGAGTCAAATCATTGTTTCTATCCCTATTTTAATGCTATACGAAATTAGTATTCTTGTTACCGCAAGAGTGAATAAAAAACAAGCACAAGAAGCATAATGTTATTACACACTGAAGAAATACGAAAATCATACAAAGGCAGAAAGGTGGTTGATGGCGTTACCGTAAATGTAAATCAAGGAGAAATAGTTGGACTACTTGGACCAAATGGAGCTGGCAAAACAACCTCATTTTACATGACTGTTGGTTTAGTTAAACCAGATTCTGGAAAGGTTTTTTTAGACGATTTAGACATTACCAATTATCCAATGTATAAACGCGCACAATTAGGAATAGGGTATTTGCCGCAAGAAATTTCTGTCTTCCGAAAATTAAGTGTTGAAGATAATATTTTAGCAATATTGGAATTAACCAAATTAACTAAAATAGAACAAAAAGAACGTTTAGAACAACTTTTAGAAGAATTTAGTTTAACGCATGTTAGAAAAAACCTAGGAAATCGATTATCTGGAGGTGAAAAACGAAGAACAGAAATAGCACGTGCATTGGCTACTAATCCTAAATTTGTATTGTTAGACGAACCGTTTGCAGGCGTAGATCCAATAGCTGTTGAAGACATTCAGAGTATCATTTCAGAGCTTAAACAAAAGAACATTGGTGTTTTAATCACAGACCACAATGTACAAGAAACCCTGTCTATTACTGACAGGGCGTATTTACTATTTGAAGGTAAAATATTAAAATCAGGTACAGCAGAGGAACTAGCGTCTGATGAACAAGTACGTAAGGTATACTTAGGACAGAATTTTGTATTAAGGAAATAACAAAAAAATAATTATTTTTTCGCTAAATCACCGGTTGTTTGTTGTAAACTTCCGTATGCATCACATTTACTACTATGTTTAGTCGCACCGCAAGCAGTTAGAACAACAAATAACAACATGCTGACAGCAAAAAAAGTAACGATTTTTCTCATTTGTAAAATAATTAGTTGCACAAAAATAGAATTAATATATAAATTAAACAACTCTTTCGTTTATTTGATAGATTAATATCTTAAAATATCCAAACAGGTATATGAAAATCGTACTTATTTCGTTCTGTATCCTCTGCTATTCTATCGTTAGTAGTCAATCTAATTATGTACTAAGGCATAATTCTACACTAAAACTTCCATTTAAAACTATTCAAAATCACTTTAAAGATAGTTTAGAATTAAAAGTCTATTTAGCAAAACTTCGCACAAAAGCAATCGAAAAAGGGTATCTCTTATTCTCTATCGATTCATTAATTTGTTTACCTACAGCTGCTAGAATAAATTTTTATGTCGGCCCAAAATTCAAAAGACTATTTCTTTCAACAGATCAAAACCAACGGAAATACATTGCTAATTCAGCCGCAGCTGTTGAAAAAATGATTCGTGAAAATGTATTTACACCTAAAAACGTAGCTGTAATTTTACAACAAATTGAGAATAATCTACTTAACAAAGGCTATTCATTTGCGAATGTTCGTTTAGACAGTATACATTTTAAAAACGAAGATTTATATGCACATTTACATATCGAAGAAAATAAAAGAATTACCTGGGGAGAAATAGTTATAAAGGGGAACACGTCAATAAATACCAAATTAATTCAATCCTTTATTCAGATTCAGCCTGATGATTTATTTCGAGAGGAACAATTACAAAACATATCAAAACAGCTCAATCATATTCCTTTTATTACAGAGACGAAACCGCTAGAATTATTGTTCCAAGAAGATAAAGTGGATCTCTATCTTTATTTAGCCACAAAACCTGTAAGTTTAATCACTGGAATACTAGGCTTACAGCCGACAACAAAAAACAACACAACATCCTATGCTCTAACCGGAGATATTCGCGCAAAATTAGTTAACAGTTTGAAAAAAGGAGAAAGTTTTGATTTACAATGGAAAAACTTACAAGCAAATACCCAATTATTAAAAACGAATATTTCTTTCCCTTCTATTTTACGAAGTACATTTGGATTTGAAGGTCAATTTCAATTATTTAAAAAAGATTCCACCTTCCTAGAATTAAAATCGGCACTTGCTATTCAATATTTGTTATCCAATGGAAATACCTTGAAGATGTTTTATCGTAATTATCAATCTTCCTTATTGTCAAACGGACAATCTACTGCTGCAAGTTCAAATTTAGCAAATGTAAGTACGAATTATTATGGTCTATCACTTCAAAAACAAACCATCGATTATCTTCCTTGTCCTACAAAAGGCTATATTATTCAATTAGAGGGTGCACTTGGACTTCGAAATAAAAAAGACTCTATCTTCCAAACTAACACAAAAACAACCACTGCAAAAATAGAGTACTTATTTAACCTATATTATGCATTAAATAAAAGACATATTCTTAAGTTAAATACTGCTTCGGAAATATTGGTTGCTCCATCGTATGCTAGAAATGAACTATTAAGATTTGGCGGAATGGCCACACAACGTGGTTTCAAAGAAGAGGAATTACGTGCAACATCTCGCGTATTAATTGCCCTTGAATATCGCTTTTTACTAGACAAAAACTCCTTTTTATTTTTATTTTTTGATCAAAGTTGGTATGAAAATAGTATCGCTTTAACACGAAGAGATTCCCCGTATGGCTTTGGTGGCGGATTGACATTTGGAACACCGTTAGGAATGTTTTCCATTTCCTATGCACTAGGTAAACAACTTACTAATCCGATTTTAATTAGCAATGGAAATATCCATTTTGGATACACTTCTTATTTTTAACCCTTTATAAACTAAAGCTCATTTAGTTTACTCTTTATTTGCTTCATAAATTTAGACGCATACACAAAGTCAATTACCTCTGGATTATTTGTTTTAATAATTTCTTCTTTAGTCCCTGACCACCAATTTTTTCCTTGATGCATAAAAGAAATCGTATCTCCTATTTCAATCACACTGTTCATATCGTGCGTAATGACAATGGTAGTGGTCTTAAAATCATGGGTTATTTCCTGAATTAATGCATCTATCAATATAGAAGTTTTAGGATCTAATCCTGAATTTGGTTCATCGCAAAACAAGTAATTAGGATTCATAACAATCGCACGAGCAATAGCAACACGTTTCTGCATTCCTCCGCTACATTCTGATGGGAATAAATTATTACAGCCACTCAAATTAACACGTTCTAAACAGAAATCAACTTGTTTTTGCTGTTCCCCTAGTGTCATTTTGGTGAACATTTGCAATGGAAAGCGAATGTTTTCTTCAACAGTCATTGAATCAAATAAGGCAGCACCCTGAAAAAGCATGCCAATTTGTTTTCTAATTCCGCGCATGGCTTTTTTATCCATCGTGCAAAAATCCGAACCATTATATAATATTTGACCAGAATTAACTGGATGTAATCCAACTATACATTTGGCAAGCACAGATTTTCCTTGCCCGGAAGAACCAATAATTAAATTAACTTTCCCTTTTTCGAAGTTTACATTGACATTATCTAAAACCAAATGCTTTCCAAACTTCTTACTAACCCCTTTAACTTCTATCATTTTAATAAAAACATTTGGGTGATAAAAAAGTTGGCTATAAGAATCGCTACACTGCTATTAACGACAGCTTTCGTAGACGAACGACCAACATCGATAGCTCCTCCCTTTGTATAATAACCATAGAAAGAAGAAATAGAAACAATTAAAAAAGCAAATACTACTGACTTTGAAAGCGCATAAGTAATATCACTTACTTTAAAAAAGGAACGCAACCCAAATATATACGTATCCATAGACGACAAACCGGATCCTAATAAAGCCAATCCACCACCAAGTAAACTTAACCCAATAGAAAAGGTAACCAACAAAGGGAAAAATACAATCGCAGCAGTAATTTTAGGAAGTACTAAATAGTTCAAGGAATTTACCCCCATAATTTCGAGCGCATCGATTTGTTCGGTGACACGCATCATCCCTATTTCAGAAGACACATTAGAGCCTACTTTTCCAGCTAATATTAAAGAAATAATAGTAGGTGAAAATTCTAATATTGTACTTGATCGTGTAATATAACCAATTGTATACGCTGGTAAATAAGGTAAATCCATATTTGCTGCTGTTTGAAGTGAAATAACCCCCCCCATAAAAACAGACATCAACATAACGATAGGAAAAGATTCTACACCTATTAACTGAATTTCTTCGAGAAAACGTTTCCAAAATATTTTGATTTTTTGAGGTTTGGAAAAAACCAACCACATCATTCCAGAATAACGTCCAATATTTGCTATAATTCGTAACATCTCTGCTAATTTAAGAGATAATTTTAATACTTGTTTCAAAAAAGATGGAAACTGAACGATAAAAAAGTTGTTTTCTTCCTTAACTTTGTTTTAATGGTGGAGAAATTAACAGCAAAAGCTAAAATCCAACAACAACTTAAACAGTTTCTTCCGGAAGGATTTGAGGAAATGATTGCTGACTTATTGTTTAGTGCACATATACAATTTAAAATTGTTAAGCCAAGAAATACCAAACTAGGAGACTATCGTCCGGCACACGCAGGAAAACCGCATCGAATTACGGTGAATGGAAATTTAAATAAATTTTCTTTTTTAATTACTACAGTGCATGAGTTCGCACATCTTACTACGTACTTAGAATTTGGAAGAAGCGTCTCTCCACATGGAAATGAATGGAAAAATCACTATCGAAAATTACTAATACCGGTTTTAGATAAAAAAATACTTCCCAAAGACATCGAAAATGCTTTAATTAACTCATTGGTTAACACCAAAGCATCTTCTTGTGCTGACATACCATTAATGCGTGTATTAAAAAACTACGATAAACAAAATGAATTATTTGTTTTTATTGAGAACATTGAAAAAAATGCACACTTCATGCTTCAAGGTAAAGAATTTATAAAAGGAGAATTAAGACGTAAACGCTTTTTGTGTGAAGAAGTTTCCACCAAAAAAAAATACCTGATTCATACTTTGGCTGAAGTAATTCCTATATTTGAATAATAAATACAAACTTTTCAATGGAAAATAATTATTGTGTAATAATGGCAGGCGGTGTTGGAAGTCGTTTTTGGCCAATGTCAACACCTCAAAAGCCAAAACAATTTTTAGATGTTCTAGGTATCGGTAAATCTTTAATTCAAATGACTTTCGAACGACTTTGTAATATTGCTCCAAAAGAAAATATTTTCATTGTGACAAATGAAGGATATGTAGATTTAGTTAAGGAACAATTACCAACAATAGATACAAATCGCATTTTAACGGAGCCGAAACGTAAAAATACAGCACCTTGTATTGCGTATGCTGCGGCAAAAATATTTGATTTAAATCCTTTAGCGACACTAGTTGTAGCTCCTTCAGACCATTTAATTCTCAAAGAAGAGAAATTTACTTCGATCGTAAATATCGCAATCAAGCAAGCAAATTCTGACGAACGACTAGTAACACTTGGTATACAACCTTCTCGTCCTGATACTGGATATGGGTATATCGAATTCGAAGAAGTAGGAGATATGATTGGTGGAGAAGTAAAAGAAGTGAAACATTTTAGAGAAAAACCAAACAAAGAATTAGCTGAACTATTTGTGAAAGCTGGAAATTTCTATTGGAATTCGGGAATATTTATTTGGAAAGCATCTTCCATTTTAAATGCTTTAAAAAAATTCAATAATTCTTTATACGAACTTTTCAGCCCTGAAAATGGATTTTACAACACATCCAATGAGCAAGATAAAGTAAATCATTGTTTTCATGTTTGCGAAGACATTTCCATTGATTTTGCTGTAATGGAACATGCTAAAAACGTAGACGTTGTTCTTGCAAATTTTGATTGGTCTGATCTTGGAACTTGGGGTAGTTTATACACACATTTAGACAAAGACTATAATGGGAATGCAGTTATAGGAGAACACGTTCACATGATTAATTCAAGTAATTGCATTGTGAATTTGCCTTCTAACAAATTGGCATTAATTGAAGGTTTGAACAACTACATTATTGTTGAATCTGACAATATGTTGATGATTTTAAATAAATCAGATGAGCAAAATATAAAAGAATACATGTTTGCTTTGAAAGAAAAAAGTCCGACTCTTTTTAAATAAAAAAAAAGATACCTCTACTAATTAACGCTCAATGAAAATTGGGCGTTTTTTTTTACTAATTTTTTAACACAACTTTATATCTAACCCCATTCAATACAACAAAATACATTCCTTTTTGGTAGGTAGTTAAATCCAGTTTTGTCGAATCAACAAAGTTTTGTTGAAGTAAGATTTCCCCTTGCAAAGAGTAAACCTCCACCCTACTCTCTCCATGCGTATTTACTTGAAAAATTCCAGTCGATGGATTTGGAAAAATGGAAACATTTATAGTTTCATTCTCTAGGCCTAAAGCTTCTGAATTTAGTACACCAACCGCATCTATATCAAAACCTGCAGAAGGATACGGCGTTGGATAAGGGTCGTTAATTAAATTATTTTTAGAATCTCTACTACCAAACATCGGATTGACACTCCCTACAACATCCACAATTTTAACATGCGTTATTGCGCGCATATTTAATCCAACACTACCTTTTAGTTCCTCCAAATCAAAAGGTGTTCCATAATTCGCTTTGTATTTACCTGCTAGATTGTTTAGTTTCGTAGCGTCCATGGCTGCATTGTTATCGAATTGTAAAACAGTATCCGACAAAGAGACTGATGGAAAACGAACAAAATGGATTCCATCTGAACTAACTTCTACAAATGCTAATTCTAAAAAAGAATTGTTAAACCCATTTTCAAATACTGCAAAATCTGGTCCATCACCATTGCTAATCGGGTGTTCGAATGTAAGAATCGCTTCTCCAGCATCTCCAAGGCTTAACACACCATTCGTTCCTGCTTTACCCAAAACAGATTGTTCATCCCCGACCGAAGGTTTTCCGAGATTTTTATTTGCAATATCTAACCAACCAAGTTTAATTGTACATGTATTTGCCCAGCATTTAAACACCGAAGAATCTTTATAAATCGCTTGTGAACCTTTTACTCCAACTCCTGGAGCGTATTGTGACTTCACAAGCAAACTTGTAGAAACAAATAAAAAAAGAAATATTTTATTCATAGTAAATCAAAGAATTTGAATTAAGTCCAACATGGTACTTTTGGATATATTGACCTGTATTCGAAAAGCGATGTATATATCCCGTATTCGTATAGGAATTTGCATCAAAAAGAAAAAGTTGTTTAAGCGCTTCAATGTATTGTATACGATAAAGTGTCGTGATGTTGTTTAATGGTATAAAGTCTGAATTAATAGTAGCATTCGTTTTCATATCATACAGAGAAATAGATTCGGAAGTATAGATCAACAAAAGATTTTCCATCTTTTCAATTCCTGAAATTTTTAATGGGATTGTTTCTTGATTTTTAGAGATACCTACATTTACCTTTTTAAGGCCTGAAGGAAAGATACTGTAATTTCCACGGACATGCACATACAAGGTGGAATCATTTTGGGAGATTAACTTTCCAGGATTTTTACCTACAACTATTTTCTCTAATTCAATTAAATTTTGACAATCAATGATGGATAAAGTCGAATCTAAGGAAGGATTTAATCCGCCCGAATTGGAAACAAATAATCGATTATTTACAACCAACATGTTTTCAGGGTTATCACCTACTTTAATTCTTTTTTCAATTAGTAAATCGACTGTGTCAATAACATCTACGTATCCATCAAAACAAGAAATGAACACTTTACCACCATAGCAAGCCAAATTTCTAGGTTGCTTTACTTTTCCATTTTGGATCATTTGCAATTGTTTAATGGAAACTCCTGTTTTTGCATTCAAAATTTCTACCGTACTAGAAACATTTACAACTATGTATATTTTATTCCCGTACCTCAATAAGTCATTCCCAGTATCTCCTAATTTTCTTCCAGTTTTTTGCAGAAAAAAATCCTCTGTTACTTTACTAGTCGATAGATCGATCCAAGACAAACTCGCATTATTTAGATTAAAAAGTCCTTCATTCAAAACCAAGAAACCATTTTTTAATTCATTAGTATCTGGAGTAAAAGAGGTAACTGCTTTTTTACAAGAAGAAAGAAATAGAATAAAAAGACAAAAACTAATTAAACGCATAATTCAAAGAGACAATATAATTTCTACCAGGCATTACAAAATAACTAACATATTGATAATTAGTATTTGTAAAATTCTTTATGGTCGCACTCAATTTCCATTTGTTCTTTTTATATGCATTCATTCTATATTGCCAAGTGATGTCAAACGCAGTAAATCCTAGTAGTAAGTTAGATGTACTGTTTTCATTAAGCACATAACGATTTGACAATGTAGAATTACTAATTAACAAGCCTGTTTTATTATTAAATAAGATTGAAACTTCCGATTGCAAGGTATGCACCGGAAAATATGCTAACTGGTTTCTATATGTAATAGAATGCTTATCTGAAATATCTTGCACTTTTTGAAAGGTATAATTGATTGATACATCCAACTCAAAATTTTCAGTGAGTTTCCAATTTTTGCGGAGCAAAATATCTAGCCCGAAGATTTGCACTTTTCCTACATTCAATATAGTCCAAACAAATAAATTCTTGGTAGGGATCGCTAAAATTTTATCATCCACCTTATTGTAATATCCATCTACACTCAAACGCACTGAGTTTTTCAAAAAACGATAGGATGTCCCTATTGCGTATTGCAAGGCTAACTCTGGTTTTAATTCTTTATTACCAATCGCATTATAGTATAATTCACTAAACGAAGGCATACGAAAGGTTTGTTTGAACCAAGTCCTCGGAAAACCTAGTAAAGAATGATAGTTACGCTTTTCTAATTGAAGATAAGATGTCCAAGCAGTTGTGTTTTTTATAGATGCTCCTTGTTGATTTTGTAATGAATGATTTCCTATTTGAGCAGTAAAAAAATACTTTTTAAACATTGATTTCATTCCTATTACCGATTGAATGTGGTAACGTTTTGGTGAAAAAGCATATTGATTCGTTGCTGTCAAACTACTGAATGTATGTTCTACACCACCATAAAAAATGAAAATACTGTCTTTTATTTTTCGATTCAAGGTCACCCCAGTTTGATTAATTGTGTTAAAATACCATTGATTTAATCCGCCCGAATTATTCAAATAGGATGGGTCAATATAATTCAAATAACCATAATTGAGGCTATTATAGATATTCATTTTTCCTTTCTGGCTTTTGTTTTCTAAAACAACGTTAGCATACGTATTTTGTTGATTTAATTCTTGATTAGAAGTTTCATTATATAATATCACGGCACCAGGTAATCCTCTTTCTGACTGATTGAAATGAATAGTTGTTCTAATTTTCAAATTTTGATTCAAATCTTTCGAATAATTAATCCCACCAAATACCTCACTCAGTTGATTGTTTGTTCGCATACTTTTAGTGCTGAAGTTTCCATTTTCAATGGTGTAAGGATAATTCCCAGAAAAACTTCTGTACTTAGCATAGACGCTTAACAAAGATTTAGCGACACTCCGTTTATAACTTCCATAGTTGTCGAACTGACCAAATGAACCTATTTTAGAAGTATATCTTACTTCCATCGTGTCGTTAGTTTGTTTATTTTCAAATGTATTTATGGATAATATATTTCCTTGAATTAAAGCTGAAATTGGTAGTAATTCATCCGATGGTACTCCTGAAGTGAAAGATAGACTATGTACATTATCTACTTGTAAATTACTTAAATCTAACTGACCAACCATTGTATTTAGAAGAGCGAATCCATCCAAAACAATCGCGGTATTGGTTCCGGAAATGCCTCTATAGGCAATGGTTTTCATACCTCCGACACCACCATAATTTTTCAATGTAATCCCTGCGATTTTTTGAGTCAATGCTCCAATATCTTCCGAAACATATAAACCGATTTTTTTTGCTGAAATAACTTGACTTTCCCCTGAAAGCAGGACAGAATCATTTGACAATTCTATCCTAACTCCTGGGAGAGATTTCTCTTTTTCTTGACTAAATAAATAAAGATTCAGAAATAAAAAATAAATAAGCAATGAGTTTTTCAGCACGAAAAAAACTTATTTAGTAAACTTAATATTATCTATAGTAAAGTATCCAGGTGTATTCATTCCCCATTGACCAACATCTGAACTTTCTAACTGGAAATTTAAAGAATCAACATCTATAAATTTGGAGAGATCGACTATTTTCCATTCTTTTTGAATGAAGTTTTGAGACGAATCAGCATATTGAAAATTTGCTAGATAAACTTCCAATGAATCTTTTACTTTTCCTATACGATAGCCTTTAATCCAAACTTTAAAGAAATCTTTATCTTTCCCTGTAAATTTTTTCGCAAAACCATCACCATTTTTCATAGATAAGGCAGCATACGTTGAATTAGTTATTGCAATTGAAACAAGCTGTGATGTGCTTTGTAATCTTACTCCAGCATTATTAGTAGTGAGCAAATAATTTTTACTAGTAAAAGCGCCAGATCCTGCATAGGTTGCATACAAATTATTGAATCCTGCAGAATCCACATTTACTATATTAGATAGCGCAAAGCCTTTACTAAAATACCAGTATTTATAGTAATCATCAAAAAGGTACGTATTTTCAAAGGTAAAACCTTGAATAGCCAATCCCCCTTCTATACTATCTAAATAACCTTTAGAAGGAATTGTAAGATCTTCAAAATCGATAGTATAGGTTGTTTTTAATGGAGTAGCAGGAATTTTGATTTCATCTTTTTTACAGCTAAAAAGACCTGTGGCTAATACAAGTCCGACAATAAGCAATTGTTTTTTCATCTTTTTGTTCTTTACAAAAAATTAATAAATAACTAAAAAGAAGAAGTCAGTGGGAGTTTCCCATAAATAGAAATAGTCGCACACCCAAGTACTATGGGCGACAAATAAATCCGACTTTATTCTGAAGTCTTCATTCAACAATTAATGGCAGGTATTCTGACTTGCTCCAACTCAATTTGCCTTCCCGTTATACACAGTGACTTATTAAATTGATTTTTTATGTTTCCATAAACAGAGCTTACAGCTGCAGATACAGTTTCGGATTTACACCGAATTCCCTTTTATTCTACTAGGTAGTACCAAAAATCTTTTGCGAAATTACAGATTATAAGATTACTGAAAACGGATTACTCGATTTTTATTTTTCGAGCTAACTGATTTTCCTTACAAGCATTGGAAATTTTTTGCGAGATAACATATTCTCCTTTCGCAAGATATTTATGCGAAGAATTTATTTCCCTTGAAATTGTACCATCTCCAAAATCCCAAACATGTGAAAGATAATTTTTTGCATTACTTACAACTTGTAATGAATCTTTATTTTGAATCAAATCAAACCCTGTTTCCAACATACGTGTTATAGGTAAATATCTCCAACGTGCTAGATTATTTAACACAATTTTAGTTGCTGCAATTTCAATCACTTCCCGTTCAAACGAATTCAACTCTATTAATGCAGTGTTTTTATAGGGAGATTCACCAAAAATCGTTGTAAAATGTGTACAAGCAGAAAGATACGAACCAGCAAGAATTGGGTGGAAACGATCTTCTTGGTATAAATTGATTTCAGGATTACTTTCTCGCACCTCTTTCCAAACCATTCCTACAGGCGAAACACCCGTACTCAGTTTATCTGCAAAAATTAAATACTGACGTTCAATTCGTAACTGCATTGAATCGTAACTAGCAATTGCCTTCCATTTCTTGTTTCCATTTTTATATCCCCAAGTCATGTAAAATAAAATACGTGCACAAGGATTGTATTTACGCACGCTATCCACTAATTTCTTAGCATATGGAAAAGTTAGGCTATCAACTTTAAAATCTGGTTGCGCAAACTCGTTACTATGCCCTTGTAAAATTACATAATCCCACTTACGCGATTGAACCATTTGATAGGTTCTTGGGCGTTCCGAATGGAATTTCATATCTTTCCCACCTGTTACTACTGTATCCACATGCACTTTCTTTCCTTTTGATTCAGAAATATCTTTAAAGATATAAGGCATATTATTATAGAAAGTAAAACTATTCCCAACAAATAAAACCGAAGTAGAATCTTGGGAGAAACTAGAAATTGAAACAGAAATTAAGAAAAGAATCAATAGTGTTTTCATATTCAAGGATAATTAAAAATCAAAAATATTAATATTTAATAATGTCATTCATGCAATTATGAATAACTTTTAATTCTTCAGTAGATATCTTTCCCATTTTATGTTTTAATCTTGATTTTGAAAGTGACCTTAAATGTAAAGTAAGAACTTCAGATTGCGATTTTAACCCATTTGAAGTGGATGGATTGATAATAAGATTTCCATGATAATTTTTAATTTGAGTTGTTAAAGGGCAACACCAAACAACTTTAGCATTCTCATTTAGCACATTACCACTCACTACAACCACAGGCCTAAATCCAGATTGCTCACTTCCCTCTATTGGATTAAGATTCGTCAACCAAATTTCACCTTGTTTCATTGTTCAATTTGACGTAAATAATCATCCATACCTTCTTCTGCTACTTTCCATATTGACTCATCATCATTCATACTTCTGTATGATTTAACATATGCAGCCTTATTTAATTGATCAAGATAAATTCTTAAGGCTTTTTCGATTAATTTATTTTTTGGAATAGATAACTCCTTCGCTTTTTGAGATAGCATTAGAATTAAATCTTCAGGTAGAGAGCTAGTAAAAGTTGTCATATGAAACTAAAATAAATATATAATGTAAATATAAAATCAAAATATAACTTTTCAAAAATAATTTTCAAATATTCAAATCATGCAATTTTCAAATTAATCTATCTTTGTTTAAAATTTAAATTATGTCAGAAGCAATAAATCAAGGTCAAGTAACCTTTGAAATAGATTCGTTAGGAATCGGAACCATCACTTTTGGTCACCCATTAAGTAATTCTTTACCTGGAAAAATTTTGCGAAAATTAGCAGATACAATTACAGAACTTGGACAAAAACAAGAAGTAAAAGTAATTATATTACAATCCGAAGGAGAAAAATCATTTTGTGCTGGTGCAAGTTTTGATGAGTTAATTGCCATTAAAGATTTGGAGACAGGTAAAAAATTCTTCTCTGGTTTTGCGAATGTGATTAATGCAGCACGTAAATGTCCGAAATTCATCATTGGTCGTGTGCAAGGTAAAGCAGTTGGCGGTGGTGTAGGATTAGCATCTGCAGTGGATTATTGTTTCGCAACTAAATTTGCAGATGTAAAACTTTCTGAATTGGCTGTTGGTATAGGACCATTTGTTGTTGGACCAGCAGTAGAGCGTAAAATTGGTTTATCCGCTATGAGTCAGTTAGCCATCAATGCGACTGAATGGAGATCAGCAGATTGGGCATACAAACGTGGATTATATACCTATGTTTATGATAGTGCTGCAGAAATGGATGAAGAGATTGCTGAATTAGCGAAAAGATTAGCTGGTTCCAATCCAGAAGCAATGGCATTACTGAAAGTTATTTTTTGGCAAGGAACCGAAAATTGGGATGAATTATTACTTGAACGAGCAGGTATTAGTGGTAAATTAGTTTTATCTGATTTTACAATAAACGCGATTAATGCATTTAAAAAATCGTAAATCAATACTTAAAAAACTATAAACTAGCCATGATTTTGAAAATAGTTGTAATTATTTCATAAATCAGTTGTTAATAAAAGTTGTAAGTTATATCTTTGCCTTCCCATTTTAGGGGAATTGTCTTATTTAATTAATAAATAATTGTGGATACATTAAGTTACAAAACCGTTTCTGCTAACAAGCAAACTGCTGATAAAAAGTGGTTGTTAGTAGACGCTGAAGGCCAAACAGTGGGTCGTTTAGCTAGTAAGGTTTCGAAGTTAGTACGTGGAAAACACAAGCCAAACTTCACACCTCACGCAGATTGCGGAGATAACGTTATCGTTATTAATGCGGAAAAAGTATCATTTTCTGGTACTAAATTAGTTGACAAGGAATACATCCGTTACACGGGTTACCCTGGTGGACAACGTTCTTTAACAGCACAAGAGATTCTTTCTAAACATCCAGAAAGATTGATCGAAAAAGCGATTAAAGGTATGTTGCCAAAAAATAAATTAGGTCGCCAATTGTTCACGAATGTGAAGGTGTACACTGGTACTGAGCATAAACAAGAGTCTCAAAAACCAGAGGTTATTAATTTAGACACATTCAAATAGTAAGTATGGAAATTATCAATACACTAGGAAGAAGAAAAACTTCAGTTGCTCGTGTTTACCTTAAAAAAGGTACGGGTAAAGTAACAGTAAACAAAAAAGACTTTAAAGAGTTTTTTCCAGTAGCAATGTTACAATTTAAAGTTCTACAACCATTTGCATTAACTGAAACAAACGATCAGTATGACGTTACAGTAAATGTTCAAGGTGGTGGAATCAACGGACAAGCAGAAGCTATTCGTTTAGGTATTTCAAGAGCTTTGGTTAAGGTTTCTGAAGATTTAAAACCAGCGCTTAAAGCGGAGGGATTAATGACACGTGATCCAAGAATGGTTGAGCGTAAGAAACCAGGACAACCAAAAGCACGTAAGAAATTCCAATTCTCTAAACGTTAATATTATATTATTTTGGCGGTGTTTAGTATCCAAGTTTGTGAGTAAATGCTTAGAGCTCCCTCATCTGCTGATTACTAAAGGAACGTAAACAATTTAAAAATTAAAAAAATGTCAAAAGCAACTTTTCAAGAATTATTAGACGCAGGTGTTCACTTCGGACACCAAAAAAGAAAATGGAACCCAGCGATGGCACCGTACATCTTTGATGAGAAGAAAGGTATCCACATTATCGATCTAAATAAGACAATTGCTCATCTTGATCAAGCGTGTGCTGCGATGACTCAAATCGCAAAATCGGGTAAAAAAGTACTTTTTGTGGCTACAAAAAAACAAGCGAAAGAAATCGTTTCAGATAGAGTGAAAACGGTTAATATGCCTTTCGTTACTGAGCGTTGGTCCGGCGGTATGTTAACAAACTTCCAAACGACACGTAAGTCTATCCGTAAAATGGCTTCTATAGATAAAATGAAGACAGACGGAACTTGGGATACTCTTTCTAAAAGAGAGCGTCTTTTCAAAACACGTCAACGTGAGAAATTAGAAAAAAACTTTGGTTCTATTGCTGATATGACTCGTCAACCAGCAGCTATTTTCTTAGTTGATATCTTAAAAGAAAACATCGCATTACACGAAGCTAAAAGATTGAACATTCCAATTTTTGCTATGGTGGATACAAACACTAACCCTAAATTAGTTGATTTCCCTATCCCTGCGAATGATGATGCTACAAAATCTATCGCTATTATCTTAGATGCAATTTGTGATTCTATTCGTTTAGGTTTAGAAGATCGTAAAAACTCTAAAGACAAAGCAGATAAAGGTGAAGAAGCAGCTACGGAAGTAGCAACAGAAGATAAAACAGAAAAATAATTTAAAAAACTACTGAAATGGCAATTACAGCATCAGATGTAAACAAACTTCGTCAGCAAACTGGCGCAGGTATGATGGACTGCAAAAACGCTTTAGTTGAGGCTAACGGTGATTTTGAAACAGCTATCGACATCCTTCGTAAAAAAGGACAAAAAATCGCTGCTAAACGTGGTGATAACGAAGCAAAAGAAGGTTTATCAATTGCTCAAGTAGCTACTTCTGGAAATGAAGGAGTTATCTTGATTTTAAATTGTGAAACTGATTTCGTAGCAATCAATGATTCTTTCCGTACATTCGTTCAATCGATTGTGGATGTAGCTTTAGCTAATGAAGTAACAACTGTTGAGCAATTGAAAGCATTGAAATATGACGACAAATTGACAGTGGATGAAAAAATCACGGAACAAGTTGGCGTTATTGGTGAGAAATTAGATTTATCTAAATTCGCGCGTATTTCTGCAGCTAAAGTAGTTGCTTACAACCACCCTGGAAATCAGCTAGCTACATTGGTAGGTTTAACGGTTGATTCAGCTACTGCTGAAGATGCTGGTAAGCAAGTTGCAATGCAAATTGCTGCTATGAACCCAATCGCTTTAAATAAAGAAGGTGTTGATGCGGATACAATTGCTCGTGAATTAGAAATTGGTAAAGAATTAGCGATTCAAGAAGGTAAACCTGCTGATATGGCGGCGAAAATTTCGGAAGGTCGTTTAAACAAATTCTTCCAAGAAAACACATTGTTAAGCCAACCATTTGTTCGTGATAATAAAGTAAATGTTGAACAATTCTTAGCTTCTGCTGAAAAAGGATTAACAGTTTCTGAGTTTTTACGTTTCTCTACGAAATAATACATTTCAAAACATAGAAAAAGGCTGGAAGAAATTTCAGCCTTTTTTTTGTGTTATAAAATATCAAATAAATACCTATCTTTGCAAACGATAAAAATTCCGTTCTTATGAAGTACAATCGCATATTACTTAAGCTTAGTGGTGAATCTCTAATGGGAGATAAGCAATTTGGAATTGATAACAATCGTATTGCTTCTTATGCAAAACAAATCAAAGAAGTGTGTGATTCTGGAATTCAAGTAGCTATCGTAATTGGAGGTGGAAATATCTTCCGTGGTGTACAAGCAGAAGAAGGTGGAATGGATCGTACGCATGGTGACTACATGGGAATGTTAGCTACCATGATAAACAGTATGGCATTACAATCTGCATTGGAGGCAGTTGGCGCGAAAACACGTTTAATGTCTGCCATTGAAATGCGTGAAATCGCTGAACCATTTGTAAGACGTCGTGCAGTTAGCCATTTAGAAAAAGGCCGTGTTGTAATTTTTGGTGCTGGAACAGGAAATCCTTATTTCACTACAGATTCAGCAGCTTCATTACGCGCAATTGAAATCACGGCAGATGTTATTTTGAAAGGAACACGTGTAGATGGAATATATACCGCAGATCCATTAAAAGATCCATATGCAGTTAAATACAACCGTATTTCTTTTGATGACGTATATGAAAAAGGATTGAAAATCATGGATCTTACAGCATTCACCTTGTGTAAAGAAAATGATCTTCCTATTGTTGTTTTTGATATGGATACACCAGGTACCTTGAAACGTATCATGGATGGAGAAGAATTAGGAACGATTGTTCAAAATGAATCAACAGAATTAGTTAAATAATAAACTTTTAAAAATTAGTAACCATGGTTGAAGAAGTTCAAAGTGTCTATACTGATTTGAATAATTCAAATGCAAAAACACTAACGCATTTAGATTACGAAACACAAAAAATTAGAGCGGGTAAAGCTACCCCTTCGATGTTACAAAGTGTAATGGTAGAATACTACGGTAACCCTACCCCTATAACTCAGGTTGCAAACATTTCTGCACCAGATGCACGTACTTTAGTAGTACAACCATGGGAACGTCCATTGTTACCAGAAATAGCGAAAGGCATTATCAATTCTAACTTAGGATTCGCCCCTTCTAACAACGGGGAACAATTAATCATTACAATTCCTCCTTTAACTGAAGAAAGACGTCGTGAGATGGTTAAAAAAGCAAAAGCGGAAGGAGAACACGCGAAAGTTGGTATTCGTAACAACCGTAAAGATGCTTTAGATATGATTAAGCTATTAAAAACAGATGGATTATCTGAAGATGCTGTCAAAGAAGCTGAAACAAAAATTCAAAATATTACGAATAACTTCATTACAAAAGTAGATGAATTGATTGTTGCGAAAGAGAAAGACATCATGACGATATAGTGACGAGTGACTCCATTTGACAAGCTCAAGATACAAAGCAAAGAGTGACGAGTGACGAAATATACAGTAAAAACGTTTTGGGAAACTGAAACGTTTTTTTTATTTATAAATATCCAAAATCCATTCCCCTATAATTTGCAATGCTCTCGGGTTAAAGGTTTCTTCAATTGTTGCATATTCCGATGGGTTTCCGGTTTTTGCTTTTTGAAAAAGATGATTTAGTCCTTTTAATTTTACAATTTTAAATCGAAAGTTCTTTGCAATTTTCAATGATGTTTTAATTTGAGAAAGATTAATTTCCGCAGGAACTTGTAAATCAAGAGTCCCATTCATTGCAAGAACATGGCAGGTAGTTTTTTCTAAATAAACACGTGGATCCAACTTTAAAAAATAACGAAACCAAGGGGAAGTTATTTGTGCTACTAATGCATCTATATCTGATTCATTGACGTGGGATGCGGAATACTCCGAAATTAATTTTGTTGCTTCTTTTTTAATTAATTGATTATCCTCTGAATTAATAACCAGCGAATATAATTTTTCATTCAATGAATTAGCTTTTTTAATTTCTGCTTCTGAAACACCATTTGCTGTGCTGATTAAACTATTTTGTAAAAGCAATAATTCTTTACCTGGAATACCTGTACCTGCAAGAAGCACAACAAATTTTACTTTACTATGATTTCTTGAAGCTACGATAGGCGCAATTATTCCACCTTCACTGTGTCCAATCAATCCTATCGATTTTATTTCGCCCCTCGTTTGAAGATACGCAATCGCAGCTTCGACATCACTTGCAAAATCTTCGGTTGTTGCACTTACAAAATCACCTGTAGACATACCTACTCCACGATCATCGTAATGTAAAACAGCAATTCCTTGGCGAGTAAGATAATCTGCTAACACCAAAAATGGTTTGTGTCCCATTAATTCTTCATCCCTATTTTGTGGACCACTTCCAGTAATTAAAATAACACATACACCGGATGGATTTGCTTTTGGTACACACAAAGTACCCGCTAGTGTATGACTAGCAGTAAGATGTTTAAAAGAAACTTCTTCTTGCTGATATGGAAATGGCGGACTTGGTTCTTGCGACTTTAACTTCAAGGCATCTTTCTTTACTTGTCTTTGTAGATTAATCGGAAATGTCTTTCCATGTTGTGTTACTTCTCCATTAATTGCATCCTTAGAAACTAATTTACCTTTGTAAATAAATTGAATTTTATCTATTTGAATAAGGAGTTCATTTTTCGAAAATACCGTTGTATTTGTTGGAATATCTTTTGCTCCTTGACTTGGTGAATCCATGGTAGAAATTAAACCATTTTCTGTAGAATCGACATGAAAGACAAGAGGTAGAGTCATTCCTGAGATACTAAGCTCTCCCCTCCAAGTACCTTTTATGGATTGAGAATAGGTATTGAACGTAAAAAATAGAAAGATAAAAGTTGAAAGTCGAAAGTTAAAAGTCGAAAGTAGGGTATTATATGTTTTCATGAATATGTATTTGAAGCAAATTTAATGGATAATAGCTGTTATTTGATCCATCTAGGACAACTAAGTTTTAAAATGAGGGTGTTAACAAAGTAAAAGACTAAGAACTAATTAACCGTGTAATTTAAACAAGTATTCTTGTTCTAACTGACCAGGAGTTGGTATAAATACTACTTTTTTATTTAAACGTATCGCATCCATGATTGTTGTATATCCACTTCGGGAAATAATAGAATCGCAACGGTAGAACAAAGAATCCATTTCTTTCCAAGTCAATGAATGATAGACTTGTAAATTAGGAGGTAAATTTGCTCCCGGATATTTCTCAGGACAAATACACTTGACAAGAATATCAGAACTTTTAGAAAATGTAATAATTTGCTGAAATAATTGTTCTGCATATGGAGAAGGTCCACTAACAACAGCAAGTACATACTCCTCACTTGAATAATTTCCACTAACGAAACGTGACTGAATTCCAATATACTGCATTGGTAAAATAGTAGTTGAGCTGCTCAATTTACCTGCATAACGATGATTTTCATCGTCCAAAACCCAAATCGTTGAATATTTTTGAAGTTGCTTGGTGTGCCAATAGTTGGCAATCTTCTGGATACCCAAAAGTGGTAAGGTAACTTGATGTGTAATAAATATGGAAGGAAGATACTCATTTCTAAATCCATAACGATGGTCTGAAATAATCAATGTAATAGGATTAGATAGACAGACGGATTTCACAAACTCAAATTCATTAGAAATAATACGTTTGAATCGAAAAAAATTCGAACCCATTTCATTCAACCAATTTCCAGAACCTGAAAAACGAAAATCGTAACCATCTAAAGGGATAAAATGTATTAATGGGAAATATTCTTCTACAATAGCATTTTGCTTTTTATTACCTGCAAAATAAATGGTATTATTTTGAGACACTAATTGTTCGATAATAGGAATTGACCGTGCTACGTGGCCAAATCCCCAATCGTTACATGCATACAAAATAGTTTGACCAAATACATCCACTAGGTTCATAAAGTCAAAGGTAGAAATTTTGTACCTTTAAGCATTAAAATGAATTTTTATCCTCGCTAAAATATGTTTATGCAACGTACCATTATCACTACTGGAGATGGATCAAAAACAATTCACTTACCAGATTGGAATGAAAATTACCATTCTTCGCATGGCGCTGTACAAGAAGCAAAGCATGTCTTTTTAAAAAATGGCTTAGATTTATTTTCAGGAAAACCAGAAGTGCATATTTTAGAAATTGGACTTGGCACTGGCTTAAATGCGATTTTAACTTTAGAAGCTGTATTAAATTCTGACTCAAATATAACTTATGATGGGTTGGAAGCTTTTCCAATATCAAATGATGAAATGGTTGCATTAGAATATGAAAATCTGTTAGAATCCGATTTTCTTAAAGAAAAATACAAACAAATACATAATACATCATGGGATGTGCCAAATGTAATTACACCTACATTTACACTTACCAAAATTCAAAATGAACTTCAAAAACAAACTTTCACTGCAAATAAATACGATCTAATCTATTTTGATGCTTTTGGTCCCCGCGTACAAGAAGCTATGTGGACAAAAGAAATTTTTCAAAAATTATATGACTCACTTAAAACAGATGGATATTTGGTAACTTACTGTGCAAAAGGACAAGTAAAGCGTGACTTAAACAGTGTTGGATTTAATGTAGAAACATTACCTGGTCCTCCGGGAAAACGTGAAATGACAAGGGGTAGGAAGTAAAAAGAGTGACGAGTATCGGAAGTGACGGTCCTTCCTTTCGACAGGCTCAAGGTAAACTAGTCTCAGGAACCGTTGAAAATAGATGGTTTTATATAGCCTTAATAAAAGGAGTGACAGGAGATGGAATTGATGTGAAAAGAATGAGTTTCGTGGATCTAATTAGATTAGGTCGGAATTAACATCGTTGGACTAATAAGTATCCCTAATTTCCGGAATTTAAATAGAGGTATATATTATTTTTACATATTAAAGCACATAGATATATGCAGGAAAAGTTAGTACAATCTTTAGAAAATCAAATTGAATTTCAAGAGTTTAAGCTAACCTCTTTATTGGAAATAACCAATGCAATAAATACTAAACAATCCGTTGAAACTCTTACAAAAATATTAGGATTTATACTTAAAGAGCAATTACGTTTTTCAAAATTCATTTTATTACACAAACAAGAAACTTGGCATACACTTTTAAAAACAGGGGTAAAAGGTTCGCTAAAAGAAGAGGAAATCATCGCTAATCTAGCGCGATTTAAAGAAATAACTAGTATTGAATCTTCACCATCCGAAATTATAGCTCAATTTGACAGTATAGTTCCCGTTTTTCATCAAAAAGCACCACTCGCTTACTTATTGATTTCTGGTGATTCTTTGAAAAACAACCCATCTTCCGAAACGATAAACAATATGCGCTTTGTACAAACATTAGCAAATATTATAGTAGTAGCTATTGAGAATCAACGGATGATGCACGTGAGCATCAAACAAGCGCGCTTAAAGAAAGAATTAGAAGTTGCATCGGAAATGCAAAAAATGTTGTTTCCTTCTGATTTACCCTCGAACCGAAAATTAGATGTGCATGCAAAATACACTTCAAGGCATCAAGTAGGTGGAGATTATTATGATTTCATTCAATTATCTGAAGATGAGTATATTATATGCATAGGCGATGTGTCTGGAAAAGGAATAAGTGCAGCAATGTTAATGGCTAATTTCCAGGCAACTTTGAGAGCCTTATATAGTTACCAACAATTCGAACTCGATTTTTTAATTGAAGAATTGAATAAGAAGGTAATGAAAAATGCGAAGGGAGAAAAATTCATTACTTTTTTCATTGCTAAATACAATATTGAAACACGAAAACTAACGTATATTAACGCTGGACATAATCACCCATTTCTTACGAATGGAAAAACCTTTGAACTTTTAGACAAAGGAACTATAGGGCTAGGCATGTTGGAGGATTTACCATTTCTAAAAGTTGGAAGTTTATACCTTGAACCTAATTCTACCTTAGTAATGTACACAGATGGTATTATTGAATTAGAGAATGAAAAAAATGAATTCTTTGAATTGGATCGCTTAATAAAACTTGTACATAATTATTATCCATTAAAGATGGAAGATCTCAATAATATTATCTTTTCGAAGTTAGATGAATGGAGAGCATCTCGCAATTATGTAGATGATACAGCAATATTTAGTTGTAGGTTCTTTTAGAGTCTGATTGTACCTTTATGCTTTGTGAAATTATAGAAGCGTAAACTTACCTCATCAAATACATCTTCCCGAATTCATTTTTAAAATGAGAATCTACTTCTGAATTACGATGTTTTACCTCTTGCCCATTACTTCTTGCCAATACACGATATAGATAAATACCATTTGCAAGCGGATCACCAAATTGGTCTTTTCCATCCCAAGCATAATTGGTAATTTGATTTCTTCCGATTTGTAATGGCCCTAATTCATCTTCTGAAATTTCACGGACAACTTTTCCAGAAATAGTCATGATCTGAATAAGCATATTTTCAGGAACAGCATTACCAGTTAATGTATATACAAATCGTGTACTCGTGCTAAAAGGATTAGGATAATTGGTTAAATAAGATATTGACGTTTCATTAATAACCTCAAAATTTATCGTGTATGCATAGTCCCCTGAAAGATTCCCATTACGATCAGCAGCTTGAACGGAAAGTCTATATTTACCATCCATCGCAAAATCACCAATATGTAGTAATTTACATTTTTTAGTTTGCGCTGTAGCAGGAATAAATTGAATGATTTGATTCCCGTTTTTATCTATAAAAGGAATCCGTTTTTGTACACCTAAAGGATTAGTAACATATACTTGGAAAAAAGAAGTATCCGTAATTGCATTCATAATAGCATACTCATTTTCGTCTTTCAATGAAATTTCAATTTCTGGATTAGGACGAACTAAATCCTGATTCAGTATGTGTCGACCGTCAAACGTAACATCTAGAATTGGGTTCGTATTGTCTGATTGAACATAAAAGTTTTTTGCAAGTAGATTATTAAAATGAAATTGTTCAGGTTGATCTGTTCGATTTGAAGTAACATATGGATTAACTTCCATCCAAAGCGTATTTCCTCCAGCTAAACCTCCAGTGGCAATCGTTATGGTATCTCTAAAAGAAGCATTAGCTAACAAAGGTGCTTTTCGTGGATAATTAATTATTTTCTTTTGCTGATTTACATCTTCTACCCAATAATTTACAAGTAATGAATCCATAGGAAACGTACTTACATTTCGAACATCTACTGCAAATTTAAAACTCATACCTTCATCTACTGTATCTTTTTTAGGAACCCATACAAATCCACTTCGAGGGTCTACTACTGCCTCTGGTACAGGTTGATACAAGACATGTAAGCGTTTAATTTGTGCAGGATTAAAATTAGTTAAATCTTTATATTTGGTAGTCAAGCGAAGATATGGATATACAGATGCATCAATTATAGTATTCAAATTAATAATCGAATCTTGCGGTGTCATTATAGTATCTATGACCTTTGCTAAGACTAAATCTTTATCTAATACTTCAATTTCTAGTACCGATGAATCTTTCGTTGCAGTTTCCAACGCATCTTGTTTCCATGAAAGTAAATTCCATTTTTTTGCTGGACCAATTACGGGTGTTGACTCTTGGCCAGAATTTGTGAATATCTTTATATTTTCTTCGATACGCATTAATTCTCCATTATACGTTGCAAGAACCTCCTTCACTGAGGAAGTATCGCCTTTTTTAACAATAAAGATGAAACCATGATTCGGTCGACCAGGAATTAAACTATCCGACCCTAAAGTTTTTAAAGTTTCAAAGATTGATGGAGTTACGTTATTCCAATTTTGGTATTCCGCAACTCGGTGGGAATATATTATTAAATAATGACCATTTGGAACTTTATTCAGAACCATATCTTGAAAACTAGCCATTTGCGTTGGACTATTTTGATGAAAAATAAAATATGCCTCTGGTCTAGAACGACAGGCACCTAAATCATTTATATTACCGAATGAATTTTGCGGATTTTGATTTTGATAATGCGTTCTCCAAGGAATCATTGTTTTCGGGTCAATCACTGCAACATGAAGCGCAGGAGTCATGCCACATCCAGCATATTCCTGCATTTCATTATTGATCTTATATTGTGAAAGATTAAACATATTTTGATTCGTAGGATTATCATAAATTTCAACGACTAATTTTTTTGAAATCGTATCAAAAGTCCTTTCTCGAATAGAACGATCTAACATTAAACTTGAAAAATCATTGTCTTTACTCTGAAAGAAATGTGCTTGCCCCCAACCATTTTTACCTGATAAATATTGAAATGAACTTTCATTCCAAACTAACACAGAACTATCCACTGCAACCCTCCAAAAGTAAACCGTACTATCTATACATATCAATATCTCAGGCTGTCCTGATTTTTTACTTTTCCAATCCTTTGGATATAATTCTTGTACACCTCCTATACCTGTAACAGATCCATTTTTACAAAAAGGACTATCAAATGTATCGGTTGTATCTAATTCAAATCGATATGTTTTGATAGGAGCTAAAGGATTAGATGTACATGCTTTTACAACCACACTGTCTTTCGGGACAACCGCAAAGGCATAGGGATAAATCGGAGTTATACCATCTAATTGTAATAATTGCTGCCTACTTGTTTGGTTATTTTGAAATTCGTCGTATTGTTCCGTTAAAAAAGATGGAATGTCCACTAAAACATCAAAATTATTTAAGCCTGCAGCTATATTTGCTTGTAGTGGAACTTTAAAAGAAATAGTATCCATATAGGCTAATCCATACAATGGTTTAATATAAACAGAATCAAATTTACTTTTAGGCATTTTACGACGTAATTCAACATTTAGTGTGTCTGTAAACGTACGTCCAAGATTTTTCACAGCTACTTTAACCGTTAAACTATCGACAGAAAGTGAAACTTGTTTTGGTACAACTTGAATACTTTGGTTGGTGATTTCAATTTCTGGTTTATTATGGTAATTAAGACGTAACATAGGATCTCCATTCAAGATAAATCCAAAGCTCGTAATTTCATTCAAACGATTCGGATCGTTGACACACATTGCAGCAATTGAATTTTTGATTTGTTTTCCAAAGAAATCTCCATAATTATTTTTTGCGATTTCGTTATATAATAGCGAAGCAAATTTGTATAAATAAGCATCATACGATAAAATACCAGGTGACAGAAACCCGATAGCACCTTTATTAATCGCACTAAGATATCGTTCAGAAAGTGTTTGATTTGCAATAAATAATTCACCAGCATCACACCCATTTGCGATGACTACTGGATATTTAGCTTTATTTGTCCATTCACTAGGATCTTGAATAGCAACACTAAAAGACGAAGCGCTAGAATGCCCGAAAAAAGTCATTAAGGAAACTCCTTCTTCAATGCGTTTATTAATGTTAGCAAGGTTAGAAGGATCGATTGGTGCACGACTTTTTTTAGTATATGATAAAACTTCTCCCCCAAATTCATTCGACTCAATAATTGACTCTAAATTAATTAAATAATTGGTGAAGTTTTTTTGCTCGTAAGTATTACTACCACCAGATAAATGAAG
>JBIIKZ010000079.1:0-9247 GCA_044232905.1 Crocinitomicaceae bacterium
TAAAATAAAGAATGATTTGGAAACATTTAGAAATACTAATAATAAAATAGCAATTAGTTCATTATACGATAAGTTTTGGTTATTGTTTGTTTTGATCGTTTTGATCGTTTTGATTTTTGATTTTTGATTTTTGATTATTTAGTTAATTTAGTTGATTAACTATTAAATCCTTTGTATCATTATGATTAATTTTTTTAATATTCAAACTATGAAAAAACAACTAGTAGCAATTGGAATTGGTTTAATAACAACATTTGCAATATTCAGTTTCACACAGAAAGAAGTTGTAAATACAACTGTACAGCCTGAAAATGTTGGAATGATTTTTACAGAAGGTACTTTCGCGGAAATATGTGCTAAAGCAAAAAAAGAAAAGAAAAACATCTTTTTTGATGCCTACGCCAGTTGGTGTGGTCCATGCAAAATGCTTAAACGAGATGTTTTTACTACTAAAACTGCTGGTGATTTTTTTAATAAAAAATTCATTAATGTAGCGATGGATATGGAAAAAGGAGAAGGAGTGGCTTTAGCACCAGCCTTTCAAATTTCAGCCTATCCTACTCTATTAATTTTAAATCACAAGGGAGAAATCATAGGACGTACGATGGGTTATCAATCTGCTGAAAAATTGATTGAGTTTGCAAAACCTTATGTGAGATAAAAGTGACGGTCCTTCGAGAGCCTCCGGAACCGTCGAGAGCCTCCGGAACCAGAATTAAGATGTCTTTTAGCTTTTTCTAAAAGTCTTTTAGCTTTTATCTAACAGTCTTTTCTCTAAATCCCTTATATTTGCATTATGCAAGAAATGATATTAATTATTGATTTCGGATCGCAATACACACAGCTGATTGCTAGACGAGTAAGAGAATTGAACGTATATTGTGAGATTCATCCTTGGAATAAAATTCCAGCATTAGGTTCGAATATTAAAGGAGTTGTACTTTCAGGCAGCCCTTTTTCAACGCGTGACCCACAAGCTCCTAATCCAGATTTGTCTGAAATAAAGGGTAAATTGCCTTTATTAGGTGTATGTTTTGGTGCGCAATATTTAGCAGGAAATTATGGAGGAGAAGTATTACCTTCAACCATCCGTGAGTATGGAAGAGCAAATCTTTCGTATGTTGACAAAACGCATGAATTAACGAAAGGAATGACCGACGGTTCACAAGTTTGGATGTCTCATGGAGATACAATTAAAACCATCCCATCGCATTATAAAATTATTGCAAGTACGGAAGATGTTGCAGTAGCAGGATATTACGTGGAAGGAGAACAAACCTATGGAATTCAATTCCATCCAGAAGTTTATCATTCCTTGGAAGGAACTATTTTATTAAAAAACTTCATAGTAGACATTTGTCATTGCGACCAATCTTGGACACCAGATTCATTTGTTGAATCAACAGTAAAAGAGTTGCAGGATAAAATCGGTTCAGATAAAGTTATTTTAGGTTTATCTGGTGGTGTAGATTCTTCTGTAGCAGCAGTATTACTTCACAAAGCAATTGGTAAAAATTTACATTGTATTTTCGTTGACAATGGATTGTTACGCAAAGATGAATTTAATTCGGTATTAGATTCCTATAAAGGAATGGGATTAAATGTCAAGGGAGTAGATGCTTCTAATAAATTTTACACTTCATTAAAAGGATTAACAGATCCAGAATTAAAACGCAAAGCAATTGGTAAAGTTTTTATTGATGTTTTTGATGAAGAATCTAAATTAGTTACAGATGCAAAATGGTTGGGTCAAGGTACAATTTATCCAGATGTAATTGAATCAATTTCAGTTAATGGAGGGCCATCGCAAACCATTAAATCACACCATAATGTAGGAGGTTTACCAGATTACATGAAATTACAAGTAGTTGAACCTTTACGTTTGTTGTTCAAAGACGAAGTAAGGCGTGTGGGAAAATCTTTGGATATTGCACCTACAATTTTGGGTAGACATCCTTTTCCAGGTCCTGGATTAGGTATTCGAATTTTAGGAGAGGTTACAGCTGAAAAAGTACGAATCTTACAAGAAGTTGATGCATTGTTCATTAATGGATTAAAAGAGGATAACCTTTACGACCAAGTTTGGCAGGCTGGAGCTATTTTCTTGCCTGTACAATCCGTTGGAGTAATGGGTGATGAACGTACGTATGAAAATGCAGTTGCATTACGCGCAGTATCCTCTACGGATGGAATGACTGCTGATTGGTGTCATTTACCGTACGAATTTTTAGCAAAAATTTCCAACCGAATTATCAATCAGGTGAAAGGAATAAATCGTGTAACATACGATATTAGTTCAAAACCACCTGCAACGATTGAATGGGAGTAAGATTAGAGTAACGATCCTTCGAGAGCCTCAGGAACCGTCGTGTGACGCGAGGGAAGAGTGACGAGGGACGATACTTCGAGAGCCTCAGGAACGTTGAGAGCCTTGAACCGACGAGATACGAGGAACGGGAGAAGGTAGAAAATTCAATAATTAGAAAGTAGTATGAAACATTTTTTTATCTTATTAGTAGTATTTCTCTCGATTACAGTTTTCGGACAATTGAATGATAAAGATGTAGTTACCAAAGATGGTAAAAAATGCTACACATATACTGTAAAAAAAGGTGGGACTTTATTTTCTGTTTGTAAAGAAATTAACGTTCCTATTGATGAAGTTGCTTTATTAAATCCAGAAACAGCAAAGGGTGTTAGAGAAGGGCAAAAATTATTTGTTCCTCTTACAGCAAAAAAAGCGTTAGAAAATGGTGTGAAATCTTTTTCGTATTCTATCCGAGAAGGAGAAACTTTTTATAGCGTTTTAAAGAAATTTTCTATTAGTGAGCAACAATTAATCAACGCTAATCCCTTATTAACAAAAGATTTAATTGCAGGTCAAACAATTAATATACCTGGCAACAAACCAAGTAATTTGTTAGAAAATCCCAAGCCAACCAAAAAACCAGACACAATTATTGTTCACAAAGTATTAGACCATGAGACTTTGTATAATATTTCTAAAAGGTTTATGGTTACTGTAGATGAACTTTCTAAACTGAACAATAATATTTCTTCTAGTCAATTAAAACCTGGCATGACTTTACGTGTGCCTATTTATCCCAAAAAAGTAGAGGATGTAGTTGTTCGTCAAATTGATTCTATTCCTACTCCTCTTTCAGAAAAAACTGCTATCATTGACACTACTTTAAAAGTTCGAACCCATGCATTAGCGTTCTTACTCCCGTTTAATACAGAAAAACAAAATGATCCAACTTCTGCGATTGCTACAGAATTTTATATGGGGGCACAAATTGCAATTGACTCTTTAATATCCCTTGGTTATCAAGGAAAAGTAGTGGTCTTAGATGCCGGGAGCGATACTACAACTGTTAGTCCATTATTAAGACAAACAGATGTGTTGAATTCCGAGTTAATTATCGGGCCGTTTAATGGGGAGAACTTAGAATTAACAGCAAAATTTTGCAAATTAAACAACATACAATTAGTTAGTCCCATCGTTGCTACAACATCTATTTTAAAAGAAAACCCTCTTGTAACAAATGCAGTTGCATCTGAAATTACCTTATTGAAAAATATGGCTAAATTCATTCAGCGCAACTACATAGCTGAACAGATATACCTTGTGAAAGTTGGTCCCAAAGATGATGATTTGTACCAAGCATTTCGTGCTTCCTACCTATCACTTGGAACAAAAAAACTGATTGAAATCCAAGAAAAAGATATCGCAACACATCTAAAGAAAGGTAAAAATGCTGTTTTTGTTGTCCCTTCCCGTGACAGAGCCTTAGCAACAAGTATTACAGATCAACTCTCTGCATGGAGTACGAAACCAAAATCTCCAATTATTACTATTGTAGGAACCAAAGATTGGGTGAATTTTGATGATATTTCTGCTGAAGCAAAAAATCGATTAAATTTTCATTATGCATCTTCTGTAGATTTTGACTTAACTAATAATGAAACAGGAAAATTAAAAAAGTTATATCGCAAAAAATACAATACTGCATTAACAAAATATGCTGTTCAAGGATTCGATGTTACCATGTATTTTGCGAAAAAAATCCTATTAGAACAAAAACCTGGTGACGGTGTTATGAATATCATTAATCCAATTCCATTGAAAGAAGGAAATGGATTTGAAAACAGAGCATCTTACATCTTAAAACAAGACGATTACAAAATTGTAAAAGTTGGAGAAATCAATGACTAAAGAAACAATTGCATCTGCTTACAAAGCATTACAGGCTTCGATTTGTGCAGATTTAGAAAAGTTAGATGGAAAATCTACTTTTTCTTCCGATAATTGGGACAGAACCGAAGGTGGTGGTGGATTAACTCGTGTAATTAAAGATGGAAATCTATTAGAAAAAGGAGGAGTTGCTTTTTCTGCAGTACATGGAGAAGTTTCACCAGCCATGAAATCGCAATTACATTTGGAAGGAGAATCTTTTTTTGCGACTGGAATTTCCATTGTTTTACATCCACATAGTCCGCATGTTCCCATTATACATATGAATGTACGTTACTTTGAATTAGACAATGGAACTTATTGGTTTGGTGGAGGTATTGACTTAACACCACACTATATAATCCCTACACAAGCAACACAGTTTCATCAGCGTTTAAAAACTATCTGCGATAAGCATGAAGCAAGTTTTTATGCTAAACATAAAGCCTGGGCAGACACGTATTTTCACATACCCCACCGCAATGAATCACGCGGTATTGGAGGAATATTCTTCGATCATTTATCCGAAAACAACACCAATTTATCTAAAGCGCAATTATTTGCATATTGTTCTGAATTAGCTAGTTCTTTTGTGTCTATTTATTCTGAACAAGCGGTTTTAGGACGAAATAAAGAAATTAAACCGCATCACCTTACTTGGAGAAATTTACGTCGTGGAAGGTATGTAGAATTTAACTTGGTTAATGACAGAGGAACAAAATTTGGTTTGTTTTCTGGAGGTAGAACAGAGTCTATTTTGATGTCCTTGCCCCCAATGGCAAATTGGGAATATCAATATGAAGCAGAAGAAGGAAGTGAGGAAGCGAAGACATTAGAATGGTTGAAGGGGGTGACGAATAACGAGTAACGAGATTGAAAAATACTATTTTAATATTTGATATTTTATGAGAAGCATAGTTATAATAATTTTGATGTTATTTAGTTTTCAACTTAAAGCACAAGTTTCTAATTTATTGGTGTTTGTTGGGCCAAAATTTAATTTCAATTTTGGTAATGGTCAACACCGTTTTAGTGGTGGATTAGAAGTATCCGCTTGGACTTTTAGTAATACAAGTATACCATATGGTGCTGATTTTGGATTTGAATTTGAGAGAGATAGATGTCGTATATATAGCGAAATACAAGCAGGTGCAATTTTGGGATTATCTGCGGGTCCCGTATTAGAATTGACACGAGATACACAGACCCTAGGTTTCCAAGGTTCCGCATGGGCTGCTATATTTCTTGGTGTAGATATGCGGTATCGACGTATAAACGCTACAAATTATTTTGCTCCAGGCATCTTTTTTAAAGTCCCAGTTTTAGAAAAAGGAGATTTACCTTATTTTTAAATTATTTAAATAAACGTAAAATCCACCCTACGATTTCGTTGTTTTCCGTTGTCTGTCTTGTTATTATCGACAGGTTCTTCTTCCCCTTTAAAATCCGTAACAACCTTATGCGGTGGCAAACCACATTTGACAAAAAAATCTTGAATTGATTTTGCTCTACGCTCGGAAAGATCTTTATTATAAACATTCGACCCATCAGCATCTGTATGTCCTGTAATTTTTATTCGTAAATCTGTATGGTCTAGTACCACACGAACCATTTCTTTGAGATAAGCATTGTACTCCACTTTTAAACTATCTTTATCGTAATCAAAATAGATCGGTTCAAAAACAAAGTTTTTACGTTCCCACTCTCGTATTGCTGGTGCTTTGCGTTTTTGATTCAGATCTTGAATAAAGACATCTCGCCAACTTTGATGCAACATAATCATTTCCGTATTCGAGAATTCTGCAGTTGATCGATACATTGTGATTTTACCTGTTGTTTTTCGTCCAGCTAATTGTATATATGTACCTGAAAGGTAACCAGAAATTGTATCAAAAGACAGTTTTGCTTCAAATGGAATCCATGTGATTTTTGGAGTCGATTTTTTTGTTTCAGTAACGTACTGTTTAAATTTTATTGAAATACTATCTACTATGCTTCCTTTTATTTTTTGAATCATGAAACAGTCTGACTTAGTTACTTCTTCTCGTGTTCGTCCTGTTAAATTTTTATCGGAGGTAATTATTTCTAAAAAGAGTACTGTTCCCTCAGTTAATTTAGCACCATCTTTAACCATAATTCCCTGCCAAATTCCATCCATTTTCACTTGCGTAAAAGTGTTTAAAATCCAAAAGCAATGAATTAACGTAGTCACCATTTTCATACAAATGTTAAACGATAATTTAATAATTTTGTTACAATTTAAGATTATATTTGTTGTAAAAGAAAACTTACAAAGATGAAAACACTTTTATTATTATTGAGTTTATTTATGGTAATAAATTCACATGCGCAAACTATTTATGATTTTAAGGTAAGCGATATTGAAGGTCAGGTATTTGACCTAGCAACTTTAAAAGGTAAAAAAGTAATGATTGTTAATACCGCGTCAAAATGTGGATTAACACCTCAATTCGAACAACTTCAACAATTATACACCAAATTTAAAGATAGTAATTTCGTGATTATCGGATTTCCAAGCAATGATTTTTATAAGCAAGACCCTGGAAGTAATGAAGAAATAAAATCATTTTGTATTAAAAATTACGGGGTTACTTTTCCGATGATGGGTAAAATTGTTGTTAAGGGAGATACAATTGAACCGTTGTATCAATTTTTAACGACCAAGTCTAAAAATGGATTAGAGGATAATGAAGTAAAATGGAATTTTCAAAAATATTTAATTAACGAACAAGGTAAGTTGGTTCGAGTTATAAACCCTCGTGTTAAGCCGATGGACGAGAGCATTATAGATTGGATTAGAAGTAAGTAATTTTTCAACATTTACCTTTCTTTTTTGTTGATAAATACCCTTCCTCAACTCCTCTTTTCACCCTACTAATTCTTTACTTTTCCTTATATTTGTTTCCTATCAAAAACGAATTATTTCCAAAGGAAAAACTATGAGTGAAGATTTAAAAGTAAACGACTATTCAGCGGATAATATCCAAGTATTAGAAGGATTAGAGGCGGTAAGAAAAAGACCAGCGATGTACATTGGTGATGTAGGAATCAAAGGTTTACATCATTTAGTATATGAAGTAGTTGACAACTCCATTGATGAGGCTTTAGCAGGACACTGTGATACGATAAATGTATTAATCAACGAAGACAATTCCATAACAGTTAAAGATAATGGACGTGGTATACCAACTGGTTTAACTGCAAAAGAAAAAAAATCTGCATTAGAAATTGTAATGACGGTATTACATGCCGGTGGTAAATTCGACAAAGATACATACAAAGTTTCTGGAGGTTTACACGGTGTTGGTGTATCTTGTGTTAATGCGTTATCTATTCATTTGCGTGCTGAAGTTCATCGTGATGGTCAAATTTTCGAACAAGAGTATTCGATTGGTAAGCCATTATATGACGTTCGTGTTATTGGTGAATCAAAAGAACATGGAACACAAGTAACTTTCAAACCAGACGGTAGCATTTTTGAATTTACAACTTATAATTATGATACAATTGCTGCACGTTTACGTGAATTAGCATTCTTAAATAAAGGGATTACTATTTATTTAACGGACTTACGTAATTTTGATGAAAAAGGCTTACCGATTTCTAATAAATTCTTCTCAGAAGGAGGTTTAAAAGAATTTGCACAATACTTGGACAGAAATAGAGAAGCTTTAATTTCAGACGTTATTTATTTCGAAGGAGAACGTGATGGTATTCCAGTAGAAGTAGCTCTAACCTATAACACTTCTTATACGGAAAATATTCAAGCGTATGTAAATAATATCAATACACACGAAGGAGGTACTCACCTTTCTGGTTTCCGTCGTGGACTGACAAACACGTTGAAAAAATACGCAACAGATTCTGGAATCTTAGCGAAAGAAAAAATTGAAATTGACGGGGATGATTTCCGTGAAGGATTGACTGCAGTTGTTTCTGTAAAGGTACAAGAACCACAATTTGAAGGTCAGACAAAAACAAAATTGGGTAACCGTGAGGTAACTGCTCCTGTTTCTCAAGGGGTTTCTGAAATGCTTTCTATTTATTTAGAGGAACATCCAGCGGAAGCTAAACTAATCGTTGAAAAAGTATTATTGGCTGCGCGTGCACGTCATGCTGCTCGTAAGGCACGTGAGATGGTTCAGCGTAAAAATGTACTTACTGGTTCAGGTCTGCCAGGTAAATTAGCGGATTGCTCTGAGAAAGATCCCGCAATGTGTGAAATCTACTTTGTCGAGGGAGATTCGGCAGGTGGAACTGCAAAAATGGGTCGCGATAGACATTTTCAAGCAATTATGCCTTTACGTGGTAAAATTTTGAATGTTGAGAAAGCGATGCAACATAAAATCTTCGAAAATGAGGAGATTAAAAACATATACACTGCTTTAGGGGTTCGTATTGGAACAGAGGATGATTCCAAAGCATTGAATTTAGAGAAATTAAGATACCACAAGATTATCATCATGTGTGATGCCGATGTCGATGGATCGCATATCGAAACGTTGATTTTAACATTCTTATTCCGTTACATGAAAGAGTTGATTGAAAACGGATATATCTATATTGCAACTCCACCTTTATATCAAGTAAAAAAGGGACAACGTTCTGATTACGCTTGGAATGAGGATCAACGTGATGCATTAATTCAAGAATTTAAAGGAGCAGGTACGGAATCTTCTGTTAATGTACAACGTTACAAAGGTCTTGGTGAGATGAATGCAATTCAACTTTGGGAAACAACCATGAATCCTGAACAACGCACACTTCGCCAAGTTACGATCGAAAACGCAGCTGAATGTGATCAAATTTTCTCTATGCTGATGGGGGATGAAGTTCCGCCAAGACGTGAGTTTATTGAGAAAAACGCGAAATACGCTAAGATTGATGCTTAATTTCTAGATTTAAGACTAGTAGATAAATACTAAACGTTCTTGATTAATTTCAAGAACGTTTTTTTTGTTTATTATATAGATAGATGGATTAACTCTTTTA
>JBIIKZ010000080.1:0-9216 GCA_044232905.1 Crocinitomicaceae bacterium
GCTATCAAAAGTTTGGCAAATTTGTTAATGAGTGAGGGTAAATTTGATGATGCAATTGAACTAATAACAAATAATGCTTCTAAAATAAAATCAACAGACCCAAATAGTTTTATTGCTTATTTTTACGAAGCAAAGAAAGATTACAAAACTGCAATTGAATACCTTAATAAAATAAAATCTAAATCGCAAATTGAACATCTAAAACTTGCAAAAAGGTTAGCATTAAGTTACGTTGGTATTGGAGAATATGAAATAGCTGAGCATCAAATAAATAAAGTTCTTACAATAAGTCCAAACGATGTAGTTGCTTATAAATTGAGGGAGGTTGTTCTCTTAGCTAAAGAGAAGGGTTCTGAAGAAGTAATAGATTCAATCTTTAAAGAAGCCGAAATCTCCGCATTAACGGGGGGATTAAGTAAATATATTTTGCATATTTTGGAAAATTGCGAATTTTCTGGAGTACCAGCATCTGAAATAGCTCAAAGTAATTTTAATAAAAAGACAATAACTAATCTAAAAGATTACATTGAAACAATTAAAGATGGTCGACCTCGTGAAAGATCTGAAGCTTATTTATCTGAAGCTAGAATTGAGCAAATTTTAGATTCGGAAAATACTAAGGCTATTAATAGTGCATTATCAAAATATTGCACCTCCAGCGCTGTTAGTTGGGCTAAAGAAAATAGAAATCCTGATACGTTAAGATATCTAATACTTGAAGCAGCTACTTTGGATACAGAAAATGAAGTAATATATTACATTTCAATGTATCTTGAATCATTTTTTAAACCAACCAATCAGCTTAAGCGAATGTCTTCATTTAAAAAGTTAGATTGGAATCCTATTCTATCTGAATATTTAAAAGCTGAAATAAGTAAAGAATTTTGGTTTGCTGTATTAGATTTACTATTGGTTAATAGCAAATTTTCTACTCAATTTCTAAGTAGTTTATTTAATAACGAAAAATATAAGGATTTATCACTTTCGTTTTTGCAGCCTTATATTAATATTGATAAATTAGAAACAATAGATAAAGAAACATTTGTACAATATTGGAAAAGTGGTAGAGAAAAACTTAAAAGAGAAAAAGATAATTTTAAAGCAAAACTTTCAGCATTATTACAATCTAATACTTCGGAATCATTAGCAGAATCATTCTTAAACATTAAAGATAATATTCCAGAATGGTTAGGACAAATTGATAAACAAAGATTAGTAACATTAAAAGAAATAATTGAAACTATTATTGAATTTAATAAACAAAAATCATACGAGGATAAAGAAAGATATTTTAACTTAACTAAAATTCAATTGTCTCAATTTAAAGATGAAATACAAGATTCTCCAACGGAAATTAGCTTTAATTCATTTATTCCTATAATAGATTTCACGTCAAAATTAATTATTAATGCATTTAAAGATGTTACAGAGACAAGTAAACCAATATTAAGCATACAAGTACTTGGCGAAGGTAGTAAAGACGAAAACACAGGAATTGTAATTGCTCAATTTTCAGTATCAAACAAAACTGGTAGCGCACCTGTATCATATCTTAAATTAGTAATCTTAAATGATGAGGATATTGAATTTGTTGAAGAAAATAATATAATTGAGCAAAGTCTTAAAGGTGGAGATGAACAGATTTTAAAATTAAGACTTAAAGTTAGGAATGAAATTATAGAAGAAGGAGCTACGAATATTAAAATAGAATATACATTTAAAATAAGAGGAGATGATAAAGAATTTAAGTTATCTGAAGAGTTAACACTCAGATTTTATTCATCTACTGATTTTGAGAAAATCGAAAATGTTTTTGCAACTACTGCAGACAGTGGTCCAGTACAAAACAGTTCAATGTTTTTTGGTCGTGATGAATTTATTTTAAATATTAAGGATTCAATATCAAAATCTAATTCTAAATGTGTTATTATTTATGGTCAAAAAAGATCTGGTAAATCATCAGTATTACATCATTTACGTGAAAATTTAAATAATTCTCAAGACACTTTTTGTATTTCATTTAGTCTTGGTGAAATAATTGAAGATTTATCACCAAAAACATTTTATTACACAATTTTATCTGAAATAGAAGACACACTTTTTACTTATTCAGAAACTATGGACAACGTTCCACAATATACGGCACCAGAATATAAGGATCTTGATGATGTCCCGACTATATTATTTAATGATCAAATTAAATTATTAAATCGTGAGTTTAAAAAATATCCAAATTGGGCAAATAAAAAATTAGTTTTACTAATAGACGAGTTCACTTATATATATACTGCAATTAAAAAAGAGCATCTTTCCGAACAGTTTATGAAAACTTGGAAAAGTTTCTTAGAAAAAGGTTTTTTCAATTCTGTTCTAATAGGTCAAGACATTATGCCTAAATTTAAAGCTGCTTATCCAAATGAATTCGGTGTTACAGAAGACAAAAGATTGTCATATCTAAAAAAAAGTGATGCTATCGCACTAATTGAAAAACCTATCTGGGATAATACAAGAGATAGATCTCGTTTTTTAGGAAAAGCGACTGATTTAATTTTAGATTATACATCTTCAAATCCATATTATGTTCAAATATTTTGTGCTAGATTAGTAGATTATATGAATGAAAACAAAGCGATTAGCATCACTGAAGCTGATGTCATTGATATTGCAAATTCATTTATAAAAGGAGAACAAGCATTAACAGCAGATAAATTTGATAATCTTATTACTGCAGGCGATGCTGATTTAGATGCATTTAATTCCAATGATGTTTTAACAGCATTAAAAACAATAGCAATTGCATCAAAAAATTTAGATAGTTGTCCGAGAGAAGCAATTAATTTAGGAGAAATTGATTACGAAGAAAGAATATTAAAAGATTTGAAAGATAGAGAGGTATTGTCCATACCACAACCTGGATATTTTAAAATTAATGTACGATTATTCAAAGAATGGTTACTAATTAACTAATATATGATTTTAACAAATCCATTTGCCGACTATGGTGGCATCATTATTAATGAACGTTTTATAGGGAGAAAGAAAGAAATTGAAGACATCCAAAATAGACTGTTGGGTCCTTCATTTGGTAATATTTCTATCGTTGGCTTGCCTAGAGTTGGAAAGTCTAGTCTAGTTTGGAATGCAGTTTTTTTAAATAAAATAAGTTTAATTCAAAATCAAATTATTCCTGTTTGGATATCTTTTGGAGAATATGTTAACATTTACGAGACACTTGATGAAATTATATTTGAAATTGGAGATGTTCTCTCAGCTAGTAATATTATAAATGAACTACAAGAAATAGCGAATAAAATAGCAACAAGTGCCTCTACTGTTGAAAAAAGAAGATTTATTAAGCGATATTTTAAGTTCCTAAAACAAAAAGGATACAGAATAATAGTAGCCTTAGATGAATTTGATAATGCGAAAAATATATTAAGTCTCCAAGATTTCCAGTTTTTAAGAGAATTATCTTACAGTATAGAAACTAAAATAGCCATAATTACAATCTCAAGAAAATCAATTCAAGAACTTGAACCAGAAAATGGTGCTTTGTCAAATTTTTATCAAATTTTTACAGATTTAAGACTTAAATTATATTCTGAATCTGATATTGATTTGTATTGGAAGAGAATTGAATCTTTAGGAAACAATATTTCAGTGGATTACAAACTCATGTCAAATGAATATTGTGGCCGCCATCCTTATTTATTGGATGTACTAAATCATCAGGTATTTAATCAAATTACTCAAACTGAAATTGATTTAAAAGATACCTTTCTAAAAATAATAGAAGATTTACGATTAAAACTTTTTAATGAATTTGAAGCAATATTGAAATTAATGACATTTGAAGGTTTAGGCGACAAATTAATGCAGATGATAGTTGGTCCTGTGTATGATATTAATCAAAGAGACTCCGAAAAGCTATTAAAATATGACTTAGTCAACACAAACGATAATGAACATTTTTCTAGTTTCTCTAATTTTTTTAATGACTACTTATTACTAAAAGCCAACTCTATTGATGTTTGGCCACTTTGGAGCGAAGTTGAAAGAGAACTTCGTAATCTTATAAAAAGGGAATTATATGAAACTTTTGGTGATAATTGGGAAATTGGATATCGAAACTCTTTTGGTAAAGATGTAGAATCAATAACTGGAGAAAAAAATCGTAAAGTAGAAGTGCTAGATGGTAGTCCAAATAGTTTGGGGCTTACTAAAGAAAAAGAAAGAAGTAAAAATTTATTTGGTGATTTAGCTTCAGGCCACCTTATTGATTATACATTACCAAGAAACATGTTTGAATCATTTATCAGTAAAAATTGGCCTTGGTATGTAAAAACATTAGGTAAAGATAAAACTTACTGGAGACCAATTTTTGAGCATTTGGGTAAAATTAGAAACCCGTTAGCACATAATAACCCAAATTTTTTATCAGATTCTGACAAGAATCTTGCTGAAGGTTACTGCAAAATGCTGTTAGAAAAAATAAAAAAATCGAAAGAAAGAGAAATACGCTAAAATCCTCCTTTTTGCATCTAAATTAATATTGCAATTTAACTAAGTCTGTAGCTCTATTTTTTTAATTAATTAAAATAAAAACAATTAAGAAAATTATCTTTAATTTTTATTATTATTGAAAAAAAAATAACGCCATAAGTAAGCACAAAATAGGTGGTTCTAATTTCAAATAAACTCAACATTGACAAGGTATAAACCGAAACTTTGGAGAGAAGTCCAGCAGGTACAACACCTACCAAAAAATAGCGGTTGAGTTGTTAAATTAAGCTATGTGCTTCAAATAAAGTATCGACATGATTGACATAGTGGTGCTTCGAAATTGTCACCTTTGGTTAGCAGCAAATCGTAAAAAAAACAAAACCCCAATCAAATATCTTCGAGTGGGGTTTATTATTATTTGAAGATCTCTTACTTCTCAAATCGTTTCATTACCTTTTTTAAAACCAACGTAACCACAAAACTCACGATAGCACCAACGAAGGCAAGAATAATCGTTTTCAAATAATCGTGCGTATCAATCATAGCACAAACGGTAAACACCGTTCCGGTTAATGTTCCTGCACTGGTTGTATGGTCGTGATGAGGTTGCATAGTTTAAAAAAAATTAAGTTTTTCTATAGTGCCTAGGAATTTAAAATCTTAAATTTCAAGGGAACGAAACGTAATACAAATTGGTGTTTGAGCGATGAGCGAGTTTCAATTTGTATAGTGAAGAAATCCGTAGAAATTAGATTTTATTTTCCAGCACTAGACCTTTTTGCTTACTTTTTGCGGCAATGGGAAAAAGTAAGATTAATCACTTTCCACAGTAGACTGTGAAACAGCAGAGGCCACAGAACCACCCACCATCAAATACTCTCCAATAGTTGAGATGATTTCTGGTAAGTGAAAAGGAGAAGCCAATAAGGCACCACCTGCCGCAGCTAAACCAAAACCAATATTTCGTAAAATTTTAAAGAAATTCGGTGTGGGTGATTTCATTCGTTGTACTAAATTCATTTTTTCAATTTTTAAAAGATGAGTAAATAAATGAACGTGCACGAGTGCACGTCCATTTTCAATTTCAATTAGGCAACTTCAATTATTTTCAAACAATTGTAAGCTCCGTTTTTCATTGGGTATTGAACACCGTTCACTTGCTGAAAATATTCAAGTTTTAACAAGAAGATTTTTGTCCCTGTACCAGCAGGAACAGCTGTAGGAGTTAAGGTAACCGTTGAACTTGCAGCAGAAGTCGCTAAGTTTACAACGTTTGTCATTTTGAAATCAACCACACTTGTCGCAAAGTTGATATTCAATAGTCCTCCTGTAATACTTACATGTGTTGCACCTGAAGGCCATGTCAAATCAGTTGCTGGTAAAAATCCTGCAATCGTAATGATACCTGTCGTAGGAGCTAACACATAAGGTTTGTATAGCATACTTCCCAACATTGCGCTTGGGTTAAAGTCAAATCCCTTTAACAATGCTTTTGCGGTAGCGTTACCAATTCCAACACCTACATTACGTTGTCCACGAATACTTGTAGTATCCAAGTTTTTAACCTTAGACATTATTTGGGTAATACGAGCAACATTATTCGATCCACTAATATTTACGGTAATGTTTCGCAATGAATCGCGTAACAATTTACCTGCTGATGCAGAGTTACCAAATTCTTTTCCGTTCTCACGCGTACGTGCAAACGCAGGATCATTTGCAATACGAGCAGCATCAATGCTCGTTTTCATTTTTGCAATATCCCCATCTTTCGATTTATAAAAGGTAACATTGTCTAACGTACCTTTTATTTTCAAGAGGCCAGTTTGTCTTGCCATTTCTTTATTTATTAAACATTCAACTATTCAGATTATGACTTTCATAATCCCTCAAACTTCGTTCGTGTCTAGAATTGAATTTCCGTTTGATGAATCAAATGTATAAGGCAATAAACACCTTCCAAAATGCGCACTTCCGATAAATTAACTTTTGTTACTTTGTTCCTATTTAGCAGTTTATTGCAAGATAAAAAGAACCTATTTTTGTCTTGTTCATCACGATTTTAGTACAGTAGAGTAGCACCCAAAAGCAAATCAAGAGTTAGGTTTAAGTATGGGAAAAGTACGAGCGTTTATAAATCGTATCAAAACAATATAAAACACGTTTGACATTAATTACGAATTCCAAAATGAAAAGAGTTGTTGTTTATCCAAAAGACATAATGGTTGTGACTGGCAAAAGCGAACGTCATTCACGTTCCTTATTAAAGAGAATGAAAACACATTTCAAAAAGGAAGAATATCAGTGTATCACCATCACAGAATTTTGTCAATATATGGGTTTAGATGAGGTCGTAATTTCTGATATGATAAAGTAGTAAAAATGAATAAAAACTAATGTTGTTTCACTCATAAATTTTAGATTGATTTGTTAGTATTTAGTGTTTCTATTACTTAATTTTACGGTAGAAATTAGTTCTTTTTTTTATAGCAAAATCTATCAAAATTCAAGCGAACATCAAAGCGAACAAATGTTAGATTTTCTTTAAATTATTGTAAATGAGTGTTTTTAAATCTTTATAAGTGACCCAGCGGGATCACTAAAGGGAAGCAAAAGCTTCCCTTTTTTTTTGCATCAAATTTCCAACTACATGAGCATTGAAATTACAACTAAAAAATTCACTCCTTACCAAATTTTAGTTATTACCATACTTGCATTAACTCAATTCACAGTCGTATTAGATTTTATGGTCATGTCCCCGCTTGGTGATAAACTAATGAAAGCAATGCAACTTACCCCCCAACAATTTGGAATCGCCATGTTCTCCTATGCATTTAGCGCAGGTATCTCAGGATTTTTAACAGCAGGCTTCGCAGATAGTTTTGACCGAAAAAAATTATTATTATTCTTTTACATTGGATTTATTGTTGGAACCTTATTTTGCGGATTAGCAAACACCTACCCGCTTTTAATTGCAGCACGCGTTTTCACCGGAGTATTCGGTGGTGTTATCGGTTCTATTTCCATGGCAATTGTTTCTGATTTATTCACTTTAGAACAACGTGGACGTGTGATGGGATTCATGCAAATGGGATTTGGCGCAAGTCAAGTACTAGGTATTCCAATTAGTTTGTACATCGCGAATCGTTGGGGATGGCAATCACCATTCTTTCTAATTGTTATTTTAGCATTCATTATTTGGCTAGTTCTAACCGTTAAATTAAAACCAATTACAAAGCACCTAGAAGTCAAAAACAAAGACAATGCACTAAAACATTTAATCCATACCATTTCTCAAAAAAATTACCGCATCGGATTTTTAGCGACTGCTTTGATGTCCCTTGGAGGTTTTATGATTATGCCTTGGGGAAGCGTGTATGCAATTAATAACTTAAACGTAACCGAAGCGCAACTACCACTTTTATTTATGATTTCAGGTGTTGCAACATTAGTAATTATGCCTATCATCGGCAAATTAAGTGATAAAATAAATAAATTTAAATTATTCACCATTGCTTCCGCTTGGATGATTATGGTTGTATTAATATACGCTAATTTAGTTCCCGTTCCTTTTTGGATTATAGTCCTATTAAACGTATTAATGATGATGGGAGTTATGGCACGAATGATACCTTGTGTGGCATTGGTTTCAGCACTACCAGAATTACACGATCGTGGCGCATTTATGAGTATCAATTCTTCTTTGCAACAACTTGCCGGTGGAATTGCCGCTGCAATCGGAGGAATGATTGTTGTTCAAAAAGACAATTTTAGTCCAATTGAACATTACGATACTTTAGCATTGGTTGTTGCTGTTTTTGTTGGAATCTGCGTGTATGTCTTAAGTTTGGTAAGTAAGATTGTTAGAGATAAAAACAAAGCCTAAAAACTATACTAATACATCCCCTTCTACCATCGTTACCCATTTTTTCATTTTCTTTTGGATAACCTTGAAATGATGTTGATCTTCCGGAGTAACGAAAGAAATCGCCTCTCCAGATGCTTCAGCACGACCTGTTCGACCAATACGGTGAATATAATCTTTTGGGGAACGAGGTAATTCATAATTAATTACAAATGGTAAGAACTGAATATCAATCCCTCGTGCTAATAAATCTGTAGTCACTAACACACGTGTCTTTCCTGCCTTAAAACGGTTTAACGCCTCCAAACGTGCACCCTGACTCTTTTTACTATGAATCGCACGTGCCTCAATCCCGTTTTTATTTAATTTTTCAGTGACTGAATCCGCTTTAAAAGTAGAAGACGTAAATACCAACACTTGTTGCATATCCTCCTTGTTTATCAAAAAGCGCAACAAAGGTCCTTTCTTTTCTTCTGAAATAAAATAACCCGTCTGAATGATTTTATCAATTTCATCTTCATCACTATCAATTTTGATAACGACAGGATTCGAAAGTACCAACTGCGTAATATGATCAATATCCTCACTCAACGTTGCTGAAAACAATACGTTCTGACGTTTTTTAGGACACAGCGCTATGATTTTATTTACTTCTTCTTGAAATCCAAGATTCAACATTTTATCCGCCTCATCCAACACCAAGGTTTCCACTTCACCTAAAGAAATCGCTTTGGATTCTACTAATTCAATTAAACGACCAGGCGTAGCAATTAATAGCTGAACCCCTTGTAATTTTATCATTTGCGGATTAATAGATACCCCTCCATACACAGCCATGGATTTCACAG
>JBIIKZ010000024.1:0-29092 GCA_044232905.1 Crocinitomicaceae bacterium
CAGGGGACTCAACAATTACTAAATTCTTAGCCATGTGTTTTTTGCTTTATTATAAATGCGATGCAAAATAAGGTGTTTTAAAATTGAAAAACAAACGGAAAAGATAAAAAGGAGATTTGAGAGACGAAGGACGAGAGACGAGAGACGATGATTATGGATGGGGGTTTGGGAGAGATAGAGGGGGTGTTAGTGGGGTTAGATAGCAGATACAAAGGCGGGATTAGCGGGTGAGGTGTAGATATAACAGATGTAAACACGGGTGAGTCGTGACTCACCCTAAAGGTAACAAAAATTAACAACTGACATTTTGGCACGGTTTGATTTTTTTGGTAAATTTGCATGTAATAAAATAAAAGTATAAAAATGAGCAACATTGATTTAGGAGCAAGCAAAGTCATTGATGAGAAAAGGCAGGGAGAAGCGATTCAAATTGAATGTAGCGTAACTGCTAATGGAAAAAAATTATTTTTAGAGAGTTATGGATGTGCTATGAACTTTTCGGATAGCGAAGTAGTAGCTTCAATATTGAGTGAAAAAGGGTATACAACAACACGTGATGAGCTAGAAGCAGATGTTATTCTGTTAAATACCTGTTCTATCCGAGAAAATGCGGAGCAAAGGGTGCGAACGCGTTTGAATGATTTTAAAAATCGTAAGAAAAGACAACCTGGATTAATCGTTGGCATACTAGGCTGTATGGCAGAACGATTAAAACAAAATCTATTAGAAGAAGAAAAATTAGTAGATATTGTTGCAGGACCTGATTCTTACAGAGATTTACCTAATTTGATATTAGAAGTTGAAAGTGGACAAAAAGCTGTTAATGTTTTGTTATCCCGTGAAGAAACCTATGCAGATATTAGTCCTGTTCGTTTAGATGGAAAAGGGGTTAGTTCATTTGTTAGTATTACACGTGGTTGTGATAATATGTGTTCCTTTTGTGTAGTTCCTTTTACAAGAGGTAGAGAACGTTCAAGAGACCCTCAAACCATTATTGAAGAATGTACTACATTATTTAAAAATGGGTATCGAGAAATCACTTTACTTGGACAAAACGTCGATAGTTACCGATGGAACATGACGAGTAAAGGTGAAATAAAAGAAGAAAATTTACCAACTACTAATTTTGCGGAATTATTAGAAATGGTAGCTTTAGTAAATCCATTATTACGAATTCGATTTTCAACTTCCCATCCTAAAGATTTGACGGATGAAGTTTTGGAAACAATGGCAAAATATTCCAATATTGCAAATCACATTCATTTACCTGTACAATCTGGAAACAATGAAATGTTGTATCGTATGAATCGAGGTTATACGCGTGAATGGTTTTTAGCAAGGGTTGACGCTATCCAAAGAATATTGCCTAACTGTACTATTTCAACGGATATTATAACTGGATTTTGTGGAGAAACGGAAAAAGAGCATAAAGAAACACTTTCTTTAATGAAAGCGGTAAAATTTGATTTTGCATATATGTATATGTACTCTGAACGACCTAAAACTCTTGCAGAACGAAAATTCAAGGATGACGTTCCAGAGGATGTGAAAAAATCTAGATTGACGGAAATTATCGATTTACAACGTGAAAATTCATTACACGCACATCAGGGATTTATTGGTCAAACACATGAAGTTTTAATTGAAGGATTTTCAAGACGTTCAGTAGAACACCAAGTAGGAAGAAATCAAAACAATATAAAAGTAGTATTTCCAAAAACAGACTTACCTATTGCATCGTATGTACAGGTAAAGATAACAGATTGTACCTCTGCAACATTGATGGGAGAAGTAGTAGCTTTATAAATTATGAATTTACAACAAATTAAGCAGCGATTTGGTATTATTGGAAATTCTCCTTTATTGAATCGTGCTTTGGAAATCGCAGCACAAGTAGCACCGACGGATATTTCCATTTTGGTAACCGGTGAAAGTGGAACGGGTAAAGAAATTATCCCACAAGTTATACATCAATTAAGTGCGCGAAAACACGGAGAATATATAGCTGTAAACTGTGGCGCAATTCCTGAAGGCACGATTGATTCCGAGTTATTTGGACATGAAAAAGGCTCTTTTACTGGTGCTAGTGGAAGTAGACAAGGATATTTTGAAGTTGCAAATGGCGGCACATTATTTTTAGATGAAGTAGCTGAATTACCCATGCAAACACAGGTCCGCCTATTACGTGTTTTAGAAACTGGAGAATTTATTCGCGTTGGTTCTTCCAAAGTTATAAAAACAAATGTTCGCGTTGTAGCAGCTACCAATGAAAATATGCAACGTGCAATTTCTTCTGGAAAATTTAGAGAAGACTTATTGTATCGATTGAGTACTGTACCGATTGCATTACCTGCACTACGTCAACGAAAAGAGGATGTCAACTTATTATTTCGAAAGTTTGCTAATGATTTTGCTGAAAAATATAGAATGCCAGCAATACGACTTACTCCTGAGGCTGTTACAATTATCGAAAATTACACTTGGTCGGGAAATATTCGCCAATTAAAAAACTTGGTTGAACAAATTTCTGTGATTGAAAGCAAACGCGAAATCGATGAAATAACCATTCAAAGTTATCTACCAGCTGTCAGTGAAAATTTACCGAGTGTGATTTCCAAAAAAGAAGAATCTATTTCCGAACGAGACATTATGTATAAATTTCTTTTTGATATGAAAAGTGATTTAAATGACTTAAAAAAACTTGTTCATGAATTAATTAATAAAGGAACTGATTTTCAATTAAATTCAGAACAGACGGCAATGATTAATCGTAGGCACAACGAAATATCACCAAATACCGTCGAGACACATATTTTTCAACCAGCAATAGAAGGGACAAAATTTGTGAAAAATGATGAAGTGTTTCAACATGATTTTCATGAACATATTGAAGTAGAGGAATCCTTGTCATTAGAAGACCGAGAGAAAGAATTGATTCAGAAAGCCTTGGAAAAACATCGTGGCAAACGTAAATATGCTGCAGAGGAGCTAGGGATTTCAGAACGTACTTTATACAGAAAAATAAAAGAATATAACATACAAGCGAAATGAGAATTTTACTTTACACTTTTATTATTCTATTCGCATTAGGTTCTTGTTGGCCAACTAGTATTTCATTTAAAGATACAGGTTCAATGCCTGAAGAATGGAAAACATTTTCAATTAATACATTAGAGAATAATGCGCCAAATGCACCGATTAGTTATCCTTCACTTTTAGCGGATGATATTCGAGACGGAATACAAAATAACACACGGCTTAAATTGTCAACCACTCCAAATAGTGGTGAAGTAAGGATCAATGGAATCATTTCTAGTTATTCCATCTCCCCAATTGCAATGCAACCTGGCGATAATGCAGCAAAAAACAGATTGACAATTACTAGTAATTACAAAATTCATATACTTGTACCTAAAGAACAAGAAATGCTCGTTAATTGCGCGCGATTTGCAGATTACAATTCCGATCAAGATTTGGAAGTTGTAGAAAACGAATTATTAAAAGATATTAATAAACAAGTCGTTCAAGATATTATTAATAAATTATTATCTAATTGGTAAGATGAATATTCACGATATTGCTTTACGTATTGAAAATCCTGCATTACTTGTATCAAGTGATATTCCAGTTTTGAAAGAATTAGCTAAAAAATATCCATACGCACAATTATTCTCTCTGCTGTATTTAAAAGCATTAGCAAAAGATCAATCTTTAGAATTAGAAGATGCTTTAGGTAAACATGCTTATAAAATTACGGATCGTGTAAGGCTGTATGAAGTATTACACGTGAAAGAAGAAGAAAATAATTTTGTTCAAGAACTTTACGAAATAGCTACTGAAGCTTTGTCAGAGGTAGAAATAATTACCCTTGAAATTCAGAAACAGGAAGTTGAAGAAATTATTGAAAATACAATAGTATCTGAAGAAATTAAACGAACAAATACTGTATCGAAAGAAATTGAAGAGACAATCGTTGAAAACATTCAAGAAAATAATGAAAAGGAATTAGATTTAGATATTATCTCGAATGCTATTTCAGGCGTATTTGAAAGAGAGTTTGAACCAGAGAGGATTCTCGAAAAAGATAATAAATCCATCGTTGAAGCACCTATTAATATTCCTTTGGAAGTAGATGTTGAAACAGAAAATACAAAGATTAGTTTTAAAGGCTCTAAACAAACTTTTAGCAAATGGCTAAAAATTGGAAATGAAACTGTTTTAAGTGAAAAAGTAGAAAATTCTGCAGAAAAAATAATTGACAATTTTATACAAGAAGACCCTAAAATAAGTCACCTAAAGAAAGAATTTTATTCTCCGATTAAACAAGCGAAAAAAAGTTTAGATTCTGAAAACTTACAATATACAGAGACATTAGCGAATATTTTAGGTATACAAGGTAATTATCCAAAAGCAATTTTAGCTTATGAACAATTATGCTTGACAATTCCAGAAAAAAAGACTTACTTTGTACAAAAAATAAAAGAGTTAAAAGAAAAATTAAATTCATAAGTTATGGCGGTATTATCAATTATTATCATTTTAGCAAGTATTTTATTAATTGCTGTTATTTTTATTCAAAATCCAAAAGGTGGAGGTTTATCTTCTGACTTTGGTTCAGCAACACAAATAGGAGGTATTCAAAAAACAAATGAATTTATTGATAATTTCACGAAGATTTTGGCTGTAGTTATTGCTGTATGTAGTATTGCAATGACTGTTATTTCTACCCCAAAGAAAGCTGTTCAAGTACAACCAACTGAACAAGCTCCGCAAAACGGTGCTCCTCAACAATAAAATTTATCTTTCTAAATATATAATGTCAGTATGTCGAACATACTGACATTTTTTTTGTTTAAAAATGGACAAAAAATGAAAAAATGTCAAAGAAGTGCACATGGCACAGATTTGGTGTTGTAGAAATCGAAACTTTAAATTTATTAATTATGTCTATATCATTTAAGCCATTAGCAGACCGCGTTCTAATTGAACCAGCTGCTGCGGAAGAAAAAACTGCAAGTGGAATTATTATTCCAGATACTGCGAAAGAAAAACCGTTACATGGGGTTGTTAAAGCAGTTGGAAATGGGAAAAAAGATGAGCCAATTACCTTAAAAGTTGGTGATAATGTCATGTATGGTCAATATTCGGGGACTGAAATTAAGATAGATGGAAACAAATATCTTATTATGAAAGAAGCGGATGTTTACGGGGTGATTGGATAATTATATTTTAAAAAAAATTTATTAAAAAATTGGGGTAGTCTCGACTAACCCCTAATATAAAGTATTATGGCAAAGGAAATTGTATTTGAAGTTGAAGCTAGAGAAAAGCTTAAGAGTGGCGTTGATAAATTAGCAAACGCAGTAAAAGTAACATTAGGACCAAAAGGGAGAAATGTTGTTATTAGCAAAAAATTCGGTGCGCCACATGTAACAAAAGATGGTGTAACTGTAGCTAAAGAGATCGAGTTAAAAGACCCTATTGAGAACATGGGTGCACAGATGGTAAAAGAAGTTGCTTCTAAAACTGCGGATATTGCTGGTGATGGAACAACAACTGCAACAGTTTTAGCGCAAGCTATTATTGCAGCAGGTATGAAGAATGTGGCTTCTGGAGCAAATCCTATGGATTTAAAAAGAGGTATCGATAAAGCTGTGATTTCTGTTGTAAACACCTTGAAAAGTATTTCAAAAGAGGTAGGTTCAGATAATGATAAAATCAAGCAAATCGCATCCATTTCTGCAAACAATGATGAGACAATTGGATCATTAATTGCTGAAGCAATGAAAGTTGTTGGAAATGATGGCGTAATCACTGTTGAAGAAGCAAAAGGAACAGAAACAGAAGTAAAAACTGTGGAAGGTATGCAATTTGACAGAGGATATCTATCTCCTTATTTTGTTACAAATGCGGATAAAATGATAGTAGAAATGGAGAATCCATTAGTCCTTATCTACGAAAAAAAGATTTCTAATATGAAAGAATTACTTCCTATTTTGGAACCAGTAGTTCAATCTGGAAAATCATTATTAATCATCGCGGAAGATATTGATGGAGAAGCATTATCTACTTTAGTAGTTAATAGAATTCGTGGTTCGTTAAAAATTGCTGCTGTTAAAGCTCCAGGTTTTGGCGATCGTAGAAAAGCAATGTTAGAAGATATAGCAATTCTTACAGGAGGTCAAGTTATTTCTGAAGAAAGAGGATATACACTTGAAGGTGCAACTATGGATATGTTAGGAACTGCTGAAAAAATTGAAATTGATAAAGACAATACAACTGTTATCAATGGAGCAGGAAACAAAGAAGCTATTGCATCTCGTGTAGGGCAAATTCGTGCACAAATTGAAACAACTACTTCTGAGTACGACAAAGAAAAATTACAAGAGCGTTTAGCTAAATTAGCTGGTGGTGTTGCTGTTCTTTATGTTGGTGCTGCTACAGAAGTTGAAATGAAAGAGAAGAAAGACCGTGTTGATGATGCTTTAGCTGCAACACGAGCTGCTGTTGAAGAAGGTATTATACCTGGTGGCGGTGTAGGATTCATTCGTGCAATTGAAGCCTTAGAAACGTTAAAAGGGATCAATGAAGATGAAAATACTGGTATTGCAATCGTAAAACGTGCAATTGAAGAACCATTACGACAAATCGTTGCTAATGCAGGCGGAGAAGGCGCGGTAATCGTTCAGAAAGTAAAAGAAGGAAAAGATGACTTTGGATACAATGCACGTACAGAGGTATACGAAAACTTATATGAAGCTGGAGTAATCGATCCAACAAAAGTTGCCCGTATTGCTATTGAAAACGCATCCTCTATTGCTGCAATGTTATTGACTACTGAATGTGTTATAGCAGACGAAGTTGAAGATAATGCACCAATGATGGGCGGAGGAATGCCAGGCGGAATGGGTGGCATGATGTAAATTAGGAATTATAGGTTTGGGGAAACTCAAATCTTTCTCATCCTTCCTTCCCTACTCGATTAGGATAGAAAAGGATGCCTATATATAGAACTCTCTTGGGAAACCAAGGGAGTTTTTTAGTTAGTATCTAAAACCAAAAACCCGACACTAGGCCGGGTTTAGATTTTATGAAGATTACTAATTTCTTAGTATCTGTATTCGTGAGGTTTGTATGGTCCTTCAACCGCTACACCGATGTAATCTGCTTGATCTTTAGAAAGAACATCTAATTCAACACCAATTTTTGCTAAGTGAAGACGTGCTACTTTTTCATCTAAGTGTTTTGGTAAAGTATACACTTTATTTTCGTAGTTAGCAGAATTTTCCCACAACTCTAATTGCGCTAATGTTTGGTTAGTAAATGAGTTAGACATTACAAAAGAAGGGTGACCTGTAGCACAACCTAAGTTTACTAAACGTCCTTCTGCTAACAAAATAATATCATTACCGTTAACATTATATAAATCCACTTGTGGTTTGATTTCTACTTTAGTATGACCATAATTCTCGTTCAACCAAGCAACGCTGATTTCATTGTCAAAGTGTCCAATGTTACAAACGATTGCTTTGTCTTTCATTTTTAAGAAATGTTCACCAGTTACGATGTCTTTGTTACCAGTCGTTGTAACGATGATATCTCCTAAATGGATTACATTATTCAATTTTTTAACTTCAAATCCGTCCATTGCAGCTTGTAACGCACAAATAGGATCGATTTCTGTTACGATAACACGCGCACCAGCACCTTGTAAAGAAGCTGCAGAACCTTTACCAACATCTCCGTAACCACAAACAACAGCAACTTTACCGGCCATCATAATATCTGTAGCACGACGAATAGAATCTACTAATGATTCTTTACATCCGTATTTGTTATCAAATTTAGATTTAGTAACTGAATCATTCACATTAATTGCAGGAACAAATAGGGTACCATTGCTAACACGTTCGTGCAAACGGTGAACACCTGTAGTAGTTTCTTCCGATAAACCTTTAATAGCAGCAGCTAATTGTGGGTAACGATCAAAAACCATATTTGTTAAATCCCCACCATCATCTAAAATCATGTTTAATGGTTGGCTATCTGGGAAAGCATAGAGCGTTTGCTCAATACACCAATCAAATTCTTCTTCATTCATTCCTTTCCAAGCAAAAACTGGAATTCCTACAGCAGCAATTGCAGCAGCAGCGTGATCTTGCGTTGAAAAAATGTTACAAGAAGACCAAGATACATCTGCTCCTAGATCCACCAATGTTTCGATTAAGACTGCTGTTTGGATAGTCATGTGCAAACATCCAGCAATTCTAGCACCAGCTAATGGCTTTGAAGCACCGAATTCTTCACGCAAAGACATAAGTCCTGGCATTTCAGCTTCCGCTAATGTAATTTCTTTTCTACCCCAGTCTGCAAGGGTAATGTCTTTTACTTTATACGCTAATTTTTCTGTTGTGTTTGTCATATTAGTTTTTTTAGTGTTATAAAATTACAAAAGAAGTATTAATAAAAAAAATATTTTTGGGGAAATAAAATTATAGATTAATAGTCAAAAAATTTCGGATTGACAGATTGCAGAATGACAGATTGTTGGAATAAAAAAACCACCTGGTTGGTGGTTTTTTTATATAATTATTCTATTTAATACGAGACGCAAAGCATTACGTATCTACGCTAATTTTGATAATTCTTCTTTGGCGATTGTTGAGATTACTTTCCCGTCAGCTTTACCTGCTAATTTACCAGATAAAATTCCCATAATTTTTCCAATTTCTTGAGGCGATTTTGCTCCAGTTTGTGCTATTGCGGCTAAAACTTCTTGACGCACTTCCTCTTCGGACATCATTTTAGGCAAATAGACTTCCATTACTTGTGCTTCAAACAACTCATCTTTCGCTAAATCTTCTCTATTTTGAGCGACATAAACAGCATAGGTTTCCATGCGTTGTTTGTGTAACTTCATGATAATTTTTATCGCTACATCATCAGAAACTTCACCGTTACCTGTAGTAGCTTCTAACAATAGTTTAGATTTAATATCGCGTAATGCTTGTAATTTTTCTTTTTCTTTCGCTAACATCGCATTCTTGATGTCGGTAGAAATTTGTTCCATGAACCCCATAATCAATCTACGTTATCGTGTAAAAAAGAATTAGTACTTCTTAAAGAGATATTTTCACCATTACCAGAAACACCGTAACGAGAAACAGAATTTTCAACACTTGGTTTAGAATGATCTAATTGAATATTTCTTCTTTCAAAAGCAGGTTCTTTTTCTAATTGTGTCAATCCATCTGCTTTCTTCAATTTTTGTGTATAAGCATGTAAACGCTCCATACGCTCTTGTTGTATTTTTAATTGCTCTTCTGGAGTAGTATATGTTTTAGGAGTTGCTCTGATTGTATTTTCTAAAGGTATACTAGCATCATCTAATTCTAATGTATGAACTATTTTCTCTTCAGAAGGAGCTTTAACTTCAATAACTGGGATTATTTCTTCCTCCACTTTCGGAGAAGTAGATTCCACTTCCCAAACCAAACTTACAGGTTCTTGTTCTTTTTGTGGTTCAACAATTGTTTTAGGTGCTTCTTCTACCCAATTTCTAATTGTAGGTTTAGCATCAAGTGTCGGTTCAACCGTTTTCAAAAAAAGTTCGTTGTTATTATCAACATTTTTAGTAGGTTCAGCCTTTGGTGCTACTTCTGTTGGTTTTACTAATTGCGATACGATTTCATTTTTTGGCTCCTCGTGTAAAGGGCGAACAATCTTTTCAGGAGCCTTCTCAAAACCCGTGATAGGAGATGAATTAAAACCTGTAGCGATTAATGTTACACTTAATTTTTCACCTAATGTTGGATCATAACCATGTCCCCAGATTACATCTGCAGAAGAACCCGCTTCATCTTGAATAAAGTCTGTGATTTCCGTAATTTCATCCATCAATACTTCTTTATCCCCATAAGTGATATTTAAAAGTACAAATTTAGCACCAGCGATATTGTTATCATTTAACAAAGGAGAATCTAAAGCTTCTGTTACACAACGAATTGCTCTATTTTCCCCTTCTACAGCAGCAGAACCCATGATTGCAACACCTGAATCTTTCATTACAGTGTATACATCATTAAAGTCAACGTTTACGGCGCCAGTAACTGAAATTAATTCAGCGATACCCTTTGCTGCAACCGTCAATACATCATCCGCTTTAGAGAAAGCATTATTAATGGTTAAGTTACCCGTCATTTCACGCAACTTCTCATTATTTATCACTAACAATGTATCTACTGCTCTACGCATTTCTTCTAGTCCTAATTCCGCTTGTTGTCTTCTTTTACGTCCTTCAAAACCAAAAGGGACAGTAACGATTCCAACTGTAAGGATACCTAGTTCACGGGCGATACCTGCAATCACAGGAGCTGCACCAGTACCAGTACCACCACCCATTCCAGCGGTAACGAATACCATTTTAGTGTTATCACCTAATACGGATCTAATTTCGTCAATATTTTCAATTGCTGCATTTTTACCAATTTCAGGAATTGCGCCTGCACCATTACCCTCTGTTAATGAAGCTCCTAACTGAATTTTGTAAGGCACTGCAGAAATATCTAATGCTTGTTTGTCTGTGTTACAAACAATAAAATCTACACCCTTAATTCCAAGGTTGTACATGTGATTTACAGCGTTACTTCCGCCGCCACCTACACCGATAACTTTAATGATTGATGAAATGTTTTTTGGTAAATCGAATTCCATTTTTTTATTTTTTATATATTTTGAATGTTGTTAAACTAAGCAACATTGCTTTTTATTATATACTATAAATGAGTATGTTGTAGTACAACACGCCTACTATTCAGGTTCTTTCAGAATTCCTTCTAATTTTTCAAAGATAGATTTAAAGAATGGTCCTCTAGATTCTTTTTGAACAGGTTTTTCTTTATCATTTTTCTGACCCTCGTTTTCTTGTGTATTTTCGTTTGTCTGTAATTTTTGTTTTACATCCAATGATTGAAATCCTTTTAAAACTAAACCAATACCTGTTGAATACATTGGGCTAGTCAAATTTTCAATCGTATTAGAACTACCTAAATGTTCTGTAGGATAACCAATACGTGTATCTATTCCCGTGATAAATTCAAAAAGTTGTGTAATGTGTTTTAACTGAGAACCTCCACCTGTAACGACAATACCGCCACTCAATTTTCTTTCAAAACCAGAATTTCTAATTTCATAGTGAACATGCTCAATAATTTCTTCCATACGTGCTTGTATGATACTTGCTAAATTGCGTAAAGAAATTTCTTTAGCTTCTTTTCCACGAACACCAGGTATACAAACAACTTCATTTGTTTGACATTCGCTTGCTAATGCAGAACCATAAATCACTTTTAAAGCTTCTGCATGTTTTTTCATGATCGAACAACCTTCTTTGATATCTTCGGAAATTATATTACCTCCAAAAGGAATTACAGCTGTATGTCGAATTATTCCTTCATGGAAAATAGCAATATCCGTAGTACCACCGCCGATATCTACTAAAACAACTCCAGATTCTTTTTCATCATCTGATAATACTGCTTCAGCAGAAGCAAGAGGTTCAAGGATTGTATCTTTAATCACTAAGCCTGCTTTTTCAACACAACGATTAATGTTTTTAACGGCAGAAACGTGACCTGTAATAATATGGAAATTTGCCTCTAAGCGAGAACCTGCCATGCCAATCGGGTCTTTTATACCGTATTCACTATCCACAATATATTCTTGTGGAAGTGCATCAATAATTTCCTCTCCTGGTTCCATCGATAAACGGTACATATCGTCTCTTAATGCATTTATATCCGTAATCGTAATTAAATCATCCGTTTTTCTACGTGTAAGAATCCCTCTATGTTGGTAACTTTTAATGTGTTGACCAGCAATACCTACATTTACAACACGAATAATCAAGTCGCCTTGCACTAATGATTGTGCTTCTTTTACAGCTAATTCAATTGAGTCAATTGTTTTTTCAATGTTAGAAACAACACCACGTGAAACACCAAGGGAATCACTTTTTCCCATCGATAAAATTTCAATTTTACCATGTTCGTTCATTCTTCCAACGAAACATGCAATTTTCGTTGTGCCAATATCTAAACCTACAATTACTTGACTCATATTTAATCTTCTTTCAGGTCTGACCCTAATTGTTTTTTACTACAAACTACTTGATTTTCATACTTCAGATTAAAACAATCATACGTACTCCAACCTTCATAGGGAATGCCTTCCTTGTAAAAGTCTGCTAATTTACGGAATTTTACTTTAACTTCCTCATTAGAAAGGGCACTTCCGAAAATAATTTTTTGCTCTCCAACACGCGGTACAAGCACAAAATCACCGTTTTTTTCTTTATGAATTTGACCTATTTGTAAAGAAAAAAATGGATCATTACAAACATAGCGAGAAATTCTGTAGATATCGTCTAAGGAATATTTAGTTATTAAATTTTTATTGTTAATAATTTTATTCACCATTAATCCATTATTCCTATCCGGAATATCTCCTGTAACCACCACAACTCTAGCTGTATAAAGATACGATGGTGAAATTGTATACCCAAGTTCATCTAAATAAAAACTCTCCCCGTAATTATTAAAAATACGAGCAATTGGTCTTCGTATTTTAACATTAATCGCCCAGTCCCCACCTAATTTTGTATACACATTGCAATCGAGTACTTCTGTCATACCATTTACGAATTTTTCAATTCTATTTAGCTGTAACTGCTGATTTTTTTGACTGTTCAGAATTAAGCCTTTTCGTTTTAATCGCACGAACAATTCTTTTTCTGTTAAGAACGCGTTTTCGTCTTGTATATCAATATGAATTTTAGGCGATTTTAAAACTATTGATTTTTGCTCCTTATTAGTTACTGCTAATAATATGACAATCAATGCAAAGAAGAGAGTCCAAATCGTAATTTTAAGCCAAGGTTTCATAGTTACTTTTTTGTCAAATTACCGTAGAATTAAAATCCAGCGGAGCTTTCATTAATAATTTTTTCTTTCAATGGTTTAACCAAGCGATCAATATCCCCTGCACCAACGGTTAAAACAACTTGATTAGAAGTTAATTCAATCGCCTCAACCAGTTCCTCTTTTTCAATCAAGCGCTTTGATTTAGCCGTGATTTTAGCCAATAACACATCACTTGTCACCCCAGGCATTGGCTTTTCTCTCGCAGGATAAATAGGCAATAAATACAAATCATCCACCTGTGATAATTGCTCTGCAAAGCCCTCCATAAAATCATTCGTTCGGGAGAATAAATGTGGTTGAAAAACCAAGGAAATTTGTTTTGTAGGATATAATAAGCGAACAGAATCTATTAATGCTTTTAATTCCGTTGGATGGTGCGCGTAATCATCGATATAGACAATATCTTCCGTTTTTACATGGTATTCAAAGCGACGTTTCACTCCTAAAAATGTATTTAATCCATGGCGAATTTCTTCTTCTGACAAACCAAGAAAAACACACAATGCAATACATGCAAGTGCGTTTTCGGCATTATGAATTCCTGGTAATCCTAAGATAATATTATTCCAAACATTTCCTTCGATAACTACATCCATCACCTGCATTCCATTTTCAGAACGTAAATTCCTTCCTTTAAAATCAGCCGCTTCCGTTAAAGAGTATGTAATTACATTGGTATGACTTGTTAACGGTAATCCTTTTTTAATTACTAAAAGACCGTCATGATTAATCAAATTTGCATATTCTTGGAATCCTTTTAGGAATGTTTCTTCATCGCCATAAATATCTAAATGATCTGGATCACACGCAGTGATAATGGAAGCAAAAGGATTTAGTTGTAAAAATGAGCGATCAAACTCATCCGCTTCAATCACCGTGAAATCAGAGGAAGTAGATGCAATAAAATTGGTGTTATAATTGGTTGAAATCCCACCTAAAAACGCATTACATTTGAGCGAAGAAGTAAACAATATATGTGCAAGCATGGTACTTGTTGTCGTTTTTCCATGCGTACCTGCAACACACAAACCTTTAGAATTATGCGTGATTAAACCAAGTATTTGCGCGCGTTTTAAAATAGTAAATTCATGCTCTAAAATAAATACATATTCTAGCATCTCTTTAGGAATGGCTGGGGTAAAGATTACCAATGTATTTCCTTTGTCAATCTGTTTCCCAACTGCAGCTCCTAAATCTTCAAAATGAATTGAAATCCCTTCTTCCACTAATGCGTCTGTTAATGAAGATGGTGTTTTATCATAGCCGCTCACTTCAAAACCTTTTAACTTAAAGTAACGTGCAAGCGCAGACATTCCAATTCCTCCGATACCAAGAAAATATATTTTTTTGAATGCATTTAAATCTACATTGTTTATCATACCATGCATTTTTCAATTTCATTTACAATCAATGCAGCAGCATTTGGAATTGCAAAATTTCGCAATTTTACAGCCATTTGCTTTCCTGCACTATCATTTGTCAACAATTCAATACTTGCTCGAATTAATTTTTCTTTTGCTTCTTTATCGGCAATTACAAGCACTGCATCTGCTAAGGAATTCGCATTGTGCGTCTGGTGATCATCCGATACATTAGGAGAAGGTACCAATATTGTTGGTTTTTCAATGATCGTTAATTCAGATACAGACATTGCTCCAGCTCTTGAAATAATTACATCCGCTGCAGCATACGCTAAATCCATTTCTTTTATGAATTCAAACAAATGAATCCCTTTAGACGCTAATTCTGCTTTTTGATTCGTATAATTTGGGAAATAAAATTTTCCGCATTGCCAGATCACTTGTACATTGGATGCGGTAATTTTATCGATACTGTTTATTAAACTTTCATTAAGCGTTCGAGCGCCCAAACTACCACCGATCATTAAAATTGTTTTTTTGGAGTTATCTAACTTAAAATGTCCTATTGCTATCGCTTTTTTTCCATCAATTAAGACCATTTCATTTCGAACTGGATTTCCAGTTAATACGATTTTTTCATTTGGAAAAAATTTATCTAAATTAGGATAGGCAACACAAATTTTAGAAACCACTTTTGAAAGTATGCGGTTTGTTTTTCCTGGAAATGAATTTTGTTCTTGTACAACAGTCGGGATATTTAGCATTGAGGCAATTCTCAAAATTGGTCCCGAAGCATACCCACCAACGCCAATCACAACTTGAGGTTTAAATTTCTTTAAAATAAAAAATGCCTTTAACAGGCTATATATTAACTTAAAAGGAAGTACAAAATTTGAAAATGTAATTCGGCGTTGAAAACCCGTAATAGGTAACCCAATGATGGAATAACCAGCTTGTGGAACTTTTTCCATTTCCATTTTACCAGATGCACCAACAAACAATATTTCAGCAGCTGGATTACGATTTTTTAATTCATTCGCAATAGCAATGGCTGGAAAAATATGTCCACCAGTCCCACCTCCAGATATGATAATTTTTTGTGTGCTCATTACATTTTATTTTAAAAAGGGGATGTTATGCAACATCCTTACATATCGTCCGAAATTTCTTCAGACTTAGTAATTTTTGTTTGTTTATAAGCAATCGATTGTACCATACCTATTGCAAGGCATGTCATAATAAGTGCAGAACCACCCATTGCGAGTAAAGGCATGTTTTGACCTGTTACAGGAAAAATACCCGTACATACCATCATATTTACTGTCGCTTGCGTTAACAATAATATCCCTATCCCAATACAGAGATAGGTTTCAAAAAGTTTATCCGACTTCAAACCAATACGAATTATTCTAAAAAGCAATACGCAATATAAAAAAACTAAGATAATTGCTGAAAAGGATCCGAACTCTTCCACAAAACTTGAGAAATAAAAATCTGCATATGCTTCTGGTAAATATTCTTTTAGTTTTCCATCCCCTACTCCTTGTCCTATGAAACCACCATTAAATATTGCTAATTCAGCATTCAAAGACTGTGCATTTGCCTGAACATCTTTATCAGTTTCTAAACGATTGGTAATTCTATTTTTCCAAGTTTCATAACGCGGCAAAACATTTAGTGAAGGTGCTGAAATATGAATTAAAACTAAAAGTCCAGCAAGCGCAATACCGCCTCCAATTGCAGCCAAAATCTTAGTGAAAGGAAATTTGCCGATAATTAGAATTAAAAATGAGATACAAAAAAGTAAAAAAGCAGTTGAAAAGTTATCTTTAAAAATCAAGATGCAGATTACGATAATCGGAAACATGATTGGCCAAAACCCTCTTTTCCAGGAATTGAAAGAATCTTTCTTTTTGACTAATAATCGAGATAAATATACAATCAAACCTAATTTTGCGAAATCGGATGATTGAAATGTCAATCCTACAAACGGAATTTTCACCCATCTTCCAGCCCCATTTACCTTGGTACCAAAGAAAAATGTAAACAAAAGCAATAGGATAGATGCATAAAACATCAATCGAGCAAACTTTGAAAAATACGCTGGATCCTTTCGATGTACCCAGAACATGGTAATAAAACCAAGCACTACATAAATCAAATGTTTAAATAGATATTTAAACGGTGTACCTCCTTCTATTTTTACTAAAATTGGGACAAAACTATAGACACTTACTAGCGAAAAAGCTAGTAAAATTAGTGTGATCACCCAAATTCCGCGATCTCCTTTTAAGTATGAAAAAAACTTATTCAAGGAATAATTATAATGCTCTTACAGCAGATTTAAACTGATTTCCTCTGTCTTCATAGTTTTCAAAAAGGTCGAAACTAGCACACGCTGGGGATAACAAAACTGTTTCCTCTTTTTTAGCCAAGCGGTAACCATAACTAACTGCTTCCATTGCTGATCCTGCTTCTACAATGGTTTCTACAACACCATTGAACGTATCTTTGATCTTTTGATTGTCCGTACCTAAACAGATAATAGCTTTCACTTTATCTTTTACTAAATCTAATAATTCAGAATAGTCATTTCCTTTATCTACACCACCAACGATCCAAACAGTTGGCGCTTCCATACTTTCTAATGCAAACCATGTTGAATTCACGTTTGTTGCTTTAGAATCATTGATAAATGAAATACCATGTACTTTGGCAACAAACTCCAAACGATGTTCAACGTTTTGGAAATCAGAGAAGCTATCTCTTACCACCTCTTTGCGGATTTCAACTAATCGTGAAGCGATACCTGACGCTAACGAATTTTGCACATTGTGCTTGCCTTTTAAGGCTAAATCATGAATAGACATAATAAACGGATCTTTATTTATATTTAAGGTTAATTGTTTTTCATTTGCATAACCACCGTTCTCAATCACTTTACGAATTGAGAAAGGAAGCGTATTTACATTCGTTTTTATTTTGTCAAAATTGGAAGTAATTACCTCATCATCTGCATTGTAGATAAAAAAATCATTTTCTCCCTGATTTTGAATAATTCTAAATTTTGAGTTGACATAATTTTGCATGTCGTATGCATAGCGATCTAAATGATCCGGCGTGATATTTAATAGTATTGCGATATCCGCTTTAAAATCAAACATTCCATCCAATTGGAAGGAGCTCAATTCCAAAATGTACCAATCGAAATTTTCTTCCGCAACTTGTTTTGCAAAACTTTTACCAACGTTACCAGCTAAACCAACATTTAGTCCCGCTTTTTGGAAGGTATGGTACGTAAGCATCGTTGTTGTCGTTTTACCATTACTACCAGTGATACAAACTGTTTTAGCCGTATTGTAATACCCTGCGAATTCAATTTCAGAAATTACCGAGATATTTCTTTCAGTAAATTGTTTAACCACGGCTACTGTATCTGGAATACCTGGGGATTTAACAACTATATCTGCATTGTGAAGTAATTCTATGGAATGTTTTCCCTCCTCCCAAGCAATTTCATATTGGTTCAATTCTTCTTTGTATTCTGGAGAAATAACACCAAAATCAGACACAAACACGTTCCATCCGTATTTTTTTCCGAGAATTGCGGTACCTACACCGCTTTCTCCAGCGCCTAAAATCACTAAATATTTCCCTTCGCCTTTCATCTTATCTTACTTTAAGCGTTACGATAGTAATCACGGCTAACAAAACTGCAACAATCCAAAAACGGGAAACAATTTTTGCTTCATGCATTCCTTTTTTCTGGTAATGGTGATGTAATGGAGCCATAAGAAAAACTCTACGACCTTCTCCAAACCGTTTTTTGGTCAGTTTGAAATAGCCAACTTGAATCATTACGGATAAATTTTCAATTAAGAACACACCACATAAAACTGGGATTAATAATTCTTTACGTACAGAAATTGCGAATACTGCAATTATTCCACCTAATGCCAAACTCCCTGTATCTCCCATAAACACTTGGGCAGGATAAGAGTTATACCATAGGAAACCAATACATGCCCCAACAAACGCTGAAATAAATACAACCAATTCTTCTGCAGCAGGTATGTACATTACATCCAGATAATCTGCAAAACGAACATTCGAACTTACATAGGCGAAAATAGCAAGTGCGATTCCAATAATTGCGGAAGTTCCTGTCGCTAAACCATCTAGCCCGTCCGTAATATTTGCACCATTGGAAACAGCAATCACGATGAAAATCACTATTGGAATAAAAATTAACCATCCCCAAGACTTGTGCACGTCATTCACCATCCAGTTGTAATTAAATTCATTTCCTTTGATGAAAGGTATCGTAGTAGTCATATCGCGTGTTTCAATCCAAACAGAATTGGAATCTTTTGCAAACTCTGCATGGTGACTATTTACAACTCGTTCATCTTGAGATAGTACATGTGTTTTAGGTACCAACTTATGCACTTTGACATTGTCATTAAAATACAAAATGGAACCAACGATAATTCCTACACCAATTTGTCCAACTACTTTAAATTTACCTGCAAGTCCTTTTTTATTTTTCTTGAAAACCTTGATGTAATCATCTAAAAATCCAATCAATCCCAACCAAACAGTTGAAATTAGCATCGTAATAACATAGACATTATGCAATTTTGCAAATAATAAGGTTGGTATAATTATAGCACTTAAGATGATGATTCCACCCATTGTTGGCGTACCGGATTTTTCTATTTGTCCAGCAAGACCCAAATCTCGAACTGTTTCTCCAATTTGTTGACGACGCAATAAATTGATTAATTTTTTCCCAAAAACAATGGAAATAATTAAGGAAACGATCAAAGCCAGCGCGGCTCTGAAAGAAATAAAATGAAACAATCCAGCTCCAGGAACATTCCATTTATCTAGTAAGTCGAATAAATAGTATAGCATTATTTCTCTAGTTTTTCAAAAAGGTTAGTTACAATTTTTAGGTCATCAAAAGGGTATTTCACACCTTTAATTTCTTGATACGTTTCGTGTCCCTTACCAGCAATTAAGATGATATCGTTTGGTTCAGCCATCGCACAAGCTGTTTTTATTGCTTGTTCTCTATCCGTTATCGACAATGTTTTTTTATAGTATTGTCCTTCTACCCCTTCCATCATTTGTGCAATGATATCTTCTGGATTTTCGGAACGAGGATTATCGGATGTAATGATTACTTTGTCGCTCAAAGCACAAGCAACTGCAGCCATTTTTGGACGTTTAGTTGTATCTCTATCACCACCACAACCTACAATAGTAAATACCGTTTCATTTTTTGAACGGATGGATCCTACTGTTTGTAGCACGTTCTCTAAGGCATCCGGTGTATGCGCATAATCTACGATCGCAGTAATACCACCTTTACTTCTTACTTGTTGGAAACGTCCTACTACCGCATCGAGCTTACTGATTACTGTTAAAGTTTCAATTTTATCTTGCTCTAAAAGAACAGCAACAGCATAAACTGCCAATAAGTTATATGCATTAAATGAACCCAATAATTTTGTCCAAACTTCTTGTCCATCAATCGTTAAAACCAATCCAGAAAATTGATTTTCGATAATTTTCACTTTGAAGTCTGCTGGTGTTTTCATTGCATACGATGCTTTATTAGCATTCGAATTCTGAAGCATCACCATTCCATTTTTATCATCGGTATTTGTCAATGCAAAAGCATCTTTATTCAAAGCATCAAAAAAGCCTTTTTTAGCTTTAATGTATTCTTTAAATGTTCTATGGTAATCTAAATGATCATGAGTAATATTAGTAAATACACCTCCAGTAAAACTTAAACCACTTATTCTGTGTTGTACAACAGCGTGTGAACTCACTTCCATAAAACAAAATTCACATCCTTCAAGCACCATTTGCGCCAATAACCCATTCAAAGAAACTTGATCAGGTGTAGTGTGTGTGGATGGAATTTCATTATCCCCAATTTTATTTACAACTGTAGATAATAGACCTACTTTATATCCTAAATCTGAAAATACTTTATGTAATAATGTAACAATCGTTGTTTTCCCATTCGTACCTGTAACACCAACTAACTTCAATTTAGATGATGGATTATCAAAAAAATTGGAAGCGGTTAAACCTAAAGTATAGGAAGTATCTTTTACAACAATTAAAGTAACTCCTAAAGGAACTTCAATTGTTACTTCAGATAAAATAGCTTTACATCCTTGTTGAATTACATTTGAAATAAATGAATGACCATCCACTTGCGTTCCTTTTATCGCAACAAATAAAGAACCATTAACTGCTTTTCTTGAATCAAAAACGATTTGATCAACAGCCAATAACATTTCTCCTTGAACAGAAAGAATATCGCAATTAATTAATATGTCGTTTAGTGTTCTCATTAATTCAAAGTCAATTCGATTAAACCTCCTCTATAAATTTGTTTTCCTGGAAAAACGGATTGTTTTGTAACTTTTCCATATCCTTTCAAACTCACATGCATTCCTGCGTTTTCAATTAAATAAACAGCATCTTTTGCATTCATTCCAATAACATCTGGAACTAAATTTTTTGTAATCAATCGCTTATGGAATTCAATAGCATTATTTTGTTTTTCGGTTGAAATCCATTCATCTTGCGAACTTTGTTTGAATGGTATTTTCAGTTTACGTAATATTTTTTTTAAATCATATTGATTGCCGTCTTTCGTTACCGGTATTTCCCATACACGTTTCCCTTTTTCGTTGATTGCTTTGTGGTATTTTAAACTAGATGCATATACTTTATTTGCAATTGCAGAGAAAACTGTTCCGGACATTACAGAACCATATACATTTTCACCGATTGCTTCCACAGAAACGATACAAGAATAGCGTGGATTTTTAACAGGAAAGTAACCAACAAAAGATGCCAAGAAAATACGTTCTCCTTTTCCTGCTTTTGCTGAACGGTCATTCATTACATGCGCTGTACCGGTTTTACCAGCGATTTCAAAATAAGAAGATGTTAATTTTTTACCTGTACCATTCGTCATTACGCCTTCTAAACAACTTTTCAAAATTTCAAGTGTGCTTTTGGAACATATTTTTTGTCTTAAAACAACTGGTTGAAAGGTCTTAATAACCTGTGTACCTCGACGAATTTCTTGCACAAACTGTGGTCTTACTAGTTTACCTTCATTTGCAATTGAATTATAAAAAGCTAAAGTTTGTAAAGGAGTTTGTTGAAATTCATAACCAACAGCCATCCAAGGTAAAGAAAGACCAGACCATTTTTTGGTTCCCGGACGATGTACTGTTGGATTTGGTTCACCCGCTAAATCAATTCCTAAAGGTTCTGTCAATCCAAATTCATCCAAATGTCTCAAAAACTCTTGTGGTTCATCTTTGTAGGCTTTGTATATGATTCTAGAAATTACGTTTGAAGATTTCTCAAAAGCTTGTTGAATAGAGATGCGACCATAATTATGTCCTTTCGCTTCATTCAGAGTTCTTCTACTATAAGTATAACTACTTGCTGCCTGAACCGTATCCGTAATTTTGAATTTATCATCTTCTAATCCAGCCATTAACGAAGCTAATTTAAATGTTGATCCAGGAACTTCCTTTCCTCCAATTGCTTGGTTATATAATTCGTAATACTTTCCATCTTCTTCAGACAAAGTTAGGTTTGCAATCGCCTTCACAAATCCAGTTTTCACATCCATCACAATTACACAACCGTTATTTGCTTTCTTGTCCTTTAATTGTTTGTGTAATTCATTTTGCGCTACCTCTTGAATTTCTTTATCAATCGAAGTAATTACGTCTGCGCCTTCAATTGCTTCTTTTGTAATTTGTCCTCTTTTCTTCCAACCAGTAGCTAATTTTTGCTCTACCTCTTCCCCGGTTTCTCCAGCCAAGTAGTTATGAAAAGCTCCTTCAATACCAACGCGTAATTCCTTTTTTCCTGGTATGTGCTGGTAATATCCTAATGTTCTTTTTAATAAATCACCAAAAGGTCTTTTACGAATAATAATCTCATAATTGTCAATTAAACCACCTTTATTCCTTCCTTCTTTAAAAATTGGGAAAGTTTTGATATAACGACGTTGTTCGTTGGTAACTTTATCCTTAATTTTTAAGAATCTATTTTTTCGAGCCCTTGCTTTGCGGACATAATTTTCAAATTCTCTAGAAGTTGTATAAACTTTTGGGAACATTTTGCTCATCTTAACAGACAAATCTGTTATTTGATCATCAAACAATTCAGGTTTTGGAACCGTTGGATCCATGTACAAATCGTAATAGGAAATGGAAGTAACCAAAGAAACTCCATTACAATCTAGTACCTCTCCCATTCTCGGATAACGTTTCACATAACGTATTGGCATTTTACCTGTTGAATCACTGTTAGAAAGTTCTGATTTTTGCTTATCTGTTTTATCTAATTGAATTCTAAAAACTTGGACAATAACAAGAACCATCCCTATCACAAATAGCGAATAAACCAAATAGGCTCTTAATAATAATCCTTGTCTTTCCGTCATTTCGATTCTCTCTTAATTCGAATTACTTTCGCAGGTTTCGTTGTTTCATACAAACCTCTAGCTTCCAATTTTTTTATTAATATTTCTCTTTTCGTTGCTTCTTCTAATTTTGCTCTTGTTTCCACAAATTCAGCAGTTTTAGCATCTAATTCCACCTGTGTAGTTTCCATATTCTTTACCAAACTTTTACCGTAATATCCTTTGGAAATAACGATAATAAATATTGCAAATAAGAAGAAAACATAAGTTAAGTTGTTGATTACAAAATCCTGCACCAAAAACTCTCCGTTTAAAATTTGAAGGAAAATATTACTGTTTTTACTCCCTTTCTTTTTCTTTGCTTTTTTCTTCACAGGAGATTGAGATACTTCCTCAATTACATCCTCTTTCACGATGTATTCGTTATCCATTTTCTCTTTCTGCTATTCGTAATTTTGCACTTCTTGCTCTTGAATTCACTGCAATCTCTTCTTCTGATGGTGAAATCGGCTTTCTTGTAATATCACTAAACGGTTTTAAGATATTTCCAAAAAAATCTTTTTCAATGTGTCCGTCTAAATTTCCACGTTTCAAGTAATTTTTCACCAATCGATCTTCTAGAGAATGATAAGACATTACAACTAAACGTCCCCCTGGCTTTAACACCTCATCGGTTTGCATTAAGAATTTCTCCAACACATCCAATTCGTTATTCACTTCCATGCGGATGGCTTGAAATACTTGCGCAAAAAACTTGTGATCTTTAAATTTTGGGGCAATTGGTGCTAATGCTTCCATCAACTCTCCGGTAGTGTGTATTGGCTTTGCTTGACGCGCTCTACAAATAGTACCCGCGATCTTTCCAGGAGAAGTTAACTCACCATATTTGCGTAAAATCCTAATTAATTGATCTTCTTCATATTCATTCACCACCACAAATGCAGATAACGCACCATTCTGGTTCATACGCATATCTAACGGATCATTAGAACGAATCGAAAATCCACGCTTCCCTTCATCAAACTGGTGGGAAGAAACACCTAAATCCGCTAAAATCCCATCCACTTTTTCAATCCCCAAGGCACGTAAGTGGTTTTTAAGAAATGAAAAATTAGAGGGTATCAACTGAAAATTTGGGGCATCCCAAGCGTTTGCTAATGCATCAGGATCTTGATCAAAGGCAATTAACTGTCCTTTTTCTGAAAGTTTTGAAAAAATCGCTTTCGAATGTCCACCACCACCAAAGGTAACATCTACATACACCCCATCTGGATGGATATTTAACCCTTCCAAACAAGCCTCAAGCATTACTGGTATGTGGTATACTTCGTTATTCTGTGTCATCGATATCACCCATTACTTCCTCTGCCAAATCAGCAAAGTCTGCCATGTTTCCTTCGATAACATCGAAGTACTTGGTTTTATCCCAGATTTCAATTCTGTCGTTGTATGCAATAAGCATCACATCCTTATCTAAACCTACTCGCTCCATCAACATGGAAGGAATTAAAATTCTACCAACACCATCCAAGGCAATTGCTTTCGCACCTTGATGAAATAAACGGTAGAACATTCGATTTTTAGGCTTAAATAAGTTCATTTTAGAAAGTTTATCACTTAGTCGATCCCACTCATTCATTGGGTAAAGTGTTAAACAATCTTCAAATCCTTTATTCAACATGAATTTCTCTAGGGCAGCAGGAGACAATTGCTTACGCAATGACGCAGGAAATAAGAAACGCCCTTTCGCGTCTAATCTTACTTCGTATTCTCCTACTAAACCAGCCATAACAAATTAATAATGGGTAAAATTAATGAAGATTTCTCCACTTTTTACCACCGATTTACACTATGTTAATAACTTGTAACGTTTAAAGCAGTAAAAATGTTTCAAATATTTTTAAAGTTACTGAAAATCAATATTTTATTAATTAATAATTTAGTGGTAAAAAGTGGTAGTTAATGTAAAAATGTGGAAAAGTTAATTTAATTCATCAATGAATTAACGTGGCAATTCAATAATGAGATTTCATTGAGAAACCCTTTGACAAGCTCAGGGTAAAATTTGAGGATTTGAAGATGTGGGAAATTGAAGATTATTGATTTGAAAATGACTAAATTTGCAAAAAAAACATCCCAATATGATTATCAAAACAGCAACATTTAAAGTAAGTAACTCCGACCATAAACTTTGTCCAGACGACAATAAACCAGAATTCGCATTTATCGGAAGATCAAACGTTGGTAAGTCGTCTTTAATCAACATGTTGACCAATCAAAAAAGTTTAGCAAAAACCTCAGGAACTCCAGGAAAAACACAGTTAATCAATCATTTTGAAATCAACAACGAATGGTATTTAGTCGATTTACCTGGATATGGTTTTGCGAAAGCTTCTAAAAAAGCACGTCATGGGTGGGAAGAGTTTATTGCTGCATATTTAACACAACGCAAAACATTGTTAAACACATTTGTACTGTTAGATGCAAGATTACCACCACAAAATATCGACTTGGAATTTATGGGATGGTGTGGCGAAAAAGAAATACCTTTCTCCATGGTTTTTACCAAGTTAGATAAATTATCTTCTTCCGAAAAACAAAAAAATATTTTGAGTTATAAAAAGGAAATGTTGAAACAGTGGGAAGAATTACCACCAGTTTTTGCTACTTCTAGTGAATCAAAATTTGGGAAAGAACCTGTTTTGAATTATATCGATGAGATTTTGAAGACGTGTTAATTACTAGATTAATCGTCCTTCAACAGCATGTTTTACCGTGTCTTCTAGACTTCTAAATTCAAAATCTAGTACTTTTTTCAATTTTGAACTATCGTAAGTCACTTTAGCCTGCGCACTACTTGCAGATTCTCTCGTAACCGTTTGATGACCTGTAACTAAACTTAATACCCATGATACTCTCCAAGCTAAACCACTCAAAAATGACTTCGCAACTAAGAACGGTGCTTTTTTATTCATTTGCTTCGCTGTAACGACAAAAAGCTGTTTAAAACTAACATTTGTTCCGGTGCACAAATAGCGTTGTTTAAATGCCTCTGGCAACTCCATAAGTTTTGTCATAGAAAACACTACATCACGAACGTCCACAAACGCATTTGCTCCCAGCGTATAAAATTTCAAGCCATTTGACAAGGTTCGGAAAATCGATAAAGAACTTTCATTCCAATCTCCAGGACCAAGAATGACACTTGGATTAATTATAACAGCATTCAGACCTTCTTCGATCCCTCTCCACACTTCGTTCTCTGAAAGGTATTTTGAAATCGCATAACCAGAATGGGAATCATCCGCAATCCATTTGTTAGACTCTACCACCGAACGATATCCTGTTTGATCCAACGGTGTTTTCCCAACAGCCGCAGTCGATGAAACATGCATAAAACGTTTCACCCCTAAATCCATTGCTACATTCACCACATTTGCAGTTCCATATTTATTGATGCGTAACATCGTTTGATAGTCCTTTTTTTGAAAAGAAACCATTGCTGCACAATGATACACAGCTTCACATGCTGTCATAACCTCTTCCAATGTAACAACATCCAAGACATCACATTCTATCCATTCAATAGTTTCAAAAACAGACAACGGAGTATTATAAAAAGAGAATAAAGCTTGAACTTTCTGAATACGCTTCTTATCGCGATAAATAGCACGAACTTTATTTCCTGCTAATGCAAGTGAATGAATTAAATGACTTCCTAAAAGTCCCGTGCCACCGGTTACAAGTATCATACAACGAATTTAAGGATTACAATTCTAATTCGATGGAAGGATCCCAAAACAATTGTTTGAAATTAACAATACAATCATTTTTAACAAGAATTCCTTCTTTTTCTAATAATTCCTCCATTTCATCGGGATGTGAAAAATGCATTTTACCAGTTAAGCAACCTAAACGATTTACCACCCGATGTGCAGGGATACCTGGTATAGCATGGGAAGCATTCATAGCATATCCAACTACGCGACTGGATTTTTTAGCACCCAAATACGCAGCAATAGCTCCATACGATGTAATTCTACCTTTTGGAATTAATTTTACCACTTGAAAAACAGACGCAAAGAAATCAGTAGTCGATACCATGTTAAAATGCTTTCTTTTTATTTACAAAAAAGACAACTAGAAATAATACAAAAATCGCAAGTAAAAATCCGGTAAAATCAGAAATAATTTTTTCCTTTGATAAAAATACGAGAAGTAAAAAGGTAAGATTAATTACCATACCAAATACTACCGTTTTTTGATGACTAAATCCAGCTTGTACAACTCGTTGATAAGCATGTTTGCGATGTGCCTGTCCTATATTTTCTTTATTGATAAAACGTCGAATCAAAGTATACGTTGCATCAAACCAAAATAGTGACGTTATAACTAACCCTTCAAATATGCTAACCGAATGCTGTTTATGGAGATAAAACAAAAGAATGATGATTGTATATCCAAGTAATGTACTTCCGACATCTCCCATGAAAATTTTTGCTTTATCCCAGTTCCATGGTAAAAAACCCACTAAAGCCATTAGTAAAAACAATAAGAAACTTTCTCCTGTAAAAAAATACAATATCGCAATTACAAAAATCGATTCAGAACTTGCGTAACCATCGATCCCATCGATAAAATTGAATAGATTTATGAACCATATAATTGTTAAGAAAGCAACAACATTTAAAACATAAGGGTTTGAAAAGACAATAAATCCTAAATCGATTGAATTAAATCCACCAGTAAAGTATAAACCTAAACCAGAAACAAAAGCCTGCACCAACAATCTTGGTTTATTTTTTAAGGTATAAATATCATCCAACAAACTAATTATAGACAATAAAAGCCCTGAAAATAATGCTAAAAAAAGCGATTTATCAATTTGATTGTAGTAATACAAAATACTAATACTCAAAAACCAAGTCAAAGCAATAGCAATTCCGCCTCCTCGCGGTGTAGGTATCGTATGTGAACTTCTTTCGTTCGGCAAATCAAACATCGATTTGTTGATTGCTAACTTACGTACAATATAAGTTAAGAAAAAAGAAAAAATACCAGCAAGTACTAAATAAAATACCATTGTTTGTAATCGTGTAACTTAGATTTTGAATCTACATTAGTAATGTCAAAGTAAAATTAATAGAAATAAATAGAATTAGTAACTTTGCATTTTATTATACACTTTTATTGGGAAATAAAAACGATGAAATTAAGTGCACCATTTCAAAACAGAACACAGCTATATTTGAATTTATTAGCACTTTCGCTTCTCTTTCTTCCATTCCGAAATAATATCTCTTCTGTTTTTGGAATAATTCTATTCTTATTATTTTTTATTGATAAACAAAATACGTTAAAAGAAAAATTTAGACGACTAATAGAAAATAAAGTAGCAATTCTAACACTTTCCATTTATCTAATTCACCTCATAGCATTACTATACACGGAGAATTTTAAATACGCATCCTTAGATTTAGAAATCAAGCTACCTCTTTTCATTATTCCTTTTGTGATTTTTGCGGAAAAAAAAATATCCTCTGAAAATCTAAATTATATATTTAAGTTTTATACGATTGGTAATCTATTAGCGCTTCTCTTTTGTATCGTATATGCTATTATCCGTCTCTATTTAACTAAAAGTCCAACGGTGCTTTTTTATAATGAATTATCCAGATTCATGCATCCTAGTTATTTTTCATTGTACATAGGATTTAACTGCGTACTGATTTTCAATAAGATAGCGAATTTAAAGAAAGAGGAACAAAAATATAAATCGCAATTATTACAAAATCTAGCAATCGCTACCTTTTTTATTGTTGGAATCTTAATCTTATCCTCTAAAGCGGGAATCTTATTAAGCGGGATAACTTTAGTTTTCTTTGCTATCAAAGAATTATTCTACAAAAAAGTAATTTTAACCATTTTCCTCTCGTGTGTAGTTCTAATTTTGTTTGAAATTATATCCATTTTCAAAAACGATATTGTAGCATTATCTAGGTTTGAAGATGCTCAAAAGGAATTATCCTCCAAAACAAATACAGCTTCTCGAACAACTGGATCGTCAGGTTCTAGACTAATGATTTGGAAGTCTGGGAAAACGGTTCTATTAAGGAATTTAGCCTTTGGTGTTGGGACTGGAGATATTAAAGATGAATTAATTAAAGAATATAAAAAAGTAAATTTTCTCCATGGTGTAGAAAATGAAAATAATTGCCACAATCAGTACTTACAATTTTTCATTATTTTTGGAATTGGTGGTGGATTAC
>JBIIKZ010000025.1:0-28290 GCA_044232905.1 Crocinitomicaceae bacterium
GCATTATTGTTAATAGTATATTTTGAATCAAATATTACACTATCAAATTTCGATGAAATATTCGTTTTCCAAATATAATTATCACCTCCATTTGATGAACCAGGTAGATATTTTGAAGAGGAATAAACTTGAATTATTTTATTATTACTATCGTAAACATATTTAGTAGTATCTAAATATTCATTGTAGTTAGAGACAACCATTATCAATTTCTCCCCATCCACATTGGTTGGAATAGGGTTATTTGGTGTTGGTGTAGCTTTTTTACACGCAACTGCTAGTAATACAATACTAACTAATGCAATAATTTTTTTCATATTATTTATTTTTAAAATTAAATGACAAATCTAAAGTCAAAGAATCTTTAAGAACCTATTCAAAGTACGTGTTTCGAACACATATATATCTAAAACAGGTATCTATTTGAAAATCCCAATCAACAAATGCTGATTGGGATATTTCTTAGTTTTTGAACTTTTATGGTTTAACCAGTCTTTAGTTAAACGTAATTACATTAAAACTTAGCTGTTATTCCTGCATTGACAAGACCTCCTTGGCCTACACCTAATGCTAAATTCATACCAATATTTTCTGTAAAGAAATATCTAAAACCAAAACCTAGTTTAGAAGCTACTGGGAATGTAGATTTAGCAGTTGGTGAAACATACCCAACGTAATCAGATTTAGCAGTAAAAGTTCTACCTCCATAACCCAAACCAAACACAAAATAAGAATCAAACTTACTATTATTGATAAAGTGATAATTAAAAGTAAGCATAGTTCCTAATTTGGATGTAAGTAAACTTGCATCATAATTAACTAAGTTCATGTCCGCATCGAAACCAGATTCTTTATATTGAATTTTAGAGGAATTAAACCCAATATCAATTCCTAAACCAATTTTATCGGAAAGTAAATACTCGCCTCGAACACCTAATGGACCAATACTTGAGAAAGTAGATTCAGAACTATTAGATACAATTGCTTTAAAAATTGCATTGTATAAATTACCATATCCATAGTAGCCATCCAGTAGTATTGTACCTTCACTTAAGCCTTTAGATTTACCTCCTTTTTTTTGTGCATTTGCTTCAAACGCAAACAATGTAATAGTCATTATTACTAACGGCAATACAATTTTTTTCATACTATTTATTTTTAAAGTTATAGAGCAAATCTACATTCAAAGAAGTTGAAAAACCTATTCAAAGTACCTGTTTCGGGTACAAATACCACTAAAAACAGGTATTTATACCTATACTTTTGAAATAGAAAATGACAAAATGCTTGGTATCTTTGTATAAAAAAACGATGCGAGAAGCTTCTAATGATTTCGTGAAATTTTGGATGGAAGACGGTATCATGTATTCCCGTTTCCTAAAAGAGGTACAACTAGATTTAGAATGCATCCAGGAATTTATACAATTTAGACATGAATTCTCTCAAGGAGAAAAACAATATTGGTTACACGATTTGAACGGATTAAAAATAATGACAAAAGATGCAAAAGAATATGGTGATAAATATGGTCAAGAATTCCTGTACGCTGGAGCCATTATTGTACATACACACCTGCAAAAATTTCTCTTTAACACCTTCATCATCGTAAAAAAACCAACTGTTAAAACATCTATTTTTACCAATAAAGAAAGTGCTAAAAAATGGTTACTCGAACAAAAACAGAAATCATTTCACCAAAAAAATAAGTTACCCTAACGATGCAAGAAACCTCAAATCATTTTACAAAATTTTGGATGGAAGATGGAATTATGCATTCTAACTTCTTACACGATATTCATTTAGACCTGGATTATTGTATTGCTTTAATCAATTTGCGACATACATTTTCAAAAGAGGGATGTCAATATTGGTTGTATGATCTAAATAATCTACAATCCATGTCGAAAGATGCGAAAGATTATGCAGCAAAATACGGGGATAAGTATTTACATGCAGCAGCAATTATCGTTCATTCCCATTTACAAAAATTTATAATCAATACTTTTATCACCGTTAAAAAACCGAATGTAAAGACGCGGATTTTCACAGACAAAACAAAAGCAAAAAACTGGTTGTTAAAACATAAAAAAGCAAATGAATCAAAAAGCAATTGATGGAATTATAGGTAGACTTCGAGCATTGAATAAGGATGAATTTGTTCCTACTTTAACAAGCGAAAATACCCTTGAAAGCCTCTTAGAAGAGTTACATCTGCTTGAATCCAAAAATCAAGAAGAGAAAAAACTTCGAAATGCAATCGTAGATCATTTGCACCATAATATGGCAGGTAACCTCTATCAAAAATTTCCAACGGAACAATTTAATTACGAATTTCAAATATTAGGAGAAGGAATAAACGCTTATATCGATGAACTTGAAATTAATACGATCAATAAAGAAAATTTCAATTTAATCTTAACAACACTTCCAGAACGCATTTTTGTATTTGACTATAAAAATTATATTTTCTATGCCAATTGTGAAGGGGAACCATTTTTGAATGAAAAAGTGATAAAAAAATATTTCCAACTGGACGAATTTATCCCCAAAGGTTTATTGGATAAAATTGAGGTATTTAAAGTAAAACAAAAATCCAATTTTGAATTTCATTTTTCTTATAAAAACCAACTGCACGAAACGATACATTTAGAAATCAACTTAATACACATAGACTTCGAACAAAAGAAACAAATATTACTCATTGCGAAAGACATAACTTTTCAAAAAAATGCAGAATTAGAGCGTTTAAAAGCCATCATTTTAGGGCAAGATCAAGAACGTAAACGATTAGCTTCCGATTTACATGATTCCCTTGGACAAGAATTAGGTGCAATTAAATTTTTTATAGGGTCCCTTTCTTTGATGCAAAAAGATTCCGCTGAATATTTAGAATGTTTAAAAGAAATTGACCGTATGGTCAATGATTCCATTTCTTCGGTGCGAGAAATCACCTTTGATTTAATGCCTTTTGTATTAGAAAATAACACCTTAAATAAAGCAATTGAACAACTTTGTAACCAAACAAATACCATACATCCAATACACGTTCATTTTTCGGAGAATGCAAAAAAAATAGGTCGAAAAGACAAAAAAGAAGAAGCAATTATCTATCGTATTGTACAAGAATTTTTCAATAATACGATTAAACATGCGCATGCCGAAAATCTCTATGTCAAATTACAACAAACCAAAGAACAATTGACCATTCAACTCATCGATGACGGCACCGGATTTGAATTGCATGCGGTGCAAAAAAACAACGGTTTACGAAACATTACACAACGCTTAGAAGTACTTCAAGCAGAGTATGTATGGGAAAGCAACGCAACGGATGGTACCTCATTAACTTTTACTGTGTATGAAAAAAATTAACTTATTATTAGTCGATGACCATGAATTAGTTCGTAAAGGACTGACCTTAATGCTGCAAACACAGAAAAAAATCGATGTACAGATTACCCAGGCAAATCATGGTAAAGAAGCTATTAAACTAGCCAAAGAACAGGATTTTGATTTAATTATTTTGGATGTAAATATGCCTGTGTTAGATGGTATTTCTACGTTAAAAAAATTGAAAGAACTAGCAATTATGATTCCAGTATTGATGTTATCCATGCACAAAGAGGAAGATTTAATTCGCGATGCATTGTCGAATGGTGCAGCTGGATATATATTAAAAAATTCTAGTCTCGACGAAATCACAAAAGCAATGATTTCTACCATGAAACGCGACCGATATTTATCCAATGAAGTGGCGGAAATCTTGATTAATCACACCAACGATGAGGTTCCAACACTCATCCAAAACGAGTTTAATTTGACCCTGCGTGAAATTCAAATTATTTCCATGTTAGTAAAAGAGTTAACCTCTAAAGAAATTGGAGATTATTTATTTATCAGTAAACGAACCGTAGATGGTCATCGCAATAAAATCATGGAAAAAATTGGTGCTAAATCAGCGGTTGGATTGGTGAAATTTGCGGTGAAATACGGAATTGAATAAAAAGTATAAAAACTTCCATTCAATTATTTTCGTATTTTTGAATTATGGACACTTCAGCAAAAACAGCATCCCTTTCTCTCCCTATCATGGAACATTTTTACACCATTCAAGGAGAAGGAAACTATACTGGGCGAGCGGCATACTTTATTCGGATAGCAGGATGTGACGTTGGATGTGTCTGGTGTGATGTAAAAGAAAGTTGGGAAGCACAAAAACACAAACTTTTATCTATTTCAAGTATACTTGCCGAGATAAAAAAAACACCTGCTGACTTTGTAGTAATTACCGGTGGGGAACCAGCAATGTATGACTTACATGAACTAGTGAATGCATTGCACGCTAACGACTATGAAGTAGCAATCGAAACTTCTGGATGTTACGAACTAAAAGGAAATATAGATTGGTATTGTTTTTCCCCGAAAAAGTTTAAAGATCCAGTTCCAGAGGCATACGAAAAAGCGGATGAACTTAAAGTGGTGATTTTTCACCCTTCCGATATTGAATGGGCGGAAAAACATGCCGAAAAAGTGAAGCCTTCGTGCAAACTTTATTTACAAACCGAATGGTCTAAACAAAATAAAAACCTACCCCTTATCGTTGACTATGTAAAGCATAACCCAAAATGGCGTATTTCTTTGCAAACGCATAAATATTTAGACATTCCTTGAGGCTTCAATAAGCTAGTACACTAAAACTAACTACCATGAAAATACTTTTCCTTTTCTTACTTGTAAGCACCGTAACTTTCGCACAACAAAAATATTCTTCCAAAAGTAAAAAGGCGATTTCTCTTTTTGAAGAAGGAATGGATGCGCCAAGACTCAATAAAGACCAATACGGAAGGGAAAATTATACATTAGGACTGGAAATTTTAAAAAAAGCCATTGATAAAGATCCTACTTTTTGGGAAGCATATTTATTAGCTGGTGAATATGCAGAATATACTAACCAACCTAAATTCGCGATCGATTTTTACGAAAAAGCAATCCAAATAAACCCTTTTCATAATAGTACAGGAAGTACCTATTTCTTTTTAGGAATGCTTTATTTTGAGATTGGTGACTACCAAAAATGTATCCAAACCCTGGATATGTATACCAAAAACAAACAAGCGAATCCGCAAAATATTCCACTAGCAAATCAAAAGATTCAATCCGCCTATTTTGCCATTGAATCGATGAAAAATCCGAACAACTTTAAACCTATCAACCTTGGCACAGCAATAAATACAGAAGCGCCAGAATATTTCCCAACTATAACGGTAGATGGAAAAACCATCCTTTTTACACGACGCATTAAAGATAACAGAGCCTCTGGACCTGTGAAAGAACAAGAAGATTTTTACATTTCGCATTTAAAAGGAAATGCTTGGTCAAAAGCGGAACCGATGCCGAGTCATATCAATACGGTTAATAATGAAGGTGCTCCAACGATTGCCGCGGATGGTAGATCCCTTATTTTTATTGCATGTCCCGATCCAGCAGGGGAATATGGCGCAGGCAGATTGGGACGAGGTAGTTGTGATATGTTTGTCACCAAACGAATAGGATCTTCTTGGGGTCAAGTACTCAATTTGCCTGGTTTACCTAACTCGCAAAATTGGGAAACACAACCGTCGCTCTCAGCGGATGGAAAAACACTGTATTTTATTCGTGGTGTTCGTTTACCGAATGGCACAAGAAGTTCAGACATCTATGTTTCTACCTTACAAGAAAATGGAAACTGGGGACCAGGAGTCAAATTACCTAACACCATTAATTCTGCTCAAGAAGAAGAGTCTGTACTAATTCACCCAGACGGTAAAACATTATACTTCGCCTCTAAAGGGCATATTGGATTAGGTGGATCAGACTTATTTGTATCGCGCATGGATGAGCAAGGAAATTGGTCTACTCCAGTAAATTTAGGGTATCCTATTAACACCAAAAACGATGAAAATTCCTTAATGGTAAGTCCAGATGGTGAAATTGGATTTTTCGCATCTGACCGTGAAGGAGGATTTGGCGATTTAGATATTTACTTTTTTGAAATGCCAAAAACGGTACAACCAATCAAAACCCTCTATTTTGAAGGTTTAGTAATTGATGCAACTACCAAAAAACCTATTCCAGGTAAATTTCAGTTAGTAGATGTTAAAACCGGAAAAGAAGTTATTCGATCCGAAGCGGATCAAGTTACTGGTGAGTTTTTAGTTTCCTTACCGATTAACCAAGAATACGCACTAAGTGTCTCCTATCCTGGCTATAACTTTTACTCTTCCAATTTTAACATGCTTCCAGGACAAGACCAAGAAGCGGTTCACATGGATATTGAGTTGGTACCAATTGGAAGTGATATTCCAGTAATATTAGCAAATGTGTTTTTTGATTTAAATAAAACGGAATTACGTTCAGTATCGTTCATAGAGCTAAATAAATTGCGTGATTTATTAGTGAAAAACACCACCTTGCGCATTGAAATTGGAGGTCATACCGATACCAGAGGCGATGCTACTGAAAATCAAACGTTATCCGACGGTCGTGCTAATTCCGTACGCAATTATTTAATCCAACAAGGAATTGATGAAACGCGACTACTTGCAAAAGGGTATGGGGAGAGTCAGCCTAAAGTTAGTGACGAGCAAATTGCGAAATTAACTTCTCCTAAAGAGATAGAAAAAGCACACCAATCGAATCGTAGAACCGAATATAAATTTTTAGCTAAATGATACATTTCCTTCGTTTAATACGTGTAAAAAACCTAGTTATCATTGCATTAACGATGTATGCAGTTCGATTTTTTTATTTTACCATTGGCGGAAAAATAGACGTAAATCCATTTTTTGAACAAATCCATTTTTTCTTACTTACGTTTTCCACCATGTGTATTGCCGCTGCTGGAAATATTATTAACGACTACTTCGATGTAAAAGCAGATAAAATAAATCGTCCAGAAAAACTGATTGTTACCAAGCATATTACGAAACGTAAAGCAATTATATGGCATTGGACACTCAATGGATTTGGATTTATGACTGCATGTTATTTAAGTGTTTTTTACCAAACCTTTTGGTACGCATTTATACATCTAATTTCTATCAATGTTTTGTGGTTATATTCCGTGTATTTCAAACGAAAATTTGTACTTGGAAACTTATTGATTGCATCCTTAACCTCCTTGGTAGTTCTCTTAAGTGGTTTTCACTTTTACCATGTTTGTAGTTATGAACTACATCCAATTTTAGAAGCAAAAATTAGGATTCCGGAGTCCTTAAATTATACTATTATTTATTGGAAGAACTTATTTTTAGATGCAGGTAATTTTATTTTTTTACTGTGCTTTTTTGCATTTGTACTCAATTTAGGACGCGAAATTGTGAAAGATATCGAAGATGTAGAAGGAGATAAACAATTACATGCACAAACCATTCCAATTGTTTTGGGAAATAAAGCTGCTAAATGGATAGCAATATGCATCTTAAGCAGTGTTCCGCTTTTTTACACACTTTTTTTTGTGTATCATATTACAGCGCATCAATTACTTCATATTCTTGCAACTTTACCCGTATTTATCGCTTCACTTCTTGTGGTTCTCGCATTAATACTATTAGTATTCTTACCAACTACACCTAAAAATCTAAAGGTGGTCGACAAGCTTATTAAACTAGCGATGTTGGTGGGTATTATGACGCCTTTTTACTGGTGGGTGCTTTGAGTGGAAAGTTGGAAAGGGACGAGGTAATATGGTCGCACGTTATTAATTCAAGGCATAGGTTTCATACAATGCACGCTGAATTCGGTTCGAAAAATCGCCTGTGTACAATAAATTTGCAGACAAGGATTTCAATTGTTTTTCAGAGGCTAAACAAACTAAAAACGTATATTTTTCATTGTCTAAACGGTCGTTAATAAAATAATCTTTTAAATAATTAAATACAACGGATGCGTGAATCGTAGATTCTAAAAACTCCCCATATTTATTTACGCACGTATCCTTATTTACAGAGATATAAGCATATAATTCTTCTAAAAACTGTTCGTTTACTGGTACCTTTCTATCGTTAAATATGGATTTAACATAAGTAGATAAAAATGCGGAATATAAATAAGGTCTCATGGCTTTAGGTATTATCTGTTACTACTCCTGCTTATCAATTAGACGTATCTATTTATATTAACGTTGCTTTTTATCATTTTCGTATAAAAAAAAACGGATGAACTAAAAAGTCATCCGTTTTTAAATAGTATTTTCTTTTAGTAGGTAATTGGAATTCTAAATACCTACTTAATTATTATTTCAATAAATCTGTTCTTACAGATTCCACCAATGCCTTAATTTCAGCTAATTGTGCATCTGTCATGATAATTTTAGACGTAGAACTATCTTCAATAATCATTTGACCATCCACAATTTTTGTCACTGGTTCTCCTTGGATATATTCTATTTTCACGTTTGCGAATAAGTCGTTTAATTTTTCGTATTTCGTTAAGACATTTTTTACGTAGTCGATTTTATCACACATCTTTAGGACTTTCAATAAACTCTCCAATACAATTTTTTGTTCCCCAATTTTTTCACGCAACTCATCGTTTGCTTTTGCTTTCATGGTTTGTGTTGCAATGTGTAAACCTTCTAACCATGCTCCAGAAACGATTAATACACTTAATTCACCTCTATTTTGAGAACGTAAGTATGCATCCATTTTGTTGAAACTATTAATACTAATGTATTGCAACGAATCCACATTGTTACTGTTTTTAGACAAACGTTGTAAAGCATCAAAATCAAAGAATTGTCCAACTTGAATTGCATCGGATAATTGTTTCACCGCAGTAATACAAGAGATAGAATACATCGTTTTGTCATACGCATTGATGTATCCCATATCTGCAGTATAGACACCAACGTTAAAAGCTTGTTGGTAGTTTGTCGTGTACTTTTTCGCATCTGCAGTTTTGTGCATGATATTCGCGTTGAAAGCAGCGCCGGTGGATTTAATTACCGTATTCATTTCTATTGGCGAAGGAATAGACTGAATTAATTCATCTAGCATTTTTGCCTGTTTTTTGGAATTTACCAATAAAGTTGGATCTCCTAATTCTGCATCTAACGAATTTCCTTTTCCACCACAAGAAACAAGCATTGCAGCTAAAACAAAAGAAGGCAAGTATATTTTTAAAAAATTATTTTTCATCGAAGTTGTTTTTTTAATTTTTGGTGAATCCTAATATATTAATTCCGCATTTCGCTTTATCTCCCTGAAACGAATATTCAATGTAGTAAACACCGGTTGCAGAACATGGGTATGTCAATGCAGGGAACACTTTTTTAGACGCTTTATCAAAGTTTGAAGCAATCAACTTGTGGTTACGATCATATAATGATATAACCATTTTGTTCCCAGCAATATTCTCATCACATACAACAACGCGATAGGTAGAACCTTTTGAAAACACATAGGAATATTCCGCTTTGGCTCCTCCTTTTGGATTGGTATATTCAAATGATTTAATAAAATTAAAATCATCTAAGGCATTCGAACAATTATCCATAAAAGCATCCGAACTGCATTGTGCACTTAATGCACTTGTTACAAACAAAAAGAGCACTGCAACAAACCCTTTCATACAGGATACATAATTAGTAATATTTTTCATTTTGTTTAGCATATATGATACTTTGAGAGATTAACAAACTATTTTATCCTTACAAAAATAACATACTGCCTGAAGTATACAATTTTTCAACCCATTTTTTTCCATATAGAATAACTCCTATAAACCTATTATTTTAATTTCAGTTCGACGATTTTTTTGATGTTCATCTTCTGCTTGTGCATTTTTTATCAATAACATCGACTCACCATATCCTTTTGAAATAATGCGTTTTTTATCGATTCGTCCTTCTTCTAGTAAATAATTCATGACATTTCTCGCTCTTTCTTTGGAAAGATTCAAATTATAGGCATCTGAACCTTTTTCATCGGTATGGGCACTTATTTCAATTTTAACATTCGAATTAATTTTCATGAATGCGATAAATTTATCTAACTCTAGCTCCGAGGTATGTTTAATATCGGACTTGTCAAATTCGTAATAAATATTCATGGTCAATACCTCATCTACTTTAATGGAATCCATTTCAATTGCCAAGTCTAAATCGCCATTTTCTCCAATATTTTCCATTGCAATATCCACTTTTTTCGGTAACATTCCTTTTTTATTGACAGTCATACTATATTCTCCATCCGGATTTAAAGAAAATTTAAATACACCATTATTATCTGTCAATTGTGTTTTCATATCCTCCATGTTGGAATACAAATCAATTTGGGCATTCACGACAATAGTATCCCGTGATTTGATAACTCCATTGACATCTAAACGTTCCTTTTCAATCATTTCAATACGGATAATCGCTGTATTAGTGTTCTTATAATCACTCGTTATAATTGTGATCTCTTTACTTTCATACCCTGGTTTGGAGGCAAAAATGGTGTATTCTGGAACTTGCGTATTTAACGTAAATTGAAATAATCCCATGCCATCCGATTTAGCACTTTGTTGCAGAGAATCTCCATTATACAATTTTAAGGATACATTACTCATTTTCTTACCATCTGAATTCAACATCCCTTTAAAGAGTAATTGTTCAGCAACGATATTTGTGTCAATTTTATACACTTTTGGTAAAGGCAGTATTTGCAAGGAATCCGATTTGTTGGAAACATCCTGTGCAATGATACCTACTAAACTGTCTGTAAGTATTGCAACGCTATCCAAAACATTTGTTGAATCAAGTAAGGATACAGCTGGAAGTTGTTTGCTTTCATTGTCAATTAATAAATAGGAGTTCCCAGAAGTTAACTCATAGTTAAACTTGAAATGTGCAGTTGTATCTGTTCGTTTATTTGAAATTTCCGTGTCATTTTCTAATAAGCTTATCGGAGAATCCGGTATTTTAGAAAGAATGGTATTTTGGGCACTATCTAATTTAAAAAGTGTTCCTGCTACTTTCACCGTTTTATCCATCGGTCGTATTAAAAAAGAAATTTGATTACCTAGTGGTGGAATTTGACGTATCAAAGTCACTTTTGCATATCTAAACCCATTTTTACGTGCTACTAATGTATAACTAGTATTTGGTTCTAAATTCGCTGCATAATAAGCGTTTTCTGATGGTAATACTTGTTCTACTTTGGTGCTGTCATTGATTAACTTATAAATTATTCCATCATAGAAGGTTTGATCTAACAGTTTAATTCTCGGGCCTTCCACATTGATTTCAAATGGTTCATGATGACTGAATGTATAAATATCATCTGCACCCTTTCCATTAAACCTATCTGAACTCAATAAACCGCGATTTCCCTTACTATCTTTTACAAATGCAAAATCATCCCCAATGGTGTTTATTGGTGGGCGCATATTTGAAGGTTCGGCCCAAAGGGAATCGGATAGTTGACGTGTATAAAATATGTCTAATTTCCCCATACCTGGGTGCATATTGGATGAAAAGTATAACACCGAATCATCACTAATAAATGGAAATAATTCATTACCAACGGTATTTACTGGTTTTCCTACATTTACTGGTTTTCCCCAGGTACCATTTTTTTGTTTTTGGGTAAAATAAATGTCTGTACCACCAATACCTCCTGGCATGTCGGACATAAAATAGATCCTATCTCCGTCTTTCGAAATAGCTGGATGACCTGTTGAATATTGGAAGCTATTGAAATTAAAAGCACTTATTGGCACTTTCCAATTTCCTGATGAATCTTTTTTAGTGACAAAGATTTGAAGTGTTTTTAGTCTTTTTTGTGATTTTGATTTAGCACTTGTTACTGTTTTAGTAATGTATAAAGTGCTAAAATCTTTCGTGAACGATCCTGGTCCTTCGTGTGATATGGTATTTAAAAGTCCAGGAAATTGCACTGGTTCTTTGATGGAATCTAGTGGTCCAGAAATATCCATGAAATAATAATCTAAAGCTGCAGCAGCATCCCCTCCATTAAAATTTATCCATGGTTTGATACTACCTTCCCGCGAGGAACAAATAAAAATTCCGTTCTCATAATAATTAGCTGCAAAATCTGGAGCTGTAGTATTTAACTTTTCAACTAAATTTACATCGTATTCAATTTCCTCATCCAACCATCTTTGCGCTAATAAACAGGATTGTATCATCCGATTTGCGGTGACAGAATCCGCAGGATTTTTAGTTCGATATTTCACAAAACTTTCGATCGCCTCTGTATATTTAGAACTAGCTTTTAAAGCCAATGCATAATTTAAATAACTAGCTGCTGGCGTCTTTTTATTCTTCAGAATCTTTTGGAATGTTTTTTCGGCTTCCTCAAATTGTCCAGTAATTCGATAGCAATTTCCTAACTGAATCATTGCTGCTTCTTTTTCCTGAGGCTTACCTTGTTGTGAAGCCTCTAAGTAAAATGGAATTGCTTCCGTAAATAAATTTAAATCAAAGTAACGATCCCCTTTTTCCATATTTCCCTTTTGAGAAAAACTAGAAAACACAAAACACATTGAAAACACAATACCTAATAGGAAGTGTTTACCGAATATTATATGTTGGTTGTTGGTTTTCAATTTTAGAAATAGTAACGCGGATTGATTTCTTTAATTTGTTGAGGAGGTAATAATTTTATCCCATAACGCAGCATAAATTCATGTGCAGCACTTGAATAAGTTGCAATTTGTGATACTCTAAAATCATACGAATAAGATACCCGAATCGCATCCGTGACATGTACTTTTGCTGCAAATGTTAATGCGTCTCCTGTTCGGTAACCTATCCCTAAGGTATATTTTTCTTGGTAAATAAAATTTGCATAAATATCTAATTGCATCGGCGCGCCTGACACTTTTTTGAGTAAAATACAAGGTTGTACAGATAGCATTTTCGATAGATCCTTCACATAACCTCCAGAAATAAACCAATGTCGATGCAAATTCGCCACAATAGATCGATCATACTCCGTGAAATTTAATGAACCACCAAATAAATGTTGCACAGATAATCCAACGAAGTAATTTTTCGTTTGGTATTGTAAACCGAATGCACCATCTAATTTTGTTTTCGCCGTTTTTCCTGGGGGTATCGCATTATCTATTTTATCATTTTTAAATAAGGTAGAAAAATCAATTGCTTGATTAAAAATTCCAAATTCTAATCCTACAGACATCTTCCCTTTACCTAAACCAATATGGTAGGAACCAATTGCATTTACGGTTGTTTGTGTCGTTGCTCCTAAACGATCCGACACAACTTTTCCACCAAAACCAACCGAACGCGCCTGCCAAGGAGCATGAATCGTTATAATATCTGTTACTGGTCCCCCTTCTAATCCAACAAATTGACTACGGTGCTTTATGGAACTTACAATCCAATTGGAACTTCCTGCATATGCTGGATTAAACATTAACCGGTCAAAATTGTTTTGGGTATACATCGGTTCTTGTTGTCCAGATACTACAAAAAAAAGAAATAACATGCCTATTAGCAAAACATTTTGCTTTAAAAACCAGTTATTTCTTTTCTGTTTTTTCATCGTGTAATTACAACAAAACCTTTGTAAGGATCATTTCCATTTCCTAAATCCAACGAATAATAATACGTCCCATCTGGCAGCTCATCTCCATTTTCATTTTTGCCATCCCATGTGTTTAAATATGGTGCAGCTTGGTATATTATATTCCCCCAACGATTAAAAACTATCAAACTACTTTTAGTAAAATAATCTACATCTGTAATCGTAAATGCATCGTTCGCATTATCCCCATTCGGTGTGTAAATTTGTGGAATTTTAGTAGGTAATTCTTTCAAACATCGATCAATAATTACTTCAATCTCATCTACGGATTCGCAATAATCATTGATAACATGTACTTTATAAGTAGTTGTAACGACTGGTGCTACTTTAGGTGTCGCCGAATTTTTATTTACTAACCCAAGTTGGTCCTCCCAGACATACGATTTACCTCCTGTAGCTTGTAACGTTGCAGTGTCATACCTACACAAAACAAAATCTTTCCCTGCATTCGCGTTTGGTACATTTACATCCACCTCCACATGGATTGTATCTGAAAGACTTGTACAGCCATTACTTGTTACATTTAAAATATAATCGCTCGTATTTGTAGGTTTAACGGTTATATTTTTTTTCTTTTGACCATCACTCCATGTATACACAGGGTTTGGATAGTTAGTTTCATTCAATTCTGTTGTAATTTGAACCGAAGAACCTTTACAAATTCCAGAAACATCCGAACTAACTAAGGGATTTGGAACTGGATGTACTGAAACATTCACCATAAAATCTTTTCCTATACATCCTCCTACATCCCCTGATTTTGGGGTTATTGTATACGTAACTGTTCCGGAAACGGAAGTAGTTTTTAATTGTTGTGCCAAACGTACGATAGGCGTATTTTGCGCTTTATACCCTAGGATAGAATCGATTGGTGAAACAATTGGACTAGGCCAAGTATATGTTGTGTTGGTTGGTACTATATCACCACCAACCAATTGCATAGGTTGAACTATTAAAGAATCTTCTGAACACAACGATTTTGTGATGTCCGAAATTACGGGTTTAGGATAAACTGTTACTGTGATCGGAGTTTTAGCGCCTATACAATTATAATAAGAAGTTGGAGTAACATAATAATTTACCGTTTGAACACTATTTGATTGATTGGTTAATTTATCTACCAATGTTACACTATTTTGACTTGAAGTTGTTTCTCCTAGGACAGCGCTATTTTCATCTGCATACCAAATTAAACGCGATGGTAAAGAAGGAGTTAATGCTATGTCCACTTGATTTTCACTACAAAAACTTTTCGTTGTAGAATTCGTCATGGTTGGTACTGGTTTCACAACCAAAGGAATTGAAAAATTCGGCCCGATACAATTTCCTGCTTTTGGAGTTACAACATACGTAAGAGATGCTAAATTCAAGGTAGAATTTACAAGTGTTTGTGCGATGTTTTTTTGTCCAACTGCTTGTGCGCTTACCCCCGAAATTGATCCATTTGGAAGAATAAGGGGATCACTCCAAGTGTAAGTTATTGTTGCTGGAACAATCGTTGCTTTCGTTGGCACGCCATTCAAAGGTAACTTATTAAAAGTACTATTACTACATAATGAGTCTGTCGAATACGAAGCGATTGCAGGCGTTGGATTAACATACACATCCAATGTAAAAACTTTGCCTGTACAACCCGCATTTAATCCTGCTTTTGGCGTAATAGAATAAGTTACTTTTGAGACTGTATTAGTTATATTACTTAACGTTTGTGTAATTTTTGAAACTCCTGTAGCTTGTTCACTTGCACCGGTTATTGAACTAGGCACTGAAATAACTGGAGAAGTCCATGTATAAGTAGTATTTGCTGGCACAATAGTTCCTACTGGCAGCCCATTTTGTGGTTGTATGTCTAACAAAACTCCACTACAAATCGTGTCTTTTTGACTAGCAATTTCAGGAGTTGGGTTTACAGAAATTGTTACCGTTTGCGGTTGACCAATACAACCTGGAATAGAAGTTGGTACTACAGAATACAGGATGCTTTCCTTAAGAATACCTTTGTTTTTAAGAGAATCTTTTAAAGTTGTGGTAGTTTGTAATGTAACACTCTCTCCTACAATATTTGGATTGTCAGTTGCTTGCCAAGTAAAAGTTGCGGGTAAATTACTTTTGAGGGGAATATTTACTTCAAATCCACTACATAAAGTTAATGATGAAGGACTTGTCATTGAAGGAATCGGATTTACAGTTACTTTAATAGTATCTGAACTTTTACTTACACACATATTTATATCCGTGGCAACTACATGAATTGATTTATTTGTATTTAATGTGTTATATGTTTTTACATTGGATCCAGAGGTTTGAACCGCTGTTGCATTTTCATAAAACACATATTTAGGCAAATTACTTGGAGATGCAGTAATCGAATATGTATCTCCATCACAGATACTATTATCTACATCGGAAGAAAGTATGGAAACCTTTGGTAATTGAAACAATTCAATTGGTAATGCTGTTGTCTTATCTCCAACACATCCAAAAGGATGTATTGCATTTGCAGTAATAGAATACCCTGAATTTATTGCAAATTGTGCGTATACATTACTATTACTGGATTGTACTTGTACACCACTCGCATAAAAATTATATTTTTTATACGTACTTGGACTCGCAGAAACCATCAAATCATTTCCAATACAAATACCCCCATTGATGGCATTACTTGTTAACATTATTTCAGGTTTTTTGACTACGGTCATTTTATAAACATCACTTGTTGCTGTACAACCGATATCATCTTTCACAAAAACAATTAAATTCAAGGAAGAAGTGATCGCAGACAAAGCATACTCATTGCCATTGGAAGATTGCAACAGTGAAGCATTCTGTTTAAAATCATATTGCGCATATCCGTTTGGTATTGCAGTAAATGTAATAGCCTCTCCTTCACAAATACTATCATTGATACTAGAAGCGATAATATCTACCTCTGGTTTAGGGTTTACCGTTACTTTAATGAATTTAGTAACTGCAGGACATAATGGTTCATTTGTTCGGTATACGCTAACCGAAATTGTATCGGTAATTATTGGTGCAAAACGATACGAAGTAATGGTGTCTTTTACGCCATTTTCCCACGAAATTGCATACGAGGCAGTGTTAATCGTATTTATGGAAATGACCGAACTATCTCCTTCACAGATAGAAGGATTTGCAATTTTATTAAATGTGATTGCAGTACAAATTGAATCTTTGTCTAGCGTAGTATGTCGTATTATCGTATCTGATTCCGGACTATCTCCACAGGCTGTACTTCCCAAAGCTATTACTTTAAAGATACGCGATTGTCCTTTCGCTAAACCAGAAACTGTATGGTGAAGTCCTAAATTTCCAGCACTTGGAACGATATAAGGTGCATTATTTATACTAACACGATATCCTGTAGCATTTGGAATTGGATCCCAAACAAAATCAATTGAAGCAGAATCGATGAATCCAGAATTGGCAATCGGTTTTTCCAATGGAACAGAAACGACTAATGGAACGATATTCGAAGTATCTATACAAGAACCATTTCGGGCCAACACTTTTAATTGTGCACCAGATTTTAAAATATCCGACTTAAATGTACTCTTGTATCCCGAATACAGTAAAGCAGAACCATTGTAGAACTTATACGATTCATAGGTTACTGGCGTAGCAATCAAACTTAAAGAATCTCCAAAACAATTCGAAGTTGGAGAAATAGCAAGCGAAACATTTGGTTGTTCGATAACATCTATCCGAATATATTTTGTTGCATAAGGACAATTTAACTCATTCGAATTTCGGACATTTACTGTAATATTTGTGTCTTTTTTTGGCTTTACTTGGAACGTTGTTGCTTTGGAATAGGAGACTTTATTCCACGATATATCGTATTTTGGTATGGTAATATCTGTTACTGCTAAACTTGCAGTGGTACCTTGACAAATCGTAACATTCGTTGGTGTTGCATATGTAATTGCAGTACAAGGATTTGTAAAACAACTTGCTTGTACAGACACTTTCGAATTACCACAAACGGTTGCTCCCAAGGCCCTTACAGATACATATGCAGCTGTTCCAGGCGTTAATCCATTCAATAAATGTTTCAATCCGGAGCCTCCAGAACTTGGGGTTTTCCAATTTCCACCATCTACACTAATTTCATAGCCAATCGCATTTGAAATTGGGTCCCAGGTAAATTCCATCGAAGAAGTGGTGGAACCACCACAATTGACAACAGGTTGTGCCAAAGGCTGGATCACGGTATTAGTAATGGTATTTACAGAACTTGCTTTACACCCGAAATTTTCAGCAACTACCGTAAGTGGCACGCCATTTTTTACATTTTTTAAGGTATAATAATTTTTCCAACCCGATTGGAGTAATTGATTACCGCTGTAAAAAGAATAGAAATCATAATTCGCTGGAGTAGCAGTTAATTTAGCCACATCTCCTTGACAATTAATTACTGGTAAACTAGAATTTAGTGTAACTAATGGTAAAGGATGTACTTTGATTCTAAACGTCGCATCAAATGTTGAACAATAGGATAATTGGGAAGAATCTTTAATTACCGCAGTAATTTCAGTATCCATGGAAGGATTAAAAGTAAACGTAGTATCTTTCCCAGGTGTAGCTCCATTCCAAGCAACAGAATAGTTAGTAGCAGAAATATTATCTACTCGTAACTTTACAGTTTCGCCATTACAAATCGTATCAAACGGAACATATTTCATCGAAAAAGGGGTACAAACTTTGGAAACACATGCTTTTTCTTTGGAAACCAAACTCGTTGCACATGAGAATGAACCAAGTGCTTTTACAACAATTTTTGTGGAATCTCCACTGGATAAACCTCCAAAGACATGACTTAACCCATTTAAACCTGAACTTGGATCTTGAAATGCGCCACCGTTAACACTTACTTGGTATCCAGCTGCACCAGCAATCGTGCCCCATACGAAAGACACTTGACTATCCGTAGACGCACCACAATTAACGATTGGTTTTGGCAAGGGTGGTTTTACATGCATTACAAACGCATTACTAGACATTTTTGCGCAACCATTAAAATTTGTAGCTTCAACAAAAACGGAATCATTATCTGTTAAGGAAGTTGAATTAAATGTAGTGGAAACACCTATTTGAAGTGGTTGACTAAAATTGTAAAAGGTATAACTCGAATAATTTGTTGGCGTACCGCTAAAGGTAACTAAATCTCCTGCACAAATAATATCATCTACATCCGAACTCAATAATGAAACTGTAGGTCTAGATTTAACAATTAACTTTTCAGTATTACTTTTTTTAGACTTACAACCTTTTATATCACTCGCTACGACATAGAAAGCATCCCCGGTAACGAATGTATTGGAGGTGAAAATATTCTCCTCCATGGTTTGATACAAGGCTCCATTTTTATATACTTTATAATCTACTAAAGATGCTGGTATGGTCGTGAAAGTAACTTCATCGCCAGTACAAATGGTGTCGTTGGAAGCTGTAAAAGTAATAACAGGACTTACTAAAACCGTTACTTGTTTACTAGAATTCGAAGAACAAGTACTATCCGTAACTGATAGATTCAATGTTTTAACGCCTCCTTTTTCCCAATTAATCCAATGTGGTCCTCTTCCTACTCCCGGATTTCCAATACCGCCATTCAAACTCCAAACAAAATTAGCATTTGCTCCAGCACTTCCAGTATAAGTAACTAATAATGAATCACTAGAGCAAATTTCTGTTGGAGAAATTGTAAAATCTGCTGTCGGAGAAGATATAGCGCTAACTTGAATAGAAGAACTACTTTTACATCCCAGAATACTTGTTGCTGTTAAAGTCAATAACTTTGTTCCGGGAATTATATAATTGGTTGAACCCGGAGTAAAACTATTATCGATTCCTGAGCCATTACTTAAATTCCATTCCCATTTTTTTATTTGTACGATAGAGGTATCTGTTGTATTTGTGAAAGTAACCGCTAATGGCACACAACCTGAATATTTATTTAGCGTGAAATCTGGACTTGGAAGTGAATTAACGGTCATGTATTTCAACTTAGTTTTAGTGTCCTCACAACCACGCACATTGGTTACTTTCAAAGATACGGTGTAATTTCCTCCAGTATTATATGTTTTAATAGGATTCTGATTGGTAGAAGAGGTATTATCTCCAAAGTTCCATAAATATACCCCTGGATCAGCCAATGCTTTGTATTTCACCTGGTCATAAATAGCACATACAGAAGTAGTGTCTGAACTAAAATTTACTTTAGGTTTTGCAAATACCGTGACAATAATATCTGTAGATACACCGCCATTACAATTTTTGGTAAGTGTAACAGTATATGTAGTATCCCCCAGCACCCCCGCATCAAAATCGTGCGTAGGATTTTGCGAACCAGAAGTTTTTCCATCTCCAAAATCCCACAAACGGGTAGAAGTATTGTTTGGATCTTTAAAAGAAACTGTAAATGGGGCACAACCGCTCAAAGTACCTGAAGTCGTTGTAAACTCAATTGTAGGATTACATTGTGCCAATAACCGATTTGAGAAACAAAAGAAACTACATAAAACTACCAATTCAGTAATTTTTTTCTTTAAAATAAAGCTATGTAGTAGTTTTACGATCATTTTTGAATTTACAAATTATTAATTTTTTTTACTAACTAAATTCAACACTTTTTTCAGTCCATCATAGTATAAAACAATGTAAAGTAGTGCGGTAAAGATCCAGATCATTAAGATATTAAATCCATAGGTGCCAATTAGCGTTCCAAAAAGGTTTTTAGTAGGCGCAAAGAAATGTGTTCTAAAACTAAACGTACGCTCCGTATTTGCATCCATGAAAATTGGATCTTTTTTCTGAATTATTTGATGATCTTGTATGCTTATTTTATCCTTCTCGGTAGATTTTGTGACGATTTCAGTAAGATAGTCATTCAGATAATCGTCTTTTGCTTGCACGAATGCTTTTTGTTTAGTTGGGGTATCTTGCAATTTAGCTAAAAAGACCATTTTTTTACCATTTACTACATTAAAAATCTCTGAATAGTAATTCATTAATTCTTCTAAAATACCTTTTAAGCGTTCTCCTTCTGCTTCATTAAACTCATTGAAATTGAATTTTTCAATGTCCTCAATCGCCACTCTAGGAACCAGTTTTTTCTCTGATTCTAAGGATTTACGGATTACCCATAAACGATTTTTCATTACTTCGACTACAGAATCTTGTTTAACATCAATGATTGATATACATTCATCAGCGTATTCTTGTAATTTAGGAATGAAAAATGCTTGTTTATAGCTACACATGCTTTCCTTTTGATCAAAGTCAAACACTTCGCGCTCTAATGGATTATTTTTGAATTGATCCACCATTAATCCTTCATACGCCCAACGGGAAACCATTACCTCAGCAATCATTGGAGGTACCTGTTTTCCTCCACCAATGGAATCATTTAATTTATCAAAACTAAACATCGCGCCTCCCAATATCATCTGGGGAATTACGATAATTGGAATTAAAATATAGATCGTTACTGCAGAATTAAAACTTGCGGAAATATTAAGTCCTAACAAGTTTGCGAAACATGAAACGGTAAACAACATCCACCAATAATCCCAATACATTCCTGAAATTCCAACGATACTATTTCCAATCAATACAAATAATAAGGATTGAACAGCAGATAGGGTAAATAGAATGCCTATTTTGGAAATTAAATAACTGGACTTACTCAGATTCAAGAACTTTTCCCGTTTCAATATCTTCTGATCTCTGAAAATTTCTTCTGCTGAAACGGTTAATCCAATAAAAAGCATTACGATGATGCTCATAAATATAAACGCAGGAATATTTTCATTTGTTCTGAAAATATAATCCGATCCTGGAATTTCAACGTAACGAATAATGTACGAAAGTACGAGCGCTAACAAAGGAGCTTCTAATAAATTAATCCACAGATATTGTTTGTTACTTATTTTTGAAAATAAATCACGCGTCGCAAATATTTTGGTCTGTTTTAACCAAGATGGTATACTCAAACTAAATGAAGGCAATTCTTTGATATCCTCTGAGCGCGTATACATCGCGTGTTTATCATACAGTTGCTTCCATTGTTCAGGAGTTACTTTACGATTCTTCGTATAATTTCCGTAATCATCTACAATTTTTGCCTCGATAATATTGAAAATAATTTCTGGATTAACATTTCCACAAATTAAACATTGACCTTGGTCTGCATTTACCTGGTGGTCTGCTTTTTTAAAATAAACTACGGCTTCGACTGGATTACCATAGTAAATTTGATATCCTCCAACATCTAAAAAGATAATCTTATCAAACATTTTATAAATGTCTGATGAAGGCTGATGAATTACCACAAAAATTAACTTTCCTTTTAAGGTAAGTTCGCGCAATAAATCCATTACATTCTCCGAATCCCTAGAGGATAATCCAGAAGTTGGTTCATCGACAAATAAAACTGCAGGCTCCCGAATTAATTCTAATGCGATGTTTAATCGCTTCCTTTGCCCTCCTGAAATCGTTTTTTGAAGTGGAGATCCTACCTTTAAATCTTTACGTTCTGCTAAACCAAGATTATTCAACACCTTCATTACCAAATCTGTAATTTCCGAATCTGTTAGGTCTTTAAAACATAATTTTGCGTTGTAAAATAAGTTTTCAAAAACGGTCAATTCTTCAATCAACAAATCATCTTGCGGGATGTAGCCGATTAATCCTTTCACCTTTTCTTTTTCGGTGTGAATATTAATTCCGTTGATTAATACTTGTCCTTCAGTAACCGGTTCTATTGCAGAAAGTACATTTAACAATGTCGTTTTTCCTGCACCAGAAGCACCCATTAAACCTATCAGTTTACCAGATCCCTCCGAAATATTGATATCCCGTAATCCAACAGTACCATTTGGGAAAGTGAATGCTACATTATCCGCGTGAAATGCTAATTTTAGTCCATCCGTATCGGCCATAAAATTAGCAACCACATCCGAATAGAAGATCGGTTTTCCTCCAGGAACTTTAACAGTACTACCAGCAGCGAATAAATACATACGCATTGGATTTACTGGTAATCCATTTAAGAAAATATCGCTTTTTCCAGTATATTTTAAGAAATATAAATCTTCTGAAATAACTTTTAAAATGACAATATTTCCATCCAATTTGGAAGAAATATGTTTACACGCAAAATTCCAAGTTTCATCCGAACTATCAATGACCATGATTTCTGGTACAGATTTAAGTTCTTCTGTTTCTTTCACACAGAAATTAACAATTGCTTGAAATTCAGAATCTTCAAATTTAAATACTTCCGAAACTGTGTGGATAATTGCCATACGTTGTTCCGAAAATGAACGATCTGCAGCAATCAATTCTAATAAACGAACAAGAACAATTACCTTTTGTTTTTGCGTAAGTGTTTTATTAATTTTTTTACAGATACCTAATGTTCGCACAGAATCTTTCACGGAAGTTAATTTCTTCACATGATTCCCTTCTACATCTAACTCAACTGGACCTACAAATTCATCGTATTGTGCAAGATATTCCTTTACTAAATCTTCACTTAATTGAAAAACTAAAAATTCTTCTACAAATTTTCGTTCACTTTGTGAAGCGCCATCATCTTGTTTTGCGATGATAGCAAATAATTGCATTAGTGCTTTTAATATTTCTTCAGACATACCTTAAAATTATATTAACTTACTGTACAAAAGTAGTTTAGTAAATTCTTACTTTGGTTAACGTAACAAAAGCTCTAATATACAGGAAATGCTAGATCGTTTTGAAACCATCTAGCATTATCCAATAACAAGTAGTTGTTATTAATCTTCGATAAAAGAAAACGGTACTTCCACGATTTCGGAATATTCCTCACCCGCTTCTTGCATATCTTCATCATCTTCTTCATAATGCCATTCGATTAATATTTCATTTCCAGCTTCTTGTATCTCTTCCAATTTCATTAAAATATCTAAGATAATTTTAGAAGAAGCTGTATTAAAGTAGGTCATTTTAAAAACTACTTTAGTGGTTGAATTTGGTGCTTCGCCATATTGTGCGATCCAATCAAAAACTGGTCCATAAAAAGAAGTAACATCTTCTGGTAAAGATTTACCTGAAAATTCAAATACCCCTTCATTTTTATCTAAATGTACTGCTGGAGTATCTTCTGTTTTTTTAATAATTAATGCTTCCATAGCGATATCTAAAATTTAATATTATTGTTCGTTTGAATTTCTACTAATAATGGTTTTCAATAAGAAAAAGGAATTATTCTCATCAATTGGCTCAAAATGATATTCCAAAGGATTTCCTGTTTTACGTGCAATATCAATAAATCCTAATCCTGCACCTCCTTTATCCGAAATTGCAGTTTCGCGCATTTTTTCTTTATGTAATTGTTTTAATTCATCTTGGTTTAATGAATTAATATTATCAATTAAACTTTTTAAGGCAGGAATGTTTTCGTTTGCAATCCCATTACCAGAAGTGATAAAGTATTGATCATGGTCATTGCCAATTAAGAAAATACCTGTTTTTGCCAATCCTTCTTCTAAACTATCCGAAGCAGTTTGTGCATCATCATCAGCATGTTTCGAAATGTTTTGTAAACACTCTACCATCACATGGTACACTTTTTTCTTGATTTTACCATCCTCTTCCACTTTATCCAGATTTTTTTCTGTCATGGAGGTAAAAGCCTTCGTAATTTCTTGTGTTACTTCTCCTTCGTAAACCAATGTTATTTTTTTATCTAACATCATTTTATGAAATTTTACAACAAAATTCATATACTCAGATCTGTTTGTTGCTCCAGTATTTTTCAATTCTTCCATACCCTATAAATTAAGTTCGTTAAGGCTAATATTCTATTCCTATAAAAAGAACGTCGTCCATTTGCTTGTGTCCCCCCTGCCATGATTCAAAGAAATTTGACAAAACAACCTGCACGTGATTCATTTTTGCATTTTTATTTTCAACTAATATTTGTCGAATTCGTTTTGGACCTATTTTTTTTAAATCCGTAGCATCTGGACCACCAAATTGATCAGGATAACCATCCGAACATACAAAAACGCGGTCTCCTTTTTCTAGTTGCGTGATTACATTGATAAAGGATTCTCTACCTCTATATTGTACACCACCAATTGGGTATTTATCCCCTTTTAATTCTTCTAATTCTTCCTCTGCTTTTGCATTTTTACGAATAATATATAGAGGACGGTGCGCACCTGAAAATTGGAATTCACCGGTTGTACGATTTAATCTACACATACCAACATCCATTCCATCTCGTTCATTCTCTCCTCCTTCTTGACCTTGTCGTAATGTTTTAACAACTGCTTCGTGTAATTTATCCAATAATACTGCAGGAGTGGGATGCGTATAATGTACAATTTCTTGCATCAATAAAGAACCTATTAGCGATAACAATGCTCCAGGAACTCCATGTCCAGTACAATCTACTGCTGCAAAATATACCAAGTCATCTTTGGTATAAATAAATGGAAAATCACCACTTACGATGTCTTTAGGACGAAACAATAAAAATGAATCTGGAAATAAATCTTTCAAAACTAATTCTTTCGGAAGAATTGAATTTTGAATGCTCTTCGCATAATTGATACTATCTTGAATCTTTTTTGCTTGTGCTTCAATCAATATTTTTGTCGCTTCTAATTCTTGTTTTAGTGCTCTTTCTCTAAATGTAGCAGTTATCAAATGTGCATTTGTTTCTGTCAATTCTTGGATTTGCATCGTTGACATCTCTAGTTCACTGTTGATTTTTTGCACTTTCGTGTTCCAAACCAAATAGGTATTCCATGCAGCTTCTATTGCATTTTTTAAAGCCGTTGGTTCTAATGGTAATTGGACAAACCCATTTGGATGAATCGTATTTAATTCTTCAATCAACACATTATTAGATGGATTTAACACATAAAAAATTAAAGCATCGGAATTTTTACGGATTGTTTCACCCAATTCTTTAGCACCGATTGCACCTCCTATTTCTGCGTCAATAAATAAAGCATTTGGTTCCGTTAATTCAATCGCTTCTAGAGCATTTTGGCCATCCGTTGCTACATGAAGTACTTCCAATCCCCAACTTGTTACATATTCTGTGAGCAAGGAAGAAACTGAATTATCATCTTCAACGATTATTATTTTTAAACCTTTTTGATTCATTCGTTAGACAAAATTAATTTGTTCTTTCTTCTTGTTTTGTCGCAAAAGTTTTAATGTTTTGGATAAATGAATTATCAAACAACCAAACAAACTCAGGCGCAAAACTTACATGCGAAGATTTAAAACTTGTTTTAAAACTAATCAAATATAATTCATTACTTATTTCATGGTGAATATATTCTTCCAATTCCGCATAATTTACCTTACGCAAAGCAGGTACACCGCCATGAATTTTCACTTTCAGGATATTAGAAAATTGCGTTATCACAGATGCTGAAATAATATTATCTACTTCGAGTAAAATTCCATCACTCATTTCAGCCATCATTTCAGGACTATTTAATATTTCAGGTGGAAGTGCAGATTGTCGTAATTGATTTGCTTCTTCTTCGGAAAAGATTAAACAACATACGCCATTTAATTCTCCTATCACCTTGGTAATCAGTAACTGTATATTTGTCTGATCTTTTTTATTTATTTCAGGAGGTGGAGTACTCAAGTGTTTCTCTTGGTCAAACTCTTGCAAGGTAATCGTTTCATTCATGAAGAAAGATAACGATTCCGCTGCTTTCACTAACCCTTGAGAAATTATTTCTCTTGCCAACTCTAACTCTTTTGGATTTAATTCTACCATTGGTATTCCAAATTTATCTATTAGACGAACAAATTATCTACACGTTCCACCAATACCTCTGCAGTAAATGGTTTAACTAGATAGTCTTCAGCACCATTATTTTTCCCTTCCTCTACAACATCATCCTGACCAACAGCACTTACCATAATAATTTTGGATGCGATCCCTTCTGCACGTAATTCCTTCACTATATCAATCCCTATCATATCTGGTAAAATATTATCCATCGTGATTAGATCTGGTTCGTGCTCTAATGCTAACTCTATACCTTGACTTCCTGTAGCAGCTTGACCAATAACTTCATATCTTCCAGTTGAAGTTAATGCTGAATTAATTAATGTTCGCATATATAACGAATCATCTACAATTAACACTTTTCTCATCTATAATTATTTTAAAACATTAAATTATACCACTTTAACTTTACTTAAAAGCGTTTTCGTAACTTCTGACAAAGGTACAATTTTTTCTACACCACCTAATTTTATCGCTTCTTTTGGCATTCCAAAAACAACACATGTTTTTTCATCTTGCGCTACAGTATAAGCTCCTGCTTCTTTCATTTCTAACAAACCAATAGCTCCATCGTCTCCCATCCCTGTTAAAATTGCACCTACTGCGTTTTTTCCTGCATAGCGTGCCACGGAACGAAATAATACATCCACAGAAGGTCGATGTCTATTTACTAGTGGTCCATCAATAATCTCAACATGGTATATCGCTCCGCTTCGTTTTACCATCATATGTTTTCCTCCAGGTGCAATTAACACTTGACCACGAATTACTTTATCCCCGTTTTCTGCTTCTTTTACTGTGACTTTGCACAACTCATTCAAGCGTTTTGCAAATTGTTTTGTAAACATTTCAGGCATATGTTGCACTACAACAATTCCTGGACTATCTGCAGGAAATTCTTCTAATACAACACGTAGTGCTTCTGTCCCTCCGGTAGATGCCCCTATCGCAATTACAGATTCAGTTGTTTGAACCAAACTTGCATATTTTGCTTTACTCAATACTGCATCCGCTGATAATTTTGGTTCTACTCCATCACTCGAACTACCTGAAATTGAGGAAGATGTAGCAGCGCGTTTACGAATTAATGCTTGCGCCGCTGCTTTCACTTTACCACACAATTCAATTTTGGATTGCTCTAATAATGTCTTCGTATTAACTTTAGGTTTAGCTATTACTTCAACTGCTCCATATTCTAGGGCCAATAGTGCTGAATCTGTTCCTTTTTCAGTCAACGTTGAGATAACAACAACTGGTATTGGGTGTTGTGACATTAGTTTTTTTAGAAATGTTAACCCATCCATGCGAGGCATCTCAATATCTAAGGTGATGACATCGGGTTTACATTCTTTGATTCGTTCAACAGCAATATAAGGATCTGCAGCAACACCAATAATTTCAATCATTGGATCGGATTCAAGAATCGATACCAACGTTTGTCTAACTAATGCAGAATCATCTACAACAAGCACCTTTATTTTACTCATTGCTTATGTGCTTTTATTCAAAAATTTCATCATCACTTGACCAGTACCAGTATTATATTTTAACTTTCTACCTATCGTACCACCAACATTCTCAGCAACTATTTGAATAGCATTATTTTGTAATACTTCTTTTGCTATTTCAATATTTCGCGATCCAATATCCATCGAACTATTCATCTGATTTGCTCCGCCAAAAACCTTCGCAATCAAATCCTTACTGGAGGAACCATTTCGAAGCATTTTCTCGATCAATTTTTCTGTTGCAATATTTCCAAACTTTGGAGATGCCAACCCATTACCATTCCATAATGGCAACATAAAATGATTGATTCCTCCAGTTTTTAAACGTGTATCAAATAAACAAACAGCAACACAA
>JBIIKZ010000081.1:0-9014 GCA_044232905.1 Crocinitomicaceae bacterium
GGAAATACAGATGTAAACCAAGATGGATATGTTGACCAAGGTTGGTTCGTAGAAATTGACCCAAAAACAAACAAGGTTGTTGATTACGGACAAGGAGAAGCTAAATTATGGGCAATGGGGAACATGAGTCATGAGAATGTGGTGATTAAAAACGATAGTTTAACAGCATACTATGGAGAAGATGCAGGTAATGGACACGTTTACAAATTTGTAGCTAATAAGAAAGGAAATCTTTCTGAAGGAACTTTGTATGCACTTAAACTTGATGCGCAAATGGTGAATAACGAACCAGTAGCTTCAAAAGGAAAATGGGTAAAAGTTCCAAATACGACTAAAGAGGAAAGAAATAAAGTTTATACTAATGCTTCTGCAATAGGTGCGACCTTATTCAGTGGTGTTGAAGATGTAGAAATTAATCCAATTAATGGGGATATTTATTTCACAGCGAAAGGTAACAGCAGAACTTACAAATTCACAGAAAAAAATGATTCGTTAATTGAAAATTTCGAAACATTTATAGGAGGTACAGATTATTTAGTGAATACTCCAAATGGGGTTGTATTAGAGCCATGGGGGACTGGAAATGATAACCTTACATTTGATGATTTAGGGAATCTTTGGGTATTACAAGATGGAACGAAAGATCATATTTGGGTAGTAAGACCAGGACATACACAATTGAATCCTCAAGTAGAGATTTTTGCAACTACACCAGATGGTTCAGAACCTACTGGGATGACTTTCTCACCAGACCATAAATATATGTTCATTTCTATGCAAAACCCAAGTTCATCCAATAGTACTAAACTTGTTGATGCATCAGGTAAAGAATTGACTTTTAACACAAGTACAATGTTAGTTATTGCTAGAAACCGCAATTTAGGTTGTGCACCGACTGTATCTTTAACAAAACTGGCTGCTTGTGAAACGTATACATGGAATGGAAATACATACACGCAAAGTGGTAACTATAATTTTACAACGACTAACAAAGCTGGATGTGATTCTACTGCAACGTTAGAACTTACAATTAATAAACCAGTTACTATAAACGAATCAAAAACAGCGTGTGCTCCTTATTCATGGAATGGTATGAGTTTAATACAAAATGGGGATTATACTTGGACTGGAAAGACAGCAACTGGTTGTGATTCTATTGTAAAATTGAATCTTACGATTAAATCAGAAGCTGAGTGTAAATTAGGAATTAATGAAGTGGATTCAAAAGCACTTCAATTATTCCCTAATCCATTCACGGACAAACTAGAATTAGTTTTTGACTCTGAATTAGAGAATGTAGGAACGATAGAAGTATTTGATAATGCAGGTAAATTACTTATCAACCAACCGATAGAAAAGTTTGAAAAATCAATTCAAATTGGTTCGGATTTAATCCCTGGCAACTATAATCTTAGAGTTTCTAGAGGTAAATTGAATGTAACGTATACAATTATTAAAAACTAGCATATTTATTAATTGAAAGGGACTGGCATTGTCAGTCCCTTTTTTTATTTACTAAATTTAATTATGCATTATATTTTACTCGCACTAAGTCTTATTTATTTATCGATTGGTTATTCTCAAGAAATTCGCGATGTGGATGGAAATACTTATACCGTAATAAAGATTAAAGATCAATTATGGTTTGAAAGTAATTTAAATACCACTCGATATACAAATGGCGATAAGATCCAAGTTGCAAAAAAAGCATCAAAATGGGTAAAGCAAGATACTTTACCACAATGTGCACAATACAGAATTAAAAATCATAAAACAACGTATTACAATTGGTATGTAATAAATGACAAAAGAGGAGTTTGTCCAACAGGATGGAAAGTACCATCTCAAAAAGATTTTAATGAATTAATACAAGCATTAGGAGGGACTGAAAAAGCTGGATTAAGACTAAAAAATTTAGTTGTTTGGGGGGATACTACAAAACTCAAAGAAACAAATGTATTTAACGCTATACCAACAGGTTTTATGGAGGTTTCTGGTAAATTTGCGCAAGAGAATATACGCGCTTGTTGGTGGTCTATGGATGCGCAATATAAAGAAACAGCCTACAGTTATTCCATTGGGAATATGGGGGAGCACATTATTCGCGATAAATTTTATAAAAAACAAGGAAATACGATACGCTGTATGAAGAGTTTAAGGGAGGATTAATATTCTCCTCCTATAATTCTATTGCTGTACTTAGCATCGTTTGTTCGGGGTAAATAGGTAGGTTTTTTTGTTAATCCTGTTGAATCGGTTAAGGATTTTATAAATGTAATTAATTTTCTTACTTCTTTTTTGGATAATTGTAAAGGAGAGGCTGGTAATGTTTGGTTATTTAATATTAATTTTTGTCCTACAGCTCCACCTTTGTTATAAAATTCCATTACTTCCTCTAACGTTTTATACTCTCCATGATGCATATATGGAAAGGTCAAATTCGTATTTCTGATAGTAGGAGTTTTAAATGCATATTGATAAAAATCAACTCTTTCTTTTAATAAAGCATCTCCTCTCCCTTTATCTTTATCTATCACTTTAATAGCAGGTTTTTCAAATATACCTAGAACCTCACTTTCGGAGTCATTATAAATTGGAGGAACTGTACCGTTAAAAATGGGTGCAAAATGACAAATAGCACATTTCCCTTTTCCCATAAAAAGGTTAAAGCCTTCTATAGCATCGGGATGAAGTTCTGTAGTTTCTTTTCGAATATATTTGTCAAATGAGGAATTTAATCCGATAAGCGATTGAATGTATGCAGCAATTGCAAATTGTACATTTTTGAAAATTAGTGCTTCTTTTTCTTTTGGGAAACATTTGGTGAAAAGTGCTTTGTATTCTTCACTTTGTTTCAGGTTATTCAAGATAGAAAAATAATCTGAGTTGAATTCTTTTTTGTTGTGCACAACATGCTCCATTTGGTCTTCGAAAGAAGAAGCGCGCATATCATGAAAAAATCTAGTGCTAAATATTGCATTGATTAAGCCTGGTGCGTTTCTATCGAGATATCCGTCTCGATTGAATGCATAACTTTTTGGTAGTTGATCTGAAAATCCCTTTTCTGGTTGGTGACAGCTTGCGCATGCTCTTTTTCCATCATTGGATAAAATAGGGTCAAAAAACAAGAATTTTCCTAAGTCTATTACTTCTTTATTATTGTATTCATTAGGTACTCTACTGAAATAACTTGAATTCAGCAATTTTGCATCAAATATACTTTTTGCGTGAAGATTAATTGCGCTTGGAAATTGTAGGTATTCTTCTGGAAATTCGATTCCAATTTCTTGTTGAATAGTTAATAGTTCTAAGAATAATGGATCTATATAATCACGCACAATTTTTGCGTAATCTAGCTTTTTAATATCGGTGTTAATCAAATAATTTTCGAGTGCTATATAGTTTGAAATACAGGCATAATACTTTTCTTCTCGAATACTATTTTTAAAAAGTATCAAATCTGATTTTAGTGTTGCGATCGATATTTTACAATCATTCACAAAATCATTTGATCCAGGTGTATCAAAACCAGAAAGAGAGAGTGTATATATTCTAATTAATTCAATTCTGGATGCATTAAAAAAGTCTCTTTCATAGAGTTTGGCTGGTTTGTTTGCTTTTAAATTATTTTCAAATTCGGCTAAAAGCGAATAAAGTTGTGTACTATTTTCAAGTCTATTTTCTGAAATTAGTTCATCTATTTTTTGTAATCCCTTTGGCTCAATAATTTTTGGCTCATAGGAATTTTCTTCCATTTTCGGTAATGGTGATCCATTTAAAAACATCTTAAATAAAGTAGGGTCACTATTTTCTCCAAGGTATTCAAATGCTTTAAAAGCATCTCTGAGTTTTCTATATTTTGATACTGTTTCGTTCCATTTTTTGTGTGTTTCTCCTTCTTTGTTTATGAAGTATTTTAAGTTCTCTGTTTCTTGAATTAGTTTTTCCCAACGTAAAATTTGTCTTTTGTTTAACGCATCAATAGCATCATCATTATTTGAGTTTAAGTAATTAAATGATAGGAGAGATAGAATGCTTATACCACCTATAAAAAGTAGCATTACTTTATATTTTGAATTGTTTTTCATTGTAATAAAACAAGGTTATTAAACACAAAAAGCTGCCCCAAATGGAGCAGCTTTAAATAATTGGATTTGAATTATTCGACAATAACTTTCAAGGTTTTTCCTTCCGCATTTTGAACAAAATACGTTCCAGCGCCAAGTTCTTCAATATTTACTTGTTCTACATCTCTATAAACTTTTATTCTTTGACCAGAAACACTGTAGATAGCTACGTCAGTTCTAGTGTTGAAGAATATCTCTCTCGATGTTGGATTTGGGAATACAGTAAACTCACTGTCTGAATTCAAAGTTGGTAAACTTAACGTTGAGATAGCTTCAAAACCGTTGATTGCATAGGTCATAGAATTATTAAATGGGAATATGTTAGATGCATCTGGATGTTGCGAATTTAATAGCATTGTTGCATCATCAAACATAGTTCCACCAGTAATTTCTGCACCTGGAGCGCATGCTGTTAAACGAATTAAATCTTTGTATGTAGGATCTGTGATCGTCATATCTAATAAATAGGTTTCACAAATTGTTTTAGTGATGTTACCTGGCATTCTGTTGTAAGTCAAACCATTTAAATCCTCTTGAACAATCATGTAATTTTTTTCTCCTATTTTCATAAAGTCAATACCATCAGGATTGGATAAGTGAATGCTAGGATAATCATTTTGTTGAAGAGAGTTTTTTGTGGATGTATAAGGCCCACCTTCTAAGAAAGAACGCACTTTATTGGTTGCAGGATCGAATTCAATAACACGACCGTAGTAGTCAGCAAATTTTCCATTTTTTACAGAATCTGCAGCAGCTGCATCTGTTCCTGAAAAATCCATACCATTTACAATTTTGTAACGTGTTTTATATCCATCAATTAATGAAGGTGAAACGACACCATTGAATTTTTTGTAGTCAAAACCATCTCTACCTGTTTCACAGATATAAATCTTTCCATTAGAAAGTTGCCCCCATTCTAAACGATTAAACATTGTAGCACCTCTTTTAACAGCTACGGTATTTAGATTAACTAAGGTATCTAAATTGTTTTCAATAGAAATCCAGCTAGTTGGCGCATCATGTTTGTAAACATACAATTGACCAGTTGTAAAATCACCAGCTGTTTTAGCTTCATATTTTCCTAAGATACCAGGTGAACCATCTTCAAATAAGTAAACAGTTTTGTTATCCGGCATGATTACTCCACCTTCCCAACCAGCTCTTCCCCAGTTGTATTGTTTTCTAACTGCTTTTGCATTTGTTGGATCAATTTCTACCATCCAATTCAAGTTTTGGAATCTTTTCAACGATTTACCATTAAAACCTGGGAATCCAGCAGGAGTGGTTGCACCAATAACAAAATCAGATGTATCTCTAAATCCTGCACCTTTAGAAAAGATAGCTGAATTTGAAGTTTGCATCCATTCTTCAGCAGTCCAAACTCTTCCGTTAGCATTGATACCCCCGCAGTTCATTCCTGTCTCACCAACGGTATTTGAAAAGTCAACATTGAAAAACTTACCTTTTCTTCCATCAGTTAATGTTTGCTCTACATGTTCCAAGGTTCCGTCTGACTTTTTTCTTAATTTGAACATGGTCATACCTCCGCCATCTCCAATTTTGTCATTAGCTTGAATCATTTCATGATTAACGATAACCCATCCTTCATTAGCTTTGTTTTTGTCTTTAACTACAGCAATGTAATCATGCCATTGTTTTGCTAACTCTTTTCCCGCTGGAGAACTAATAGTTCCTTTAACTGGATCTTTCGTTGTTGTAGCAGTTGTTTGAACTGTATCAACACCACCAACAAATACTGTTTGGTATTTCAACGGTGATTTAGGCATCCAAACCGTTTTAGTAGACCACGCAGTGTCAATGTTTACTGGGAATTTCATTTGAGCTTGCGCTGAAACTACTAAACCACCAGCAAATAATAAACTTGTAATTTTTTTTACCATAATATAATTTTTGTTCAAATCTATGTCTTCATTGTTTTGTGCTTATTACTTGTATTTTATAGTTCTGTTATAATTTTATTTTGATAAAATTTATTTTAATGCAACTGATATTTTATTTGTTTGATTTTAAATATTTTATATGTTAAAATCCATTAATATTCATTTAATTTTATAATTATGACATTCTTTTAACTATTTTCAATTTTATTATATATCCCTCAAAATCATTTATTATGTCCTTTAACTGGAATAATTCTTATTTAACTGTTAACCAACAATTATATTCCAAAGTAGTACCATTACACGTAGAATCCCCTAGACTTTTATTTTTTAATGCTATGTTAGCAGAAGATCTTGGTTTGCCAAGTGAACTTTCTTCTGATGCTATTTCAGCGTTGGCTGGTAATGGTGTAATAGAAGGTTCTGAACCAATTGCGCAAGCGTATGCAGGTCATCAATTTGGCCATTTTAACATACTAGGAGACGGCAGAGCGATTTTGTTAGGCGAACATGTCACAGACACAGGAAAACGCTTTGACGTCCAACTAAAAGGTGCTGGACGTACACCTTATTCACGCAATGGGGATGGTCGTGCTACTACGAGTGCTATGTTACGTGAATATCTTATTAGCGAGGCAATGCATGGTTTAGGAATTCCAACTACACGCAGTTTGGCGGTTATTGGAACAGGTGAGGAAGTGTATCGTGAATTTGTAAGTGAGGGTGCTGTGTTGACGCGTATTGCTGCGAGTCACATTCGAGTGGGTACATTTCAATATGCAGCGAAGTATTTACCGAAAAATGAATTGCTTGAATTTTGTGCTTATGTAATTGAACGTCATTATCCGGAAGTTGCAGAGGAAGAAAATCCTCCGTTAGCATTTTTGAGAAAAGTGCAGTACAAGCAAATCGATTTGATTGTGGATTGGATGTGCGTAGGTTTTATCCATGGCGTCATGAATACCGACAATATGAGTATTCCTGGGGAAACAATTGATTATGGTCCATGTGCGTTTATGAATGCATACAGTCCAGCGACCGTTTTTAGTTCGATAGACCGTAATAGTCGATATGCCTATGGGAATCAACCATCGATTGCACAATGGAATATTGCTTGTTTGGCGAGTGCATTGATTCCTATTATTCATGCCGATAAAGAAGAATCTGTGAAATTATGCCAGGAAGTTATTAATGCTTTCCCCTTAGCATATGAAAAACGTTGGGCGAAGATGATGTGTTCCAAGTTGGGGATTTCGGAAGAGCAGGAAGGAGATGCGGCTTTGATAAAAGACTTATTGCAGTGGATGGAAGCAAATAAAGCGGATTTTACGAATACTTTTTTGCAATTAACGAAAACGAAGGAAGAACTCCTAGCTATTTATGCACAAGCAGATTTTCAATCTTGGTTTGTTCGTTGGGAGGAACGTGTTTCCGAATATAAGCGAGAAGAAGTTCTTCTATTGCTGGAGAAATTTAATCCGAAGTTCATTCCTCGAAATCATTTGGTAGAGGAGGCTTTGCATCAGGCAGCGAATATGAATGATTATGGTTTGTTCAATCGTTTGTTGGAGGTGTTGCAAGCGCCGTACGAAGAGCACAAAGGATGTGATGATTTTCAAGAACCGCCATTGGATGGGGATGGGGACTATAGAACGTATTGTGGTACGTGATTTACTTAAAAGTATACCTCACACCAATAAATGTTCTAATCCCTTGTGTTGGGGCGTAGATGTAGGTAGGGTCGAAGGTTAGTCCGTAAGGGTTTTCGTGGGTTACAAGTACTTTTCCTTGCGCATCGAGTTTCACGTTTTTATCGAAGGGGTCATTGGTACGTGCGATGATGAATGGATTTTTTTCTTTGAATGGTGTCCAGTCGAGTAGGTTTTTGACACCCCCATAGATTTCGAAGTTTTTAAATCCATTGAAAGTAAGTTGCACGTTTTGAATACTCCACCACGGGGAAACGGAACTACGAGGGTCTAGTTCGCCGAGTGTTGGAAGTCGCATGGGACTATATACATTTCCTGTATAGTCGATTGCAAGATTTGCTTTTTTTAGTTTATAAGAAATAGCCCAAACACCTGTGAATTTTTCGGTAAGTATTTGTTGTTTGGTGATTCCATTTTCTGTTAAAGTATTCTCCATTAGAGTACCACCAGTGATCACTTTGAGTCCTTGTATTAGATTTAGTTCTACATTCAAGCTAAATCCTTTGCTTACAGCGTGTCCGTGAAGATTATCGTAGCTAATTTTGTTAGGATCGGACTCAAAATCCCCGACGATACGGTTGTTGAAATAGGTGTAAAATGCGGTAGCATCGAGGTTGATTGTTGTTCCCTTTTCTAATGTAATTTTATGGATGTAGTTGATGTTTGTGTTGTAGGATTTTTCGGGGAGTAATTCGTTTTTAATTTCTACTGTACGAGCACCAGTTAGAGCTGCGTGGTCTTCGGTGAATAGGTTGACTACTCTAAATCCAGTTCCGGCGTTAATTCGTAGGCTCTTGTTTTCCTTTATTGCCCATTTATATGCGATGCGCGGAGTGAAAATATTTCCGTGATAGGAGTTGTAATCGTAACGAAATCCGAGTAAGAGTTTGTTTTTATCATTAATGGCAAGTTCATCTTGTATAAATACTCCAGGCAACCATGTTTTTTGCGCGATTGTTTTTGGGTTTATAGAATCTGTATTTTGTGTAGCAGGTGTATTATCATCGTAGAAGGTATAACGAAGAGCAGTACCAAGTAGGAAGTCTTGTTTCCCCATTTTTTTATCCCACGTGAGTTGTGTGAATCCGATTTGTTGGTTTGCGATGTAGGAAGTTGTTCCATACCTAGAATCTTGCGCATGGCTGTTGTAGGAAAAAGCGAGCATTATTTTCTCTTTTGTAGGTATTTGATAATTTCCAAGGATTTCATAGCGCGAGGTGTAGATACTTTCCCCGTAAATACTATCGCCACCTCTAAATTTTCCCCTCCATCGAACA
>JBIIKZ010000082.1:0-8999 GCA_044232905.1 Crocinitomicaceae bacterium
CCAATCAATCTGGTATTTTATTCCATTTTCAAGTGCGATATGTGGTGTTTCTGCTGCACCAAATAAATACTTGTTTTCTACTTCTAGTCGTGCCGGTAATGTATCGCTTGATTTAGAGTAAACTGCAATTAATTCTTCTCCAAGAACGTGTTGTAATCCTTGAGATATCAACGCTACATTTTGGTACATACCAATACTATGGCATTGAATTACAGCTACACCGGCATAATAATCGATGATAAGTCCTGGTAAAGAATCACCTTCACCATGTACAAGTCGAAGAATCGAATTTTCGGGATTAAATAAATTTAAACTACGGCGTAAAGCAACTGCTGCCTCCAATTTTTCGTTAAAAAAATCAAGGTCAATAGGTCTTTCAATAAAACTCAATACACGAAAAGCAATAGTGCTTGGCTGAAAGTGACCTCTCGCAATGAAATTATTACGATGATCACAAATATCGACGATTTCACCCTCTACTAAATCAGAGGTATCTGTATGAATAGCACCAGAAAAAACCCAGGGATGAAAACGTTGAATGGAACCTTGTTTTGCTTTGTGTAATTGTAGTTTTTTTATAGACATAAGTTATTTTATTGCGTCTGCTTTAGCTTTTATTTCTGCTGATTTAGCTTCATTACCAACTCTTCCATAGGCACGAGATAAAGTAATTAAAGCATCTTTATCGTTTGGAGCAACAGTTGTGTATTTTTCTAGTGCAGAAATCCCGCGTAACAATGTTCTATTTGCTTGATCATCTAATGTTTTTACTTTAGGATCTTTTGTTGGTAACATGGATGCCTCTTTACTAATAGTCTTAGCCCATGAAATATAGGTACTTGCTAATTGATAAATCGCATCCACATACATTCCGTCAATAGACAATGCTTTTTTAAATCCTTGTTCTGCTTTTGCGAATTCATTATTATTTAATAATACAGTTGCTAAATTGTAATATAAACGTTTATTTAACGTATCAATTGGATTTAGTTGTACAAATTCTTCCGTTAATTTCTCTAATTCTCCTAAATTCGATTTTTTTAATTGAATATCAATAAGCGATAGCATCGCACGACGATTATTAGGGTAATATTCTTTAAACGTAGAAGCTAATTTTAGTGCTTCATCGAATTTACTTTCCGTGACAAATACATTCATCCCATTTAAAAATGACACCTCCGCATTGGCATCTGCATTTTCCATTTTTGAACCTAGGGTATTTTTAATTTTGTTAGATTCAATAAATGCTAACATCGCTTCTTCAAAATTTTTCGATGTAAATAATGCTTGTCCTTGCTGAAATACAGCATATGCTTTTTGATTTACATATTCCTCTACTTTCTCTTTGTATTTTGTATTTGAATTGTTAAAAGCACTAAGCATATTTGCTTCAGCAACCTCTTGATATTCTTTAATTTTTACAGGGTCATTTGATGTAGCCTTAGTAATATCAACTAAGCCTAAATAAATCTGCGCTTTATAATATTGCGTCTTTGGATTATTTTTTGTTTCTTCATTCGTACTCGCCTGATCGATGAATTCTTTTGCTTTCAAGATAGCTTCACTTGCACCTGTTAAATCACGTTTTCCATATGCTTTAACAAATTTGTTTTCGTATTCACTTGCAGCAGAAGTTTCCATTAATTTTTGTCCAAAACTGATACTTGAAACAGCTATACCTAACGTAAATAAAAGCGCTTTTTTACCTATTTTTTTCATACTTATTTGTTTTAAAAAGAAAACCTTCCATCTGAAAAACTGAATTACGATTCGAGTTTACAAATGGAAGGCTGTAAAGTTTATATTAATTAATTATTCTTCGGTGATTACATCTTCTGAATCTTCATCATTGGAAGTATCTTCAGTTGTATCATCGTTTAATACTTCTAAAGGGGCATTTGGATCAATTTCTCCAAGAGCATCTTCGTCTAATTCTTCTTCATCTTCACTTCGAGGTGCGCGTGCAACAGCAGCAATGGATGCTGTACCTTTTAAGTTGATTAAACGAACACCTTGTGCAGCTCTTCCCATGACACGTAATGTATCTACGTGCATACGAATCGTTACACCTGCTTTCGTGATAATTACTAAATCATCCTCATCAGTTACGTTTTTTATCGCTAATAAAGGACCTGTTTTATCGGTCACATTTATCGTTTTAACACCTTTACCACCTCGGTTTGTGATACGGTAGATTGGTTCTCCATCTTCAGGGTCATTCAAGAAGGAACGTTTACCATATCCTTTTTCAGAAACTACTAATACAGTTGAGGTGTTGTCTTTAACACAAACCATTCCTACAACTTCATCCAACTCGCTTAACAAAGTAACTCCGCGTACACCAGATGCATTTCTTCCCATTGGACGAACTTTTTCTTCGTTAAAACGGATTGCACGACCTGATTTAGTCGCTAGAACAATCTCGTTAGTTCCATCGGTTAATTTAGCCTCTAATAATTCATCATTTTCACGAATTGTGATAGCGTTAATACCATTCGTTCTTGGACGAGAATAAGCCTCTAAAGATGTTTTCTTAATTACACCATCTTTGGTACACATGATAATAAAGTTGTTTTGGGCATATTCTTTATCCGTCAAATCTTGTACTTTAACATATGCCTTCACTTTATCGTCTTGTGCAATATTCAATAAGTTCTGAATTGCTCTACCTTTTGCTAATTTATTTCCTTCAGGAACTTCGTATACACGCATCCAGAAACATCTTCCTTTTTCTGTGAAGATTAATAAATAGTTATGGTTAGTCGCAACAAATAAATGCTCAAGGAAATCTTTATCCCGGGTTGTTGAACCTTTAGAACCCATACCCCCTCTGTTTTGAACTTTATATTCCGACAAACTAGTACGTTTTATGTAGCCAGCATGGGAAATAGTAATAATTACTTCCTCATCTGGAATTAAGTCTTCCATACGCATTTCGGATGCGGCATATTCGATTCTAGATTGTCGAACATCGCCATATTTATCTTTAACGTAGTTTAATTCATCCTTGATGATTTGCATTCTACGTTCTTCATTCCCTAAAATATCTTTTAAATCCGTGATTAGCGCCATTAAGTCAGCGTATTCAGCACGTAATTTATCTTGCTCTAGTCCTGTTAATTGACGTAATCGCATTTCAACAATTGCACGCGATTGTAGGTCACTTAAATTAAAACGAGCAATCAAATTTTCACGCGCTTCTTCTGGACTTTTAGATGCTCGGATGATTTTAATTACTTCATCAATGTTATCACTTGCAATGATAAGTCCTTCTAAAATATGTGCTCTTTCTTCGGCTTTACGTAAATCAAATTTGGTTCTACGTATCACAACCTCGTGACGGAAATCAATAAAATGTTTGATGAGATCTTTTAAGTTTACCATTTCAGGTCGACCATTCACTAAACAAATGTTGTTTACTGAGAAAGAAGTTTGTAAAGAGGTAAATTTATATAACTTGTTAAGCACAACATTGGAAATAGCATCTCGTTTCAATTCAAATACGATACGCATACCATTTCTATCGGACTCATCACGAATATCAGAAATACCTTCTAATTTTTTATCATTAACTAGCTCTGCAGCTTTTTTAATTAATTCAGATTTATTTACTTGATAAGGAATTTCTGTTATGATTATTTGCTCTCTACCGTTACTTTCTTCTATTTCCGCTTTTGCTCGGATAACAATACGGCCTCTACCGGTAGTTAGTGCTTCACGAACACCTTCATACCCATAAATGATACCACCAGTTGGAAAGTCAGGTGCTTTAACGTAGTTTAATAATTCTTCTACTTCAATTTCTTTGTTCTCAACGTATGCAATACATCCATCAACCACTTCACTTAAATTGTGAGGGGCCATATTTGTGGCCATACCAACAGCAATTCCAGAAGCACCATTGACCAATAAATTAGGTATTTTAGTTGGTAAAACTGTTGGTTCCTGTAAACTATCATCAAAGTTTGGTGCGAAATCGATCGTTTCTTTTTCCAAATCTTCCAACATATCCTCCGCAATTTTACGAAGTCTAGCCTCCGTATAACGCATTGCAGCTGGACTATCGCCATCGACGGAACCAAAATTTCCTTGTCCGTCAACTAAAGGATAACGTAAAGACCAAGGTTGTGCCATACGAACCATCGTATCGTAAACTGAACTATCCCCATGTGGGTGATACTTCCCTAATACTTCACCTACAATTCTAGCAGATTTCTTATGTGGGCGATTAGAATAAACTCCTAAATCTTGCATGCCGTAAAGCACGCGTCGGTGTACTGGCTTAAATCCATCACGTATATCCGGTAAAGCACGAGAAACAATTACAGACATCGAATAATCGATGTATGCTGCTTTCATTTCATCTTCGATATTTATTTGGATTATTTTTTCCCCATCTGCCATAGCGTTTCAGTCTAGTTTTTAGTTGATTAAGTTTTTTCTATGTGTTAAAACATGAATTACGAATTTATATATAATTAAAGTAAAGAAAACAAGTGTGTTGACTATTTTACTAACAAAAACCTGTGGAAAATTGCGTGTTTTTATTGAGTTATTAACAATTAATAATTATACTTTTGTTATATTGTACATAAACTGTTTTATTTTTACTAAAAAACAATAGTAATGGAAGCGAAGTTTTCACCTAGAGTAAAAGATGTTATTAGTTATAGTCGTGAAGAAGCTTTACGTCTAGGAAACGATTTTATTAGTGTAGAACATATATTGTTGGGGATAATTCGCGAGGGGGAAGGGGCTGCAATTCGTTTACTTTCTTCTTTTAATTTAGATTTAAAAAGTATAAAATCGGAGATAGAATTCGGCTTGAAAAAAAACGCTCCGATAAATATCAATTCTGCGGTAAATATTCCACTTGTTAAGCAGGCTGAAAAAGTATTGAAAAAATCTTTTTTAGAGGCTAAATTATATAAAAGTGCAGATATTGGAACACAACATTTATTACTCTCAATGCTTAAAGAAGAGGATTGTGTCGCGACTACGATATTAAATAAATATGGTGTTATTTACGATATTATAAAAGATGAAATAGAACTTATGATGAAAGACGAAAAATCACCTAGAGCGGAGTTTCCAGGTTCTTCCGACGAAGAATCAGATAACTTTGGTGCAGCGCAACGTAAAACTGCCGATCCTAAATCTAAAACTCCAGTATTAGATAATTTTGGTAGAGATTTAACTAAAATGGCTGAAACTGGTCGTTTGGATCCAATCGTTGGGCGTGAAAAAGAAATTGAAAGAGTTTCTCAAATTCTTTCGCGAAGAAAGAAAAATAATCCAATTCTTATTGGTGAACCAGGTGTTGGTAAAAGTGCGATTGCTGAAGGGTTAGCTTTGAGAATTGTGCAACGTAAAGTTTCAAGAATATTATTCAACAAACGAATTATATCGCTTGATTTAGCTTCTTTAGTTGCAGGTACAAAATACCGAGGACAATTTGAAGAAAGAATGAAAGCGGTGATGGCTGAAATTGAAAAAAATCCAGACATCATTCTTTTTATCGATGAAATCCATACAATTATTGGTGCCGGTGGCGCTAGCGGTTCTTTAGATGCTTCCAATATGTTTAAACCTGCATTAGCAAGAGGCGAAATGCAAGTAATTGGTGCTACTACATTGGATGAATATAGACAATACATTGAGAAAGATGGTGCTTTAGAGCGTCGTTTCCAAAAAGTATTGATCGAACCTACTACTGTGGAAGAAACAATTCAAATTCTAAATAATATCAAAGAAAAATACGAAGATCATCATATGGTTAACTATACATCAGAAGCAATCGCTGCTTGTGTAAAATTAACTGATCGTTACATTAGTGATCGTCATCTTCCAGATAAAGCAATTGATGCATTAGATGAAGTTGGTTCGCGTGTTCATATCACAAATATTAATGTGCCTAAAGAAATTATCGAAATTGAAGCACAAATTGAGGCCTTAAAAGAAAAGAAAAATGAGGTAATCAAATCGCAACAATATGAGGAAGCTGCGAAATTAAGAGACGACGAACGTAAATTGCAAGATCAACTAGAAACAGAAAAACGTAAATGGGAAGAAGAAAGTAAAATTCATCGTGTAGCTGTTTCCGAAGAAGATGTTGCGGAAGTTGTTTCGATGATGTGTGGTATTCCTGTTACCCGTGTAGCGCAAAAAGAAAGCGGACGTTTAGTAAATATGGCGGAAGAATTACGTGGGAAAGTGATTGGTCAAGACGAAGCAGTTGAAAAAGTTGTAAAAGCGATACAGCGAAATAGAGCTGGTTTAAAAGATCCTAACAAACCAATTGGTTCTTTCTTTTTCTTAGGACCAACAGGTGTAGGTAAAACACAATTAGCAAAAGTACTTGCAAAATATTTATTTGATTCAGAAGATTCGTTGATTCGTATCGACATGTCTGAATATATGGAAAAATTCTCTATCTCTCGTTTAGTTGGAGCGCCTCCAGGATATGTTGGGTATGAAGAAGGTGGGCAATTAACGGAAAAAGTACGAAGAAAACCTTATTCTATTATCTTGTTAGATGAGATTGAGAAAGCGCATCCAGATGTTTTTAACTTATTGCTTCAAGTTTTAGATGATGGACATATGACAGATGGTTTAGGTCGTAAGATCGATTTTAAAAATACTATCTTAATTATGACTTCTAATATTGGTGCACGTCAATTAGCGGATTTTGGAACAGGAGTAGGTTTTGGTACTGCTGCGCAATCTGCGCAAAAAGAAGATAACAGTAAGTCTGTAATTCAAAATGCATTGCGTAAAGCTTTCTCGCCAGAATTTTTGAATCGTATTGATGATATGATTATGTTTAAATCGTTGACTAGAGAAGGTATTCATTCTATTATTGACTTAGAATTAGCGAAATTATATGGTCGCATAAATAACCTAGGTTATCAAATTGAATTGACAGAAAAAGCGAAAGATTTTATCTGTGATAAAGGATATGATGAAAAATATGGTGCACGTCCCTTGAAGAGAGCGATTCAGAAATACATTGAAGATCCACTCGCGGAAGAAATCGTGAAATCAACGATGAAAGAAGGGGATAAAATCGCTTTAGATTTAGAAGAAGGCAAAGAGGTATTGACTGTAGTTATTACGGGAGCTTCTAAAACGAAAACGAAAACAAAAGAATAGTAGATCACTCTATGAATATAAAAGCCGTTGAACATTAAATTCAGCGGCTTTTTTTTATGGATAATAAAACACCTAATTTGTAAAGGTTGTATAAGTGTATATTCACAATACCTCGAAGTATTAAAAATCGAATGATTGGATTGTATATTTTTACAAGAATTAAAAATACAGAGCGAAACGGCTTAACTATTAGGTATGTACGAAGTAAGTGAATGTCCTTATAAAAGTTTAAATCATCATCTATAAAATTCAAAATCAACATAAGGTTTTGGATAGCTAACTCTGTTTTTTGTAAAAAAATTTCATTTGTTTCCAATGCTCCATTGAGTATTGGATTTTGAATATGCACAATTGAAACTTGATGTTTCTTTAATTCATAACCAAATAAAGTGTCTTCATGTCCATATTTTGTTAATCTTTCGTCAAATTTTATGGTGTTAAACAATGCTTTTTGGATACTAAAGTTATTGGTCATAAAAGAACTGTTTGGATTTTGACTTCGAATAGCAGCAGATTTACTTTCACTAATAATACCGTATTTCCAACTTAATCGTTGATGAATCGAAGGACATTGTTCTGGGTATATTCTTCCTCCACAACAAATCAGTACTCCTTTTTTTATTTCATTTAAATAATTCGCGATAAAATTAGAGGAAGTTAATAAGGAGTCACAATCTAAAAATAATAAATATGGCTGTTTAGCATAGTTTGTAAAGAGGTTTCTGATTTTTGAACGACCTATATTTGTTTTTAGTTCGAGATAGCTACACGCACTTGCAAGTTCTTTGTTTTTTTCTTTGTGTATAGTTGATCCATCGTCAATTAATAGAATTTCAACAACGTCATCTAGTTGTGATTTTTCTTTTATTAAAGATTTAACTAATGTAGTTACATCAAAATTATAGATAGGAATACAGATGCTTAACATGAATTTAAACTAAGCTTATGATTTTAAAAACTGAATGAATTTCTCTACTGCTCTTGCTCGGTGACTTAATTTACTTTTTTCTTCCATACTCATTTCGGCAAATGTTTTTTCATATCCATCTGGAATAAATAGTGGGTCGTAACCAAATCCTTGATCTCCTTTTTTTTGTTCTATAATTTTTCCAGTTACACTTCCTTCGAATACAAATTGGTTTCCAATTTGATCTATATATACAAGTACTGTTTTAAAACATGCCTTTCTATTTTTTATACCTTTTAATTCTAAAAGTAATTTATCCATGTTGTTGTCATCATCTTTTAAATCTCCAGCATAACGGGCAGAATATACACCTGGCTCGTTGTTTAATGCTTCGACTTCTAATCCTGAATCATCTGAAAAACAAGGTAGGGCATAGGTATTATATCCAAATAGGGCTTTAATAAGCGCATTCCCTTCAAATGTTTTTGCTGTTTCAGCGATTTCTCCTGTAAATCCGACATCGGTTAAACATTTTATTTCAAATGAATCTCCTAGTTTGTATTGAATTTCTTTGGTTTTATGAATATTTGTAGAGCAAAATAATAATTGCATATTTTTTTTTTGTAAAAATACAAATCATCTGTATCCTTTTATTGATAATAACGTATAAAAAATCACTATATTTTATTCATCTGTAATAATCTATCATGTGAAATGACCTATGTTTTTATATATTTTATTTGTTTGTTAATTTAGCTATTGAATGGGGTGAAAAACAAAAAAGAAAAATATTTTGGTTTTTTATTAAAAAAATGTTGTTTAATTAAAATTAATACATATCTTTGCACCCCACAACACGATAGCGTGATTGGTTTTTTAAGGCGAGAGTTTTAGGATAACGGCAAAAGATTAGTTCTTTGACATATTAGGAAATAAGGAA
>JBIIKZ010000083.1:0-8972 GCA_044232905.1 Crocinitomicaceae bacterium
TTGGCATAATTAGCCCTAATATTTCACTGATTTTGTTCCAACCCCAAATGATTTTTTCGTTTGCTTTTTCTGAGAAGATAGCTATTATCCCAATTACAATTGCTAAAATATAAAGTGTTTTACTGTTGAAATAGTTTGAAATTAAAATAAAGCCAATTACTATTGTTAGTGTTGATTTATATGGTTTCATGTTTTTTTTAATTATCCAAATTTAATATTTCTTTTATTACTTAAATCATTTAATTTACTATTTAATTTTTAAAAGTGCATATTTATAAACTCTTATTTATCAAAAAAAGTTACTTTTGCATTTAAACTTTTGTTAGTCTTATCTTATAATAATCTTATGTTAAAGATTGGAATTGTAGGTTTTGGTTATTGGGGCCCTAATCTAGTTAGAAATTTTTCTAAAATTGAAGAATGCAATGTTGTTGCAATTGCAGATAAAAGTATTGAGCAACAAAGTTTAGTTAGGAAAAGTTACCCCCAAATTCAAGTCTATTCTGAGTTTTCTGATTTATTAATTTCAGAAATAGACGCAGTTGTAATTGCGACACCTGTTTTTACTCATTTTAATTTAGCACGTTTAGCTTTAGAAGCAGGAAAACACGTTTTGTTAGAAAAACCTATGACTTCTTCTTTAGTAGAAACAATGGAGTTAAAAAAGATAGCGGATGAAAATAAATTGACATTGATGGTTGATCATACTTTTCTCTATACTGGCGCAGTTCAAAAAATGAAGCAATTAATTGATGGCAATCATCTCGGAAAATTACAATATTTTGATTCAACAAGAATAAATTTAGGTCTTTTTCAATCAGATATAAATGTTTTGTGGGATTTAGCTCCACATGATATTTCAATACTTAATTATTTGGTAAATAAAAAAGCCTTTAGCGTTAATGCAACCGGGATATCTCATATTGGTAATGGAATTGAAAATATTGCTTACTTAACAATTAATTATGAAGACGATTTTATTGCACACTTAAATTGCTCTTGGACTTCTCCTGTTAAAGTAAGATCAACATTAATTGGGGGAGACGAAAAAATGCTTGTGTATAATGATTTAGAACCAACTGAGAAAGTACGTCTTTATGATTCAGGATATAAATTAATTGAAAATACAAATAAAGAAAGTATTAAAGTAGATTATAGAATTGGTGATGTTTATATACCTAAATTGACAACACATGAAGCTTTATATGGTGTAGCAATGGATTTTATTTCTTCCATTAAAAATTCTACTAAACCTCTTTCTGATGTTTTTTCTGGATTATCCGTAGTAAATATTTTGGAGGCAGCACAAAAGTCAATCAAAAACAAAGGAGAAGAAATTATAATTGAATGGAATTAGTTACTATAAATTCAGAAACTCAAAGGCTGAATAATATTTTTGTAGGAGTAGGGGTTAAGATTTTTAGTTTTGTCAATGCATATGGTTGCTCAATTGATGATTACACTAAAGTTGGTGCATTTGTAGAAATTCAAAAAGGAGTTGTAATTGGAAAAAAATGCAAGATATCGAGTCATTCTTTTCTTTGTGAGGGAGTTAAAATTGAAGATAACTGTTTTATTGGACATGGAGTTATGTTTACAAATGATCTATTTCCAAGGGCAACTACAATAGATGGTGAACTGCAAACAGAAGAGGATTGGACACTTAGTAATACAACGATTAAAAAAGGTGCTTCTATCGGAAGTAATGCAACCATTTTATGTGGAATAACAATTGGAGAAAATTCAATTGTAGGTGCAGGTTCTGTTGTTGTAAAAGATGTTCCTCCAAATTCAATCGTAGTAGGTAATCCTGCTAGAGTAATAAAGACAATTTAACAAAAAGAAAATTATGCTTCCTTGTTTAGATTTAAAAAAACAACACCAAAAAATTAAAAAGGAAATTTTTGATGCATTTGAACTTGTTTATGATAGTACTGCATTTTCAGGTGGTGTATTTGTGCAAGAATTTGAAGATGAATTTTCGAAATATATTGGAACACAGTATGCTTTAGGGGTTAGTAATGGAACTGTCTCATTACATTTGGCAATGCTTGCTCTTGGTATTGGACATGGTGACGAAGTTATCGTACCTGCTAATACTTTTATAGCTACAGCATGGGGAGTAAGTCATGCTGGTGCCACTCCGGTTTTTGTAGACTGTGATGCCAATACTTGGGAAATTGATGTTAATCAGATTGAATCATCCATAACACCTAAAACAAAAGCAATTATTGGTGTTCATTTGTATGGTCAACCATTTGATATTGATGCTGTAGTTTCGATCTGTAAAAAACATAATTTATTATTAATTGAAGATGCAGCACAAGCCCAGGGCGCACTCTACAAAGGTGAAAAAGTTGGAGGTTTTGGCGAACTTGCATGTTTTAGTTTTTATCCAGGTAAGAATTTAGGTGCTTGTGGAGAAGCTGGAGGTCTAACAATGAATAATATAAATTATTATAATAAAATTCAGTCGTTAAGAAATCATGGTTCAATGAAAAGGTATCATCACGACGAAATAGGATTTAATTATAGAATGGGTGGGTTAGAAGCAGCATCTTTGAAAGTTAAACTAAATTATCTTGAAATATGGAATAACAGAAGAAGATTAATTGCAAACTTATATTTGACTCAAATAAAAAACGACAAAATTACAATGCAAACTATACCAAGTTTTGCTAATGGTGTTTTTCATTTATTTGTTGTAACATGTGAAGAAAAAGATCGATTCGTAGAATATTTATCAATAAACAGTATACAAGCGGCATACCATTATCCAATACCTTGTCATTTACAAAAAGCATATAAAAACTTAGGTTATAAAGTTGGAGATTTTCCCAATTCAGAATATTTAGCTAGAAATTGTGTTAGTTTGCCAATGTATCCAGAATTGACTGATGAAGAGGTTAATTATGTTATTAAAATTGTAAATGATTTTGTTTAATGGAAAAGCTATTTATTTTTCCATTTAATGGTAACGGAGTTGAAGCCCTTGATTGTATATATGATAAGTTTGATTTAGTGGGTTTTATTGATGATTTACCTCAAAAACATGGTGTAAATGAATTTGGTTTTGAAGTGTTTAGTAGAGATATATTACACCAGTTTCCAGGATGTAAATTACTACTTGTTCCAGGAAGTCCAGATTCTTTTTTGAAAAGAGATGAATATATTAATAGTTTTAATCAATTTAATGTAGAATTGATTCAACTAATTCACCCCACGGCAAAAATATCCCCTTTGGCAAAAATTGGACAAAATGTTCTAATAATGGCAGGTGTAGTTATTACTTCTAATGCAATTATTGGTGATCATGTTTGTATTTTACCAAATTCAGTCATTCATCATGATACAGAAATCGGGAAATATACTTTGATAGGATCAAATGTCACAGTAGCTGGAAATACAATTATTGGTGAAAAATGTTATATTGGTAGTTGTTCTAGCATAATTAATAATATTTCGATTGAAGATAATTGCTTAATTGGAATTGGATCAAATGTAATTAAGTCGGTTTCTGCTCAAAGTAAAATTGTTGGCAATCCTGCAAAAAATATTTAGAAATGCTTATCTCAATAGTTATACCAGCTTACAATGAAGAAGAAAATATACCTTTGATTATTCAGAATATTAAAGATAAAATATTAGATTCTAAATTAATTACTGATTACGAAATAATTATTTGTGATGATCATTCGGATGATTTTACTTTTGATACGATCAAGCAATTAAATGATAATAAAGTTAAGTATTTACGTTTAAGTCGACGATCAGGAAGTCATCGAGCTATAAGAGCAGGTTTAAATTTTTCTAAAGGCGATGTTGTGCTTTGTATTTCTGCAGATGGGCAAGATGATGTTGGTGTTATTGAATTGATGATTGAGAAAATCCAAAAAGGATCACATGTTGTTTGGGGGGTTAGAGAATCAAGAGATGAACCTTTCTTTAGCAAAATTTTCGCTTTGTTTTTTTACTCATTGTTGAAGTTATTTGTTGCCAATGAAAAAAATATAGACTTAGCAAACGCGGATTTTTATATGTTACACAGAAAGGTTGTTGATTCAATTAATTCCTGTAATGAAAGTAATACGTCTTTATTTGGCTTAATTGCTTGGATTGGTTTTAAACAAGATGAAGTAAAGTATGTACGTAAAAATCGCATTCATGGTAAATCTAAGTGGAAATTTAAAAGTAAGGTTAAGTTGACTTTGGATTGGATAATTGCTTTTTCTGGAATTCCTTTAAAGTTAATATCTATATTGGGTTTGTTTTTTGCATTAATAGGATTCTTATACGCAGTTTTTATATTATTTTTATCTTTAAAAGGTGCAACAACACCAGGTTGGGCTGAAAATGTAATTCTAATTCTAATAATAGGTGGAATACAAATGATTATGATGGGTGTATTAGGTGAATATCTACTTAGGACTTTTGATGAAAGTAGAAAAAGACCATTGTATTTTATTGAAGAAAGTGAAAATATTATATGAATAGTATTAAGTATTTTGTTTCAAATTGGGGATTTGTTTTTTTGTCTGCCTTGTTAGATTCTTACGCAGCTTTTGTGGTAAAATCGCAATTTAATAAATTGGGTGTACTTAATTTTAAAAGTATAAATTCTATTATAAATTACTTGTATCTTTTTTTTAAAGATTTTTATCTTTTAACAGGTTTATTAGCGTTTGTTTTAGCCCCTGCTATGTGGTTTATAGCTCTAAATAAAATAGAACTTTCTGTTGCTTATCCAGTTTTAGTTGGATTTCATTTAGTTTTCGTATTAATTTTCGGAGTAAATTTTTTACATGAACCTATGACATTGAATAAAATAATAGGTTCTTTATTGATTTTATTGAGTTTATTCTTTTTCTATAAAAAATAATTATTTAACAATAATGAGTAGGTTAAAAGTTGGAATGGTTCAATTACTAGTAGAAGGGGGTGAGGCTGATCGAAACATGGCAAGGGCAGAGAAGTATATTGAGCAAGCAGTACAAAATAATGTAGATATTATTTTGTTGCCCGAAACTATGGATTTGGGTTGGACACATCCTAGTATTTTTGAAGAGTCAGAAACAATACCTGGAAATAGAAGTAATTTTCTTTGTGAACTCGCTCTTAAACATAAAGTTTATATTTGTGGAGGTTTAACTGAACGAGAGGGTGAAAAATTGTTTAATACAGCAGTTTTTATAAATGATCAAGGAGAAATTATTCTTAAATACAGAAAAATTAATCTTTTAAACAATGTTGAGTATCCTAACTATTATTCTTTTGGACAATCATTACAAGTGGTTGATACCAAATGGGGTAAAATAGGTGTAAATATTTGTGCTGATAATTACATGGATGGATTATCAATAGGTCATACACTTGCTAGAATGGGGGCACAATTGATTTTATCTCCATCTTCTTGGACAGTGGATTTTTCAATTTCTGAAGGGATGGATCCTTATAAAGAAAAATGGATTAAACCATATCATATACTTGCTTCGTACTATAATTTAGTTATTTTAGGCTCTACAAGCGTTGGATATATAGTTGGAGGTCCCTTTGAAGGCAAAAAAATGATAGGATGTTCACTAGCTGTTGATTCTAATGGCGTTATGTGTCAAGGTGAATTTAATGAGTTCGCGAGTGATGTTAAAATTGTTGAATTTGAAATACCAACAAGAACAGTCTTTGGAACCGCAATTGGTGAAGAATTAAAAAGCAGAGGTATCGAACCAAATAACTTAATTTAAAATATGTCAAATTATAAACAATGTATTAAATGTATTATCAATACAAGTGTTCCTGGAGTAACTTTTGATTCTCAAGGAGAATGTAATTTTTGTAAACTTCATACTAAAATGGAAAAACAATATCCACTCGGTGAAGAAGGAAAAAAAATAATAGATAAATATATTTCTCAAATCAAAAATTCAGGTAGAGGTAAAAAATATGATTGTGTTTTAGGAATAAGTGGTGGTAGAGATAGTATGTACACACTTTACCTTGCAAAAAAAGTATGGGGGTTAAATCCAATAGCAGTTCATTTTAATGATGGTTTTGGAAATCCAATTGCTGGAGAAAATATGGTGAAAGGTTGTAGAATATTAGGTGTAGAATTAAGGACTATTACTTCTGATTGGAGAGAGTCAAAAGATTTAAAATTAGCATTCTTAAAAGCATCTACCCCTGATCTAGAAGAAGGTACAGATATTGGTATTGCAACTGCACTTTACGGTGTTGCAGCGAAGGAAAATATCAAGTATATAGTTATTGGACAGTCATTCCGTACTGAAGGTATTGCTCCATTATCCTGGAATTATTTGGATGGTAAATATTTAAAATCGGTACATAAGAAATATGGTGAATATTCATTAAGAAAATGGAGTCCTACAGATCCTGGTTTTAATTTAGGTTTAAACGAAATGTTTTATTATTCGTTTGTGCGTAGAATAAAAACCTTACCCTTACTTTATTTAACAGATTATGTACGCAAGGACGTTGATGCTTTTCTTATACAAAATCTTGAGTGGCAAAATCCTGGAGCTCATTATTTTGATGATTTGTATCAATCATTGATGACGTATGTTCATCGTACTAAATTTGGAATAAATAGAAGAATATATAATTATTCTGCATTAGTTCGGTCTGGACAGATGACAAGAGAAGATGCTATAATAAAATCTACTGCTGAGTATTCTATAGAGGATCCAAAAGTTATTAATTTATGTTTTAAAAGATTAGGGTTGAGTGAAGATCAATTTAATAAACTTTTACAAATTCAACCTAAAACTTTTAGGGATTATCCAAATAATTATAGTCTTATCAAAAAACTCAGACCATTCATTTGGATCCTTTCAAGGACAAATTTGATTCCATCTTCAACATTTGATAAATATTTTAATTGCGGAAAATAAATTTAATTTCAGTTAATTGTGAAAAATAAAATTACAGACTCTACGATATTAGTAACTGGTGGAGCAGGTTTCATCGGATCATATGTTGTTGAATACTTATTGGATTATCATCCAAAAAAAATAATTATCATAGATAATTTGATAAGAGGGAGTTATGAAAATATGATTCATTTCCAAAATAATCCATTAATACAATTCGAAAATGGAGATATTAGAGATAAGTCTCTGTTAGAAACATGTTTGCTTAATACTGATTATGTATTTCATATGGCAGCCTTAAGAATAAATTCATGTGCTGCAAATCCAGAGGAAGGTTTTGATGTTATGCTAAAGAGTACATTTGATTTGGTTCATTTGAGTAAAAAATATAATGTAAAAAAAATTGTGTATAGTTCTAGTGCATCTGTATACGGTTTAGCTCAACATTTCCCTACACCTGAAACTGATAATCCCTATGATAATCAAACATTTTATGGAGCTGCTAAGCTTTTTGGTGAACAATTGTTGAGGAGTTATAAATTTATGTACGGATTAGATTATGTTGCTTTAAGATATTTTAATGCTTATGGTCCTAGAATGGATACAGATGGAAAGTATACAGAAGTTATGATAAAATGGTTAGATTGTATTCGTGATAACAGAAATCCTTTGATTTATGGTGATGGATCTACAACAATGGATTTTGTATATGTGAAAGATATTGCTAAAGCAAATGTTGCTGCATTACTTTCTGATGCAACCGATGAAGTATTTAATATTGGAAACTGTGAAGAAACTAGTTTAAAAGAGTTGTTAGAAGTCCTTTTAAAAGTAAATAATTCAAATTTAGTTCCTGAACACAGAGAAGAAAATAGTGTTAATCCAGTTTCTAGAAGATTAGCAAATATTGATAAAGCAAAAATCCTATTGAATTTTACACCAACAATCTCTTTAGAAGAAGGAATGAAAGAATTGAGTGAATGGTATTTTGAAAAACAAAGGTAATGATTCCGATAGCTAAACCATATTTAACCGAAGAAGAAGCAAAAGCTTCTTATGATACAATATTAACAAATTGGATTACTCAAGGGCCAAAAGTAGCAGAATTTGAAAAAAAATTCGCAACATATACAGGAGCAAAATATGCAATAGCAGTATCTAATTGCACAACTGCATTACACTTGTCAATGATTGTTGCTGGTATCAAAGCAGGTGACGAAGTAATTTGTCCGTCAATGAGTTATATTGCAACTGCAAACTGTATTCAGTATGTTGGCGCAACACCTATTTTTGCTGAAGTTGGTGAGGATTGTAATTTGAATATTAATGATGTTATATCTAAAATCACATCGAAGACTAAAGCTATTTTGATAGTTCATCAAATTGGTAATCCATGTGATATTGATGCTTTCAAAGAATTGTGTAACGAGTATAATTTGAAACTAATTGAAGATGCAGCATGTGCGGTTGGATCTACTTATAAGTCAAAAAAAGTTGGTTCACATTCTGAATTAGTATGCTTTTCATTTCATCCTCGTAAGGTTATTACAACTGGTGATGGAGGGATGATAACAACTAATAATGAAGCCTATGCAAATAGATTAAGATTACTAAGGCAACATGGTATGAGTGTTAGTGATCAAATTAGACACAATGCAAAGGATTTAATTTTTGAAGATCATCTTGAGGTTGGTTTTAATTACAGATTGACTGACATTCAGGCTGCTGTTGGTATTAAGCAATTAGAGAAATTAGATTGGATTGTAGAAGAAAGAAGAAAAATCGCTAAAAAGTATATTGAAGGATTACAAGACATTCAAGAAATAATCCTGCCATCAGATTCAAAATTTTCGGAATCAAATTTTCAATCTTTTTCAATTTATCTAAAAGATGGTTGTAAAATAGATCGAAATACTTTAATGAAAGAATTACTTGATAAAGGTATTTCTACTAGGAGAGGAATAATGACAACACATAGAGAGACTGCGTACAAACATTTAAATTATTCATTACCTAAATCTGAAAAAATTTCTGATCGAAGTATTTTAATACCACTTTATGTTCCGATGTTAGAAAGTGATATTTTAA
>JBIIKZ010000084.1:0-8927 GCA_044232905.1 Crocinitomicaceae bacterium
GTTGTTTTTTTTTAAAAAAAACTATTTTGTTTTTCTAATTTCAAAAAATTGAAATCATGTTAATTGTGAATAAAAAAATCGGTAGCTGATTCTACGGATTTTTTCAATTAAATACATTTCAATACCTCCACCAATTCCTTCTGTGGATGGCAATCGCTTTTATCTTTCCGATAGGAAACGTGGGTAAAAATCCCTTTATTTCCGCGCAAATAAAAATTTATGAAATAAATTACTCAATTTTAAATCAAATCTTTATTAGTTTTAAATATTATAATAACACTAATGACCCAACAAGAATTAAATAAAATAATAAATCAAGGTGAAGGAATTCGAATTGAATTTAAGGAAGCTCAACAAGGAGTTCCTGATTCGTTTTATGATACCGTGGTGTCATTCTTAAATCGTGAAGGAGGTGTTATCTTGTTGGGAATAACAGATGCAGGGAATGTTTTAGGATTAGGACAACAAAATTTAATGAATCTGAAGCAAGATATTGTTACCGCATTAAATAATCCTGATGTTCTTAATCCATCTTTTCCTTTAGCTGTAAACGAGATACAACACCCTAATGGAAATTTGCTTTATATCCGCGTTCCGATAAGTTCATTTGTACACAAACATGGTACAGTTGTATATGACCGAGAGAATGATAGTGATTTTAGAATTACCGATGAAGCTCGAATTGCTGAAATGTACGCACGTAAACGTAATGTATTTACCGAAAATCAAATTTTACCTCATTTAAGAATAGAAGATTTAGATCAAAGGTTATTTGACAAAATACGTTCAAGACTTTCTTTAATCAATACTAATCATCCTTGGTTAGAAGCTACCAATGAACGTATTTTACGCGATGCTCGATTTTTAAGGAGAGATTTTAATACAGGTGAAGAAGGTTTGACTTTGGCAGCTGCGTTGGTCTTTGGAACAGATGATGTAATAGGAAATATCTTGCCTGCTTACCGAATTGATATTTTAGTAAGGCGAGAGAATGTTGATCGATGGGATGATCGACTATTATTGAAAACCAATTTAATAGATTCATACCTGAAAGCATTGGCTTTTATCAAAGATAAGTGGCCTGAAAAATTCCATCAAGGTAAAAATGGAGAAAGAATAGATTTACGAGAACTTATTTTTCGAGAATTAGTAGGTAACATTATTATTCACAGAGAATACAATAGCGCAACACCAACTGAGGTAATAATTTATCATGATCGTGTAGAGACAACAAACCCTAATCGAATGCGATTTAGAGGACCACTTGATTTAGATAAATTTGACGCAGAACCGAAGAATCCTAATATTCGGGCATTTTTCAATATTCTGACATGGGCTGATGAAATTGGTTCGGGTGTTAAAAATATGAACAAATTTGTTATTGCTTATACAGGCGGTGCACATCCTTTGTTTGTTGAAGATGAACCTTTTTTGAGTGTTATTCCAATGATTAGCTACCAAGTTGGAGATGTGTATCGCATTTATCGTTCACTTGCTCAATTGAAAGATGAGGAACTCGGAGAAGAGAGGTTAAAGCAATTAATGTCTTATCCACTTGACTTGAGTATGAAAGGATTGTCCGATTCGGATGAAATAGCATTTCATTTAGTGAGGAGTTGGGAAGAAAAAAGTGGGAAGTTCGATGATTTTAGATTCCTAACAAACAACAATATAATCTTAGAAGATTTGAAAAAAGTGGGGACTTGGGACGAAAAAAGTGAGGAGTTACTTAAAAAGCGAGGTCGTGTTTTATTGAGTACACTACTTTTAACTATCCTGCCGATTTCTCTGGAAGAATTAGTACTATTACTCGGTTACAAAAGTAAAGAAAGATATAGAGATGATTATATCAAACCTTTGAAAAGGAACGGATTCATTGATTATACTTTAGAACAAGCAAATGACCCAAATCAACAATATCAAATCACACAAAGAGGAATTAATTTTTTAATGGGAAGTGCTGTTTAAATGCTTTAAACTATAAATAAACAAAACCTTAAACAAACAAAAAATCCGTAGCAACTACTACGGATTTTTAATTTAAAGGCTTTTCAACACCTCCACCAATTCCTTCTGTGGATGGCAATCGCTTTTATCTTTCCGATAAGAAACGTGTGTAAAAATACCTTTGTCGCCTTTAACTGCTGCTTTGGAATACTCCCACATGTCTTGTTTGTAGTCTTTAGGTATTTTGTAGGTTTCGCACAAATATTGTAACAACTCTTTCAAACTTTCGAGTTGTTTGTCGGTGTATTTTTGGTAGTATTGAGTTCCTCGAAATGGGTAGTCGAAGATTGTTACTTCTTCAATGGGAACTTCCGAATTGGTAGAACTAAAGTATTTCTCATTTTTGTATTTCAAAGAACCCCAACAACACAATTCTACACCAATAGATTGTTTGTTTAATATCCTGTTATTGATTTCTTTCGTACCTAAATGGTGTGCCCAATAGGCACTGCTAAATGCTTTATGAATTACTCCTACTCGGTCAATCACAAAAGCTGTACCGATACGTTCTGTTTGTTTTTGCCACCAATTGATGACGTTTTTAGCGTTTCCGTTGGAAACGGTGTGGTGAAGAACTATTTGACGTTTGGTGTATCTGTCTTTGAAATACTGGTCGTCTGATAAGGGGTGGTCGATGATTTGATTTAAGAATTGGTTCATGTTGGTTTGGTTTTAATTGTTAGTTTTTACTTTTTGGCATTAACCCACGCTTCGACACTTCGACAGGCTCAGTGTGACAGGCGATTGACTATATTTCCTTAGGGACAGGATTGGTTTTGGTGGGGCTTTTGCTCTTTTCATATCATTTGCGTTTGTCTTGGGTTTCTTTGGGGAAGGTGATGAGGTTAAACATTTCACGCAATCGAGAACGCACACGCACTCCATACATTTTTTCGAGTTCAACTGAATTAAGGTTGGTAGTTACGTGTGTTATCGTTCCGAATTGTATGAATTGGTCATAGCGACTTAGGAGGATCTCCCCCATTGTATTACACTCGTTTCCATAATGTTTTAAACTGTTTTCGACGCCTAAATCATCGAAACAAAACACTTTATCGGATTTACCATATTTATCTATGACCATATACCCTTCTGTAATGAATTCGTAAGATATTTCTCGGGTTGATTTTAATATTGGACGAAACGAAACAGGAAAAAAATTTCGAATAAGGGTCATTAGTGATGTTTTACCACTACCAACAGGACCGAGTAATAAAATTCCCTTATGGAAATCGATCTCGTATTTCTGACATGCCTCTTCGTCTCGAATGGCATAACACAACATTTTTCGTATCAATATAAAATCTTCTTTCCTCAAGGTAAATTCAACTCCATATTTTTCTTTCCCCTTGGTTTGGAGGTATTCCAAACAAGCTCTGAAATCGTAAATACGGATGTTGTTTTCAATGGTGTAGATTGGTTTCATAGAGATTAGGTTTTTATTTCTACTTCGCTCAGGAGGACAAAGCATTAGAGAGGGATGTCGTAATCTTTTTCTTGGTTGAGGTGCAAGTTGGAAGTTTGCACCTTTGGATTGAATTTTTCAGCATTGAGCATCCAATTATTGGCTGCTGCTTTCCAATTTTTCATTGGTGAACGACCGCCAATTTTCCAACCATTGGACTCGTAATAATTGAAGAATTTTTGTGCTTCAATTATTGTCACTTTCGATTCCACAAAATATGTCTCTACTTCGATAAAAGTGGGAGCTTCGAAAATCTTATTTTTAACTATAGATTTATTTTTATTCTCCTTGTTTGTATTGTTTATAGCGTTTATATTGTTTATAGAAGGTACCAGAGCTTGTTCACTACTTGTTGCTCGCTTGTTCAATTCCTGTTTACTACTTGTTTGTTTATTGACCTGCTGACGTTTGGTCTTTCGAATTTGTTCGCTTTTTAATTCCATATCAATAATTGTAACTAAACTTCCTCTAAACGGATTGTATGAAGGATCGTAAAGCACATAATCGAATTGATGTAAATCCTTCATGCATTTATGGTATGTTGCTTTGGAGCAAATTTTGCTCACACGCATTACTTCGTCTCGACTAATACTAATCGGGTTTTTGAACCGTTGTACGTTCCAAAATTGAAATAATGCGACATATAAACTGATATGTGTTGGGTTCAATCGATCGTCCTGAATGACTTTATCAAAAAATCCAGTGAGGTGTTTAATGTAGTTCATTGATGGAATTATTTTCTTTTGAAATTAGAATGGTTACTTTCTAGTAACTTATTAATATCATTCGCATTGTAAAAAATAATTCCACCCATTCTCGTAAATGAAAGAATCCCTTTCACACGAAAGTTTTGCAACGTGCCTGGTGAAATATTTAAAATTGCACGAACTTCATAGCCTTTCAGCCACTTCTTATTTTCTAATTCCTTTTTTGGATTTAAAAACTGCTTCAAATCAGCAAGTAATTTTGTTCTGAATTCTTCCAGATCATTTTTTGTAATTAGTTCTAAACTCATAAATAACGGTTTTAAATTATGGGTCAAAATTCTGAATACAAGAGAAATTTAATTCACAAGATGCACCCAACTTGGGAAAACTTTTTTTAGGAAAACAGACTAAATCATTCGATTTGAAGACAATTCAATAAATTTCTATCGGTATTTCTTTTTCTACTACCTGCTTAATTTCCAATTTAAGAAATAAATCAGCACCTCTAATATTTGGTATCACTACCCACCAAAATATTAATCATTGATTTTAAGCTTATTAAAAAATAAAAAGACCCACTATTTACCCAAGATGGTTATTGATTGTAATCGTTTTCTCTTTCCATTTTTAAATGCAGTGCATCGCTGAGACCGTCAATGAATTTGGTTTTATTGTTTTTTCTGCTTTTGATGTCGTAATAAATTCTATAAAATTCATCCAAACTGATGTTAAAATTTTGGGAGAAGAAAGCAATCAATGTTTTGATTTCTACATTTCCATTATTGACAGACCCTTTTTCCAATAAAGCGTAAATTAATTCTACTAAATCTATCTTTGAATCCGTCCAACGAAACTGGAATTCTTGCTTAGATTCCAGTGGAGAAAGCTCTAGTTGGCGTATTCTATTTTGAAGGAAGTACTCTATTTTTTCGTATGCGATAAAAGTGGCAATGATAATATCGTAACCAGTGCTTTGAACTTTATCAATTTCGGGAAATAACAAGTCGAAATTGTGGTTCTTTTGAGCTTTTTTTCTCAGAAAATACTGCTTGTCAAGATTGGTGTTTTGTGATCTAAAATAACTTATTAGCTCTGAATATTCATCATGAAAATGAAGCAACTTTCTAAATCGACCTTCTAAAAATGATTTCTTAATTTCGATGGATCCCAATGGTAACTGCGATTCAATATCAATAATACATTTATAATAGATTACTAGACTATTTACATTTGGTTTGATTTCTTTGAAGTAACTTATTTCATCTTGATCACTCAAAAAAGTATTGATTGAAACTTGGGATTTGAGTTTATCAAGGTATTCTTTACTAATCTCAAAGGCCTTCTTGTATGAATTCAATTTTTGTAACTGTTCATTTTCATGAATTTTTGCAATAAATTCTTGCTCAACTTCTTTCAATTTTTCAATCATAAAACTTCAAATTATTAATTTCCTGTTGTTTTACGAAAAAAATCTAGTTGCGTATTTGACTCCACCAATTCAAAAAAAATGGGAGTTCAAAATTGAACTCCCATTTTAAAACTTAAGAAATTTTATGTGTTAACTTACCGATGAATCTTTGAATTCAGTTTTGGAAATATATTTTCCACGAAGTAAATTCATGTCGTCTCCAACTTTTTTATCCAAAATCTTCGCATAATGTTGGGTTGTTTTTAAATTTTTGTGACCTAACATCTTACTTACACTTTCAATAGAAACTCCATTGGTCAATGTTACAGTAGTTGCAAATGTATGTCGTGCTATGTGAAACGTCAATTCTTTATTGATGTCACACATTGCAGCAATTTCTTTTAAGTAGTCATTTGTTTTTTGATTACTAACAATTGGTAAAAGGGTATCATTGGCAATACACGATGGATGATCGATGTATTTATTAATGAGCGCCTCCGCTGGAGGCAATAAAGGAATATTGCATGGTGTGTCTGTTTTTTGTCGTTGGGTCATTATCCATTTTTCTCCATTAATGATCGTTGAAATATCCGTCTTTCTGAGATTTTTAACATCGATGTATGCCAATCCAGTGAAACAACTAAATAGAAAAACGTCTTTTACTTGATTGAGTCGGTCGCTTCTAAACTCTTTGTTCATGATTGCCTGAATTTCATCTTCTGTTAAAAATACTCGAATCACTTCTTTGATTTTTGGCTTGTACTCCACAAAAGGGTTTTTCTTTAACCAATCATTTTTTAAACAGATCCGAATGATTTTATTGAAGTTTTTAATATACTTCACTGCGGTGTTGTTGTTGCACTTTCGAACTGTTCTCAAATAATATTCGTAATCGGTTATGAATGCATAATCGATTTTTGTAATCTCAATATCCGAGATATTGAATTTCCATTGTAAAAAATCAAAGGTGTGCTTGTAAGAAGTTTTATAGCGCTCTAATGTACCTGGTGAAAACTCATCGTGTAATAAAGCTTCCATTCTGTCGTTGTGATCTTGAAAGATTTCCATTAACATTCTTTGTCGATCTGTTTTTCCTTGAAACTTGTTTCGAATTGCTTCTGCTGTTATTTTTTCTCCGTTCAAAATCATCTGTCGATGAATTTCAAATATTCGAGCTTTAATTGTATCTAAATACAAATTGACTGTTTTGGCTTCTTCTTTTGTTCCAATCATTTTCCCTGCCTTGGAATTCCATTGGGTTTCATCGCATTTCTTTGTTGTTGAAAATTCACTTCTGACTCCTTCAACAGTTATTCGGACATAGATTTGTCCACTTGTCGAATTTTTTGACTGTTTCTTTAAATAAAACAGTAAGCTAAAATTTGTTTGCATAATTAAACAATTTTTGAGTTAGTAAAATTAGACTTACAAAATGTAGCAAACAAGATGTTCAATATTTGAACTACTTGATAAAGTGGCTTTTAGAAGCTATTCGGTGAGTGTTTTTATTTTCATAAAAGACTCACCGAATTAGGCACCAGAGTTTTGAGAAATTATAGTATTATTTGAAATGCTATAAAAGCAAAAAACCCAGTAAAATCGGTGATTTTACTGGGTTTTGATGTTTTTTGATGGTCTATCAGCGGAGAGTGAGGGATTCGAACCCCCGGATCCTCGCAGATCAACAGTTTTCAAGACTGCCGCAATCGACCACTCTGCCAACTCTCCGAGACAAAATTAAGCATTATTTTAATATTTGCAAGTGTCGAGTGGGGAATATTTTAATTTAATGTTAAATTACTTCACAAACATCTTAAAAACAAATAATTAAAAAATGAACTTTTAATTATTTCACCAAATTTACATTTCCATATTTTTGATGTTTTTTGTCTGTTAACTTTTCTTTAAACTCAATTTTCCAAATATATACATCATTTGCAACCTCATCACCTGCGTAAGTACCATCCCAACCTATCGATGGATTTCTACTTTCAAAAATCATTTCTCCCCATCTATCAAAAACTTGAAATGAATAATGTTGTGGATCGTACCCACTTGAAAAAATAGGTGTAAATACATTGTTTGTTTTATCGTTATTTGGAGTAAACGTATTTGGTACGTAATAGATCGTCTCATCAGGAATACTTACTCTTCGAATCATTGTATCCGAACAATTTTCACCATTTGCGATTGCGATTAATTGCACATTGTACTCTCCTGGTTTGACTTCATAGATATGTTCAATATTTTCAGACATTACAGGCAAAGTACCATCACCAAAAGACCATCTATATTTCGTTGCTCCAATTGATTGATTGATCGATGTAATTCTTGGCTCGTATTGATTCAAGGTATATTCATCCAATTCAAAATTAGCTATTGGATTATGTTGAAGGTAAACTTTTTGTTGCTTGGAAATTGAACAACCTTTCTCCACTGCTTTCATTGTTACGGTGTATGTTTTTTCCTTCTCATCCTCACTTGAAAAAGTATTGTCTACAATTTCGTTTGTGGTTAATACTGCAGGTTTTCCGTTTCCGAAATCCCATGTCACCACCCTTCCTGGTTTCATATCTGGATCTCTAAATGAGATAGATAATGGCGAACACCCTGAATTATTTCCTAAATTAAAATTGATTTGTGGAATTGGGTTGACCGCAATTACAATTTCTTCCCCCGTATTCATATAACAACCATTGGCATCAGTCACTTTTGTGAATTTATATGATGTGAGCTGAATAGGCTGGTCTGTAGGGATCAATATATGGTCACTTATTTCACTTTTCGCTTTTTTAACAGTAGTACCATTGATAACATATTCAAATGTATACGGGGCCAATCCCTTATTTGCAGAAAACATCATTTTAATCGATTCTTCCCCTTGACACACTTCTGGCTTATTCGACAACAGTGTAAATCTACCACTTGGGACCTCAAACACTTCAACACCTGCATAATTGGATGTGTCTGCACACAATTGCGTCGCATTATCTAATGCAATCACCCTAAAAACAAGTCCTTTAGAGGTTTTAATTATTTTTAATTCTTTAGAATCACTTCCGGAGTAATCAATTGCGTCCTGACCCGATAATTGGATGTCTCTCCATTCCAGTCCCCCATTTTCACTTTTTTGCCATCTAAATAAACCAACGGCACCGTTAAAATTTACATCGGTAATCAACGTTACTTCCGAACCTTCACACGATTTCTGTGACAATGGATGAAGGATAATTTCTGGCATCATACAATCTGAGGTAATTGCGGAAACGATTGCTTCTGTATAACAAGCATTTGTTGTACTTGTCAAAACTTTAACTTGAATTTCTATTTTCTCATGTTT
>JBIIKZ010000005.1:0-68382 GCA_044232905.1 Crocinitomicaceae bacterium
TTGTACTTCCAACAATGAAACACAAACGTTGGCAGATCCTGGAGGAATTACCATTTCTTCTTCTAAATCAAATCCTACATCTTGTAGTGGTACCGATGGGAAAATAACTCTTTCAGGATTGACGAATGGTAAAACATATACCTTAAATTATGTCAAAGATGGAGCTGCAACACCGATTACTTCTTCGTTTACCGCTTCAGGAACCACCTATGATATTTCTGGACTAGCAAAAGGTGCATATACAAAAATCAATCTTACTGAAGCTGGATGTACTTCAAATGATGAAGCACAATCCTTGGTTGAACCAAATGCTATTTTTATCACTTCCACTAAAACGGACCCCAGCATATGTGGTGGGATAGATGGAAAAATAACTATTTCAGGATTAACAAATGGTAGCACGTATGCTTTGAGTTTTGTTAAAGACGGTTCTACTCCTACAACATCTTCGTTTACAACAACAGGAACAGCATACGATATCACTAGTCTTGGAAAAGGTGTTTATACTAAAATAAATGTAACTGAAGCAGGATGTACTTCAAATGATGAAACTCAATCCTTGGTTGATCCAAACGCTATTTCTATCAGTTCTACAAAAAGTGACCCAAGCATCTGTGGTGGTATAAATGGAAAAATAACTATTTCAGGATTGACAAATGGTAGCACGTATGCTTTGAGTTTTGTTAAAGATGGGGCTACTCCCACGACATCTTCGTTTACTACAACAGGAACATCATACGATATCACTAGTCTTGGAAAAGGTGTTTATACTAAAATAAATGTAACTGAAGCAGGATGTACTTCTAACGATGAGACGCAAACCTTAACTAATCCAGCTGGACCTGCAAAACCTAGTGCAAATTTAACGCAACCAACATGTGAAATAAATTCTGGAACTATTACAATTACTTCTCCACTTGGCAATTATACATATAGTACAGACGGGGTCAATTATCAAGTTACCCCTATATTTAATTCATTAACAGCAAATAAGAGCTACAAAGTACTCGTTAAAGATTTAGGCGGTTGTAAAGACTCTAGTAATTTTAAGATTGATACGATTTTATCTACCCCAACGAATGTAAACTACCTTGTGAAAAACGCTACATGTATCTCAACTACTGGATTTATAAATGTTACTAGTCCAATCGGTAGTTATTATTTATACTCGATTAACGGAACTTCATTCCAATCTACAACAACCTTTAACAATTTAAATCCCGGGACATATTCATTAACTACTAAAAATTTATCCGGATGTAGTCGCACAAACTCAATTACTATTAAAAATGCACCTGCTCCACCAAATCAACCATTTGCAATCGTTAAACAACCAGATTGTGACACAAAAACTGGAACGATCACGGTAGTTAATCCTTCTGGAACAAATTATAGTTATAGTTTGGATAATATTACTTTTCAAAAATCACCAATTTTCGCCTCTAAATCCGCTGGTAATTACACCTATTTCGTAAAAGATACAACGCAATGTTTTTCCTCAAACACGATTAACGTTCAAGCGCCACCAACATTACCTACAGCTTCTTTTAATTACACCCCAACAGACTTAACCTTACTAAACACGCAAGCCATATTCACTAACAACTCCTTAAATTCAATTAGTTACAAATGGAATTTTGATGATGGAAGTAAATTTTCCGCCGATAAAAATCCAATCCATGAGTTTCCTGGCATTGCAAATGTATATTTTGTGAAATTAACAGCTTTTAATAACCTTTGTTCAGATGATACAACCATTGCGATAACAGTTATTGAAAAGCCAATAATTTATATCCCAAATTCATTCACTCCAAATACGGATGAAATTAATAATAGTTTTGTACCAATTATAGCGGGTGGAATTTCTTCTGATTATTACAGTTTATATATATTTAACCGATGGGGGAATTTATTGTTTGAGTCACACAACAAAGATATTGGATGGGATGGCACCTACGGGAACAAAATTTGTATACCAGACACTTATATTTGGAAAATTGAATACAAAGAATCCACAGGAAATAAACTAAAGAAACAATTAGTTGGACACGTAAATCTAATAAATTAAAAATAGGCGGTTTTTCTATCGTATTATTTATTGGAAACACATCGAACCGACATCGCCGATTTTTTAGATTTAGATACCTTAAAAGATTTAATAGAACCTGCGTAAAACACATAAGCAATCCCACAATCCGGAAATTTTGCATCTTCTGTAGATGACCAATAAAATCCAAATTTTAATTGATTAATAAAAGTTCCAAACTCCGTTTTATATCCTCCTCCAACAGCATTAAAATAAGATGAATTAGTTGCACCAACATTTGGAAGTTCCCACATAGAAGAATCTGTGCTCTTCATTTTACCCCCTGCAATTTCTGATCCTCCTAAAAAATTTATTAATTTATCCCAATCATTTTCCGTAGGTACACGAAAACCTTGCGGGCAAACATTTCTATTAGTGACTGTATACCAAGTATATAGCTTTCCGAAATCAATCGTTGAAGTACCTCCTTGGTATTTCCAATAATACGCAAGCGTATCCTTTGGTGAATCTGCACGATACAAGATTGAACTATCGTTTGGCAACAACGTACGAATAGAATCTGTGAGTATTAAATCTTTAATTTTAACTACATCTGAATATCGAACTGTTTTTAAATTTTCCACCATCCATGTTTGGCTACCAATACGAAGTGTACTATAAGAACTACCTCCTTTATCTTTAGCAGTAGTATAGGACGGTCCTGTATCTTTCTTTACAACAACTGGCTTTGGTTGGCAAGAAATCAATAGGATTGAAAAGATTGCTAAACGTATTACTTTGTTCATGATTCTAATAGATTTAGGTAAAAATAAAGCAAACCGAAGTTACTTTGACCATCTTTCGAAATATTTTTTCTGTGCTTCCGACTTTTCTTTACTTTCTTGTAAAAAATATTCTGGGTAATACCCTTTACTATCCAAGGTAATTTTCTTGGTTAAGAAAACACCCTTCCTTTTAACCATAACCGCTATTTCATCTTGGTTAAAGTAACCCAACCAAGCGTCTAGATTACCATTAACATCCATTGCTTGTACAGCTATTATTTCATCTTCTAGCATTAATCCAGTGATATCCGCAGGAGAATTTGGATAAATGGATTTTATGACAAAATAATTCGCTTGTGGTAAGGTTTTTATACCCAAATTAGATTGACTTATTTTATCATTCGGTTTTGAGGCCATCTTCAAACCAATTATATCGAATGAAGTTTGAAGTAATTGTGTATAATCAGTTACATTATGTACATAATTTTCAAAGAGAGATGTAACATTTGTTCCTGCAAACGATGCTATTGCATTCCTATAATCTTGTTCTGAAACCCCTTTATTTTTCCGGTAAAAATCTTCGTATAGATGTTTCATTACATCATCCAAGGAATATTTTCCATCCGAATTTTTAATAATAAACACATCAAAAACAAAAGACAACAAACAACCTTCAGTATAAATTGAAACTTTACGGTTTGGTGCTCCAGGAACATACCCATCCAACCATGTATCAAAAGAAGATTGTGCTACTGAGTAATTAAATCTAGCTGGATTATCAAAATGTTTTTGCAGTTGCGCATTCATTTCATTGAAATATTCTTTTAGATCAAAAACACCACTCTTATATAAAAAAAGATCTCCCATATAGGTTGTTACACCTTCACAAAGAAATCCTAATTCAGAATAATTCTCTTTCGTGAAATCATAAGGGAATAATTCAATTGGTCGAATTGCTTTCACATTCCATGTATGGTATAATTCATGGGAACTTACACCCAATAAATCCTTATAAGCATCTTTAAAAACAGCATAACTTGGACCTAATAATAAAACGGTAGAGCGGCTATGTTCGACACCATGATATGCTCTAAACGGTACAATTTGTATCAAAAAATGATATTCTTCTACCGGAAAACTTCCAAATTTTTCTATTTGTTTTTCTGAAAAAGCAGTGAAATCGGGTAATAATTTTTCCCAATCTACATTTATTTCCCCTTGAAACCAAACATGAAATAAAACTTCACCTACGTTATACGAGTTATGTTGTAATGTATTTGAACAAATGAACGGTGAATCAGCAAGTTCATCAAAATCTTTTGCAAACAAGGTATGTTGATCCATTTCTAAAGAAGATGCAATTACATAATCAGCAGGGATTTTGAGATCTAGAATTGCCCCCTCATTTTCTCTTCCAGCTACAAATGTTAAGCAATTAACTGGATTTACATAAAGTTGTTCTTTAGATAAATACGTGGATCCAGCATTTAATTCTGCTGCAAAATATGCGTACGTTACTTTAATGATATTCGCACTCTTCGTTTGTACTTCCCAAGCATCTTTCGTTATTTTTTTAAACTGTAGCTCCTGTCCATTTTCATTGACAACATTAAAACCTTTGATATTTTTAGCAAAGTTACCTAGCTCATAACGACCTGGTCTCCATGCTGGTAATTGGATTATTATGACTTCAGAATTTGGTTCAAACTGCATTGAAATTTGAATGTATTGTGCTGAAGGGTTGTCGGCAGAAAGTGTATAATGAATCATAGCTGAATTATTAATGAACAAATATAAGTGTTTTTAATCTTAATTAATCTTGAAAAATAATAGCGTTAGTAGTATTTACTTTCTTCCTAGAGGGGAGCGTATGAGGAAGTTGAAATTCACCTTTCCTAACAATTCTTAAAGAAGATAAATGTATACTTACAAGCTTTTCAAGTTCAAAATAATCACATGGACAAAAATACTTTCCTAAATATTTATTAATTTCACAGCACAAAACAAAAATCGAAATTATTATGAATTACGACATATTAGTTATAGGTAGTGGACCTGGAGGATATGTGACTGCTATTCGCGCATCACAACTAGGATTAAAGACTGCTATCATTGAAAGAGAATCCCTTGGAGGTATTTGCTTGAATTGGGGATGTATTCCAACAAAAGCATTACTAAAAAGTGCAAATGTATATGAATACCTGACACATGCTTCTGATTACGGAATCAAGGTAGAAGGTGGTTCTCCGGATTTCGATGCAATTATTGCACGTAGTAGAGGTGTTGCTAACGGTATGAGTACTGGTATTCAATTTTTGATGAAAAAAAATAAAATTGATGTTATCAAAGGTTCTGGAAAAGTATTACCAGGAAAAAAAGTTGCTGTCACTGCAGAAGACGGAACAGTAACTGAATATTCTGCGGATAAAGGAGTTATTTTAGCAACAGGAGCTCGTTCCCGTCAATTACCAAACGTACCACAAGACGGTAAAAAAGTAATTGGATACCGCGAAGCAATGACATTAGCTTCTCAACCTAAAAAAATGGTGGTAATTGGTTCTGGTGCAATTGGTCTAGAATTTGCTTATTTCTACAACACATTAGGAACAGATGTAACCATTGTTGAATTCCTTGGAAACATTGCAAACGTTGAGGATGAAGAAGTTTCAAAACAATTAGAGAAATCCTTCAAAAAATCTGGTGTTAAAGTTTTAACTAATTCATCTGTTGAATCTGTTGATACATCCGGGACAGGTTGTATAGTAACTATAAAAACTGCAAAAGGAGAAGAAAAAATTGCATGTGATATCGTATTATCTGCTGCAGGAATTGAAACAAATCTTGAAAATTTAGGATTAGAGCAAGTTGGTATTGCAACAGATAGAGGTCGCGTTTTAGTAAATGAATATTACCAAACAAATATCCCAGGATATTATGCAATCGGTGATATCGTTCCTGGTCCAGCATTAGCGCACGTTGCTTCAGCAGAAGGTATTATTTGTGTAGAGCAAATTGCTGGGCACCATCCAGAACCATTAGACTATGGAAATATCCCAGGTTGTACCTACTGTTCCCCAGAAGTTGCTTCTGTAGGATTAACAGAAAAAGCTGCGCGAGAAAAAGGATTAGACATCAAAATTGGTAAATTCCCTTTCTCTGCATCTGGAAAAGCAAGTGCTGCAGGTGCAAAAGATGGTTTTGTAAAATTAATTTTCGATGCAAAATACGGTGAACTTTTAGGTGCACACATGATTGGTGCAAACGTTACAGAAATGATTGCTGAAATTGTTGCTATTCGTAAGTTAGAAGTAACAGGAGAAGCTTTAATTAAAACTGTACACCCTCACCCTACTATGTCTGAAGCAATTATGGAAGCTGCTGCTGCTGCATATGGTGAAGTGATCCATTTATAATTAGGAGAGACGAGAGTTTTGAGTGAAGACAATATTATTAAAAGCTGTTTCGAAAGAAGCGGCTTTTTTTAATTTACAACAAATTTTCTTCGAATAACTTCTCCCCTAGTCAATCTAATTTCTAGTATGCAAAATGTACTTTCTGTATAACATCTATCTTTTTGAAATTGAAAATCATTTGGAAAATCATGAATTAATTTCTTACCAGCTGCATCATAAATTAAAATTTGTGTAATTATTTCTTCCGATATTATCCTAAGAATAGAATTACCATATTGAATAGCCAATTTTTCATTCGTGTTCTCGTTGAGCGAATTACTACATGTACCTTTGATTTTGACCAACTTCGAAAAGTCGATATAACATGCATATTCTGGATGATCTATAAAGGGGTTCCGATTTCCCTGTAGATAATAAATATATTCTTGCCGAGCAATTTCATAGTTATCTGGTGGATCTTGAAAATGCCATTTTTTCAGTACCTCTTGCTCTTGAAAATTTGGGAAACTCCAATTTTCAGAACCTTCATTGTTGTAAACAATAGACATATACATCATTGCGCGGGCTGCATTTCCTTTATGTGGATCTCTTGGCTCATAAACAATTTGGTTACCCGAATATCCTAACTTTCCTTCCAAATAGGTGTAAAGTACTTTTCCGCTTACTTCGCCTAAAGGAAAATTATTTCTTACCGTATTTGCCTTATCTAAATTTGTTGGATATAAATTATGTAAATCACTGTATTCTCGTAATGGAGGATTGTCGGCAGGATAGGAAGGCATCCAAGAATGCGCAAAGGTATGCTCTCTACTATATCCTGCTTTCATCCAATCAAAAGGCTCTTCTACTATTTTTTTTTCTCCTGAATAAACACATTGAACAAATGTTTTTCCCGCAATTGTATCTTGCAATTCAAGCGAAGAAAGTACCGTATTTTTATACGAAGAATATGCTATAAGCTGATGCTTTGATATCAGATTCGATAAATTGGCAAGAAAATTAGGAGCTGTTAATGAAATAGACTCATATAAATCTGAAGTAGATAGTCCTAAAGAGGAAACTTTGAAAGATAATGGTTTTTCAGTAAGATAGTTAACTTTTCCTTCTGATAGATAGGTAGCATATATTGCGAAATTATAGGTCGTATTTGCCCTGACAGCCCTTGGTTGAAAAATGGTATCCAAGCTACATTGAACTACTTTAGCGTTCCCTAGCCTATCTCCCCTTAAGTAACTCTTTCCATTTTCAGGACTCGCATTAACCAGTTCATTTTCAGAAACCAGCACCAAATAACTATGTATAAAATCAACCCTGGAAAAAGAAACTTTTATGCTATATGCTGTTACTTCATGTAACTTATATGCAATCGGATTACTAGAAGGAATTTGAGAAAAACATGCGAAAAATGCAAAAAACAAAAGAAGTGATAGCCTTATTTTCATCTCGATTAATTATGCTACAAGTTTACTATTGCTATTTCAGCAAAACAATCATAAATTCAAAATCGCGTATAAATACGATAGTTTATTACTTGATAAAACAAATAATTCACTCTAATTTTATTCTAACGAATAGTTCGTTAGTTTTGTAAGCTATTCAAAAAGGACACTTAAACTAAAAATAACACGTATGATTTTTAATAAAATTTTAAACCTATCCGTATTCCTTATAGTATTGTTATCGAACTCCATCAACGCACAACAAACGCTTACCGTTGAGAAAATTTGGAAAAACTATGAATTTTCAAGAAAGGGTGTAGCCGGATTTAATGGTATGAAAGATGGTCAACATTTTACAAAACTAAATCGAGTAAAAGACAGTACTACAATTTCTATTCATTCCTATAAAAATTATCAGGGAGCAGGAAACACCCTTGTTGCAGCGAAAGATTTAGTGTATAATGGAAAATTACTTCCAATTGACAGCTATGAATTTAATGCAGATGAGACGCTAATATTGATAACAACAGAAACTACACCTATTTATAGAAGAAGTTTTACTGCTAATTATTTCATTTTTGACTTTAAAACAAAAAAAATAAGTCCATTAGACGAAACCAAAACAGGGGCTACATTGGCACAATTTTCTCCAAACGGCAAAAAGGTAGCATTTGTTTATCAAAACAACCTATACGTTAAAGATTTAGAAAATAATATAACTCTTGCGATTTCTAAGGATGGTATACTAAATGAAATCATAAATGGTACGACCGATTGGGTTTACGAGGAAGAATTTGCTATAACTAAAGGATTCGAATGGTCTTTTGATAGTAAGAAAATTGCATATTTACGTTTCGACGAAAGTCAAGTAAAAGAATATAATATCGATTATTTCAAAGGAAAACTGTATCCTGAAAAATGGGCCTATAAATACCCAAAAGCTGGAGAAGACAACTCAAAAGTTACTGCGTATATTTTTGATTTACCTACTAATAAAACACAATTAATCCCATTAGCTAATTACGAATACATCCCAAGATTAAATTGGTCTCCTACACAAAATATATTGGTGATACAGACTTTAAACAGACATCAAAATGAATTAACATTCCATGCTGTGGATGCAAACACAATTACAAGCAAAATATTTTTCACCGAAAAATCAGACACATACGTGGATGTAGACGAAAACAGTATGTTTATACTTCCAAATGGAAAAGAATTAATTCGTACAAGTGAAATCTCTGGTTTTAAACACATTTACAGATTAAACTTTAATGGTACACAAACCGCTTTAACTACTGGCAATTGGGATGTTATTGAACTATATGGTATCGATAATAAAGCAACTACTGTTTATTTTGCATCTGCAGAAAAAGGAGCAATACATCAAGGTGTATATCAAATTGGAATTAACGGAAAAAACAAATTTCCTTTAAGTAATGAAACTGGTCACAATGTCGCGCAATTCACGCCAGGTATGCAGTATTTCGTTTTGGATAGATCCGATGTAAACACTCCGAATAGTTATGAACTTAGATCAGAAACTGGAAAGGTATTAGGATTATTAGAGGATAATTCCGCACTAAAAGAACGACTAAAAAACTATACTTTAACACATAAAGAATTTTTGGAATTTACTGGTCCAGCAGGAAAATTGAACGGATGGATGATGAAGCCCGTAAGTTTTGATTCTACTAAAAAATATCCTGTTTACATAAATATATATGGTGGTCCTGGTCAAAACACCGTACTTAACCAGTGGGGAGGGAACGATTATATGTACCATCAATTACTTACACAAAATGGTTATATTGTAGTAAGCGTTGATCCTCGAGGGACACAATTTCGTGGTGTAGCTCACAAAAAAGCTACCTACTTAAATATGGGTAAATTAGAATTAGAAGATTTTATAGCTACGGCTTCAGAATTAGGAAAACTAAATTACGTAGATAAAAATCGCATTGGTATCCAAGGATGGAGTTATGGAGGGTTTATGACATCGCTTGCTATGACAAAAGGTGCTCCAACATTTAAAATGGGAATAGCTGTAGCTCCTGTGACAAATTGGAAATATTACGACAATATTTACACGGAACGTTTTATGCGAACTCCAGCTGAAAATATGGCGGGTTATGAAGATAATTCACCAATCAAATATGCTAAAAATTTAAAAGGTAACTATTTGTTAGTGCATGGAACAGCAGATGATAACGTTCATTATCAAAATGCATTAGAATTAATAAATAGTTTAGTTCAATCGGATATACAATTTGATCAATTTACCTATCCTAATAAAAATCATGGAATTTATGGTGGTAATACGAGAAACCATTTATATAGCCTATTATTAGCATACACCTTAAAGAATTTATAACAAAGGAACCTCTTCCTTTGTTATAAATTCGTGTTATAAGCTGTGATTTATATTTCTTGCATGGCTACTTAAAGCATATATTAATGAATTTTCCACGGAATAATATTTTATAAATCTTATTCAAAAAAAGTAGCGGATTACATTATTGTTTATTAATTTAGTTGCGTTATAAAAAATATGACTTTATGAGCGAAACAGCTAAAATTGAATTAGGAGGAACAACGTATGAGTTCCCAGTAATAGAAGGAACAGAAAACGAAAAAGCAATTGACATTAGCAACTTACGTGCTGCTACAGGATATGTAACACTAGATACTGGTTACAAAAATACAGGTGCAACGACTAGTGCTATCACATTTTTAGATGGTGAGGAAGGTATTCTAAAATATAGAGGTTATCCTATTGAAGAATTAGCAGAAAAAGCAACATTTATTGAAGTTGCATATTTATTGATTTACGGAAATTTACCAACCGTGAATGAATTAGAAACTTTCCGTTCAAATATTACAAAACATACATTGGTTCATGAGGACATGAAACAATTCTTTGAAGCATATCCAGCGAAAGCGCATCCAATGGGAGTTCTTTCTTCTATGGTATGTTCTCTTTCTACATTCTATCCTGAATCACTAGATCCTAACAGAAGTCCACAAGCAAAAGACTTGACAATTTTGCGTTTACTAGCAAAATTACCGACTTTAGCTGCTTGGGCATATAAGAATTCTACGCGTCATCCATTCATGTATCCAAAAAATGAATTTGACTATTGTAAAAACTTCTTGTACATGATGTTTGCAATGCCAACAGAAGAATTTAAAGTAGATCCTGTTGTTGTGGATGCATTAAACAAATTATTTATTTTACATGCTGACCACGAGCAAAACTGTTCTACATCTACAGTTCGTATCGTAGGTTCATCACAAGCAAATTTATACGCTTCGATCTCTGCCGGTATTTCTGCACTTTGGGGTCCACTTCACGGAGGTGCAAACCAAGAAGTAATAGAAATGTTAGAAAAAATTCACGCAGATGGTGGAGATGTAGATAAATGGGTGTTAAAAGCAAAAGATAAAGAAGATTCTTTCCGTTTGATGGGATTTGGTCATAGAGTTTACAAAAACTTTGACCCACGTGCGAAAATCATTAAAAAAGCATGTGATGATATCTTAACAAAATTAGGAGTAAACGACCCATTATTAGCAATTGCTAAAAAGTTAGAACAAGTAGCTTTAGAAGATGAGTACTTCAAATCAAGAAACTTGTATCCAAACGTAGACTTCTATTCTGGAATCATTTACAAAGCTTTAGGCATACCAACTGAGATGTTTACAGTAATGTTTGCTATTGGTCGTCTTCCAGGATGGATTGCACAATGGAAAGAAATGACTGAAAACAAAGAACCAATCGGAAGACCAAGACAAATTTATACTGGAGAAGTATTACGTCAATACGTTCCGATTGAAAAAAGATAAGATAGAAATTATGATTTATGGATTATAAATGATGAATTTATACACAATAAAAAAACCACCCATAAGGTGGTTTTTTTGTTTCAATCATATATAGTAGAGAAACAATACATTGCTTCTTTCCTATATATTTTCTCGCTGTAATACGTCTTTTCGGAAACCATCAAAAATGGTATATTGACGGTAACTACATTCTAAATCACCATTATATAATTTCACTTTAGAATCTGGTTTTAAACCAACATGTTTAAGCGCGTCTTCATTTGCTGAAATAACCCAACAAGAATACCCCTTTAACTCGTTCTTAAACCAATCTCCAAGTTCCGCATACATTTCTTCGATATTCTCACCAATTCGCATACCATATGGAGGATTACAAATTAACGTTCCTTTATCCGCAGGCTTCTTCACCTCATTAAAAGGAGAAGTGGTAATTGTTACATTTCTGGAAATCGGCAAACCTCTTAAGTTACGTTTTGCCATTAATACCATATCGGAATCAATATCTGATCCAATGATAGGAAAATCAAATTCGGCTGCGCGTTTATTTGCTTTGTGGTAAATCCCTTCCCAAAGTCCTTCATTAAAGTTTTTGAAGTTTTTAAACGCATAATGTACACGCTCAATATTAGAAGGGATGTTAGCCGCAAGTAATGCTGCTTCAATTAAAATAGTACCCGAACCACAAAAAGGATCCATAAATGCAGATTTTCTATCCCATCCAGATAAACGAATTAATCCAGCAGCAACTACTTCATTCATTGGAGCCTCTCCTACTTCAAAGCGATATCCACGATGAAATAATGGTGCACCACTAGTATTCAATGACAAGGTTACAAAATCTTCTTTAATGTATAAATCAAATACTACTTGTGGTGATTTTAAACTTACATCTGGTCTATCCCCTGTTTTATCTCTAAAAACATCAACTATTGCATCTTTTAACAATAAATAAGGATATTGTGTGTGTGAAAAAATTTTCGATTGAACAGCCCCACGAACCGCAAATGTTTTATCGCTTGTAAAATAAGTAGTCCAATCAATTTTCATTGCTTGTTTATACAAATCCTTTTCTTCTCGAATTTTGAATGTTTTTAACTCTACCAATACACAAATCGCACAACGTACATGTAAATTCAAGAAATAAACGTCTTCCCAAGTTCCCATTAATTGAACCGCACGATTTAATTGTTCCGTTTGTTTATACCCTAATTCTTCTAATTCTTCTTTTAATACTTTTTCTAATCCAAAGATTGTTTTTAAGGTTATTTTGATATTCTCCATAGTGTTTAAAAATCATTTGATTGAATTCCAAATTGATAGAAATTCATGCGTAAAGATACAATCTAAAATATGTCAAACACCTAAATTTGATGTATTTTTACGAAAAAGTAAAAGATTGAAACGCTATATATTACTTATTCCTATTTTATTTTTCGTATGTTTTAACACACATGCGCAAAAGGTTGGTTTGGTCTTAAGTGGTGGCGGCGCAACCGGTTTTGCACACATCGGTGTTATAAAAGCGCTGGAAGAAAACCAAATACCAATCGACTATATTTCAGGAACTTCTTCAGGTGCACTTATAGGTGCTTTATATGCGATTGGTTATACTCCTGCGGAAATTGAAGCGTATGTTTTGAGTGAACGTTTTCAACTTTTAGTAAAAGGGGAATTAGAGCAAAAAGATCGATTTTACTTCCAAGAAGATAACTTTAATAGTGATTTGTTAAACATTTCATTTGCAGTGGATAGTATTTACAAACGTTTTTTTCCGACAAAATTTATCAATTCTACCTATTTGGATTATGAAATGATGCGGATTTTCGGAACTGCTAGTGAAAGTGTTACTAATGATTTTTCTAAACTAATGGTTCCATTTAATTGTGTAGCTTCTGATATTACCCACAAAAAAAGTGTTTTATTTACCAGTGGAAAACTTAATCAAGTAGTTCGTGCATCGATTACTTTCCCGTTTTTTATACATCCGATTAAGATAGATGAGAATTTACTATTTGATGGCGGTTTATACAATAACTTCCCTGCAGATATTATGCATTCAAACTTTAAACCGGATTATATTATTGGATCCAATGTTTCTTCCAACTATAAAGCTGCAGAAGAAAACGATGTAATAAGTCAGGTAATAAACATGATGGTTAGCCATACAAACTTTACGCTACCTACTGAAAATGGAGTTTTAATTCAACCAAAAACAGATGTTACCACTTTTGAATTTGAAGAAATTTCGGATGCCATCGATGCAGGATATAAAAGTACTATTTTAGTAATCGATTCTATTAGAAAAAAAGTACACCGTCAAACAAATCTAACTGAATTAGCAACAATTCGTAAAAATTTCAAATCTAAAATACCTGCTTTTACCATCAGTTCTGTCTCTACTAATTCAGGCGATGAAAAAGCAAATCGATTCATACAAAAAAGTATTTTACCGCGTAATAAAAAAATCGATAGTGTTGAATTTGCTAAAAACTACTTTCGACTAACCGCTAATCCTGCAATCAACTTTACCTATCCAATATTAATTCTTAAAAAAGACTCTACCTATCATTTAGATTTATTAGCCCGAAAATCAAAAGAAATTGAATTAGAAGTTGGCGGACTTTTTTCCTCTAGAAGTATTAATACGGGTTATTTAGGATTAAGTTATCAAACGTTAAAAAACCAGCTACTAACGTTGAAAATGAATACTTATTTTGGAAAGTTTTACGGCTCTCTCAAATTACAAGCAGACCTTCAATTACCTACAAAAACACCCATTACCTTGAGTGCGTATTATGTCCTCAATCGGTGGGACTATTTTAGAAGTTTAACTAGCTTTTTCGAACAAGTAAAACCTTCTTTTTTGGTACAAAACGAAATATATGAAGGATTTAAATTAAAACATTCTGTTGGTAATCAAACAAATAGCACCTTCGAAATTCGCTTATTTAAAACTACCGATGAGTATTACCAAACGGATAAATTCACCAATAAAGACACGACAGATTTCACCTCTTTTAAAGGGTTTAATCTACGCTGGAATATTGAATACAATACCTTAAATCGCAAGCAATTTGCAAATAAAGGAAAATTGTTTTCTTTCAAATTCAAATATGTAAATGGAAATGAGGATAGCGAATCTGGTTCTACTTCCATCGTAAAATATTCCATACAAAAAAAGCATACATGGATTAGTATACAACCTGAATTACAATGGTACTTTTTTGAAAAATCACGTTTAAACATTGGGATACATCTAAAATCTACATTTAGCTCTCAAACATTATTCTCCAATTATACCGCCTCGATCTTGAGTATGAACGATTTTTCTCCATTCCCGGATTGTCAGACCATTTTTTTACCAGAATATCGTTCTCCACAGTTTATAGGGATTGGAACAAACTTTGTGTTTTCTTTACATAAATCCATCGATTTGAGAGTTGACTCCTATTTATACCAACCATTCAAAGAAATTACAAAAACTAATTTATTAATGGGCGATTTCGATACGCCAACTTTACTTTCAGAATATTTAATTTCCTCCTCAATGATTTATCACAGTCCAATTGGTCCAATTCGCTTGGCTACCAATTATTTTCCAAAACAAAAAAATCCATTTTTCATTCAATTTAGTTACGGATACTTAATATTCAATGAGCGAGCAATTAGATAACTTTACTATTTTTGTTTTACAAACAAAAGACATCAAATCTAAAGAGTAAAGACCTAAGATACATACTAACATTTACCGATTTAATTATATTAGTCTTTATCTTTGTTTATTGGTTTATTAATCTACAACTGCATGGAAAAAATTATTTGTGGAATACAGCAAATGGGTATTGGAGTTCCAAATGTCGATGCAATTTGGGAATGGTACCGTAAATTCTTTGGAATGGACATTAAGGTTTTTGAAGAAGCTGCACCTGCTAAACCAATGATTAATTACACAGGTGGCGTTGTTCAAACCCGAACAGCAACACTCGCCATGAATTTAGAAGGAGGTGGTGGATTTGAGATTTGGCAATTTACTTCTCGTAATACTGAAAAAGCAAGTTTTGAAATTCAATTAGGGGATTATGGAATTTTTGCTTGTAAAGTAAAATCAAAAGATATCCGTTCAACATATAATTATTTCGCTATAAATGGCGCAAATCTTGTAAGTAAGTTAGAACAAACACCTGAAGGTAAATTACATTTCTTGGTACGCGACCCAAATGACAATTTATTTGAAGTTGTAGAAGGATTGGATTGGTTTATTGATACGAAATTCCCTTCCAAAACAGGTGGAGTTAGTGGTGCAGTTATAGGTGTGAGCAATATTGAAAACGCACTTAAACTCTATAAAGACCTATTAGGATATACAGAAATCGTATACGATGAAAAACGTTCCTTCAAAGCATACCAGGATATAGCGGGTGGAAAAGGGGTTGTAAGACGCGTATTATTACGCCATCCCGAACCAAGAAAAGGTCCTTTTGCACAATTATTAGGATCCAGTGAAATTGAATTGATTCAAGCAATTGACAGAAAAGATTGTAAAAAAATATTTGAAAATCGCTTCTGGGGAGATTGGGGATTCATTCATTTATGTTTTGACATTCAACGTATTGACGCATTAAAAAAAGAATGCATCGAAGCTGGCTTTCCATTTACAGTAGATACGGGAGAAACATTTGATATGGGAGAAGCTGGTGGTCGTTTTAGTTATATTGAAGACCCTGATGGTACGATGATTGAATTTGTAGAAACACATAAAGTACCACTTATCAAAAAAATAGGTTGGTATATTCACTTAAAAAATCGTAACCAAGAAAAACATTTGCCTAAATGGATGTTATCTTTCATGCGCTTTAGCAGATACAAATCATAACCTATGAAAAATACATTTAAATTACTTTCGTTATTACTAGCCTTGCTAACTTTCTCTTCGTGTAAGGAGACAATTACTTTAACCAATGATCAAAAGGAAACTGCGGTTATTTATGGATTGATGGACCAAGCAGATACGATTCATATAATTAAAATAAATCGCGCTTTTTCTGGTACAAATAATTCTTTGGAAGTCGCTCAAATTCCAGATTCAAGTTATTTTAAAGATGTTCAAGCATATATCTATGAAATAAAAAAAGGAGACACACTCCGTAAATGGAAATTACGAGATACACTCATTGATAATAAAGAACCTGGAATTTTTTATGGCCCGCAACAAAAAGTCTATTATTTTGAAACAAGTAAAAATAATCCCTTGGTTGGTGAAAGTGGAAGAACGTACTTGTTTCACGGAAAATTTGAGAAAAATAAATTTGAAGTAACAGCATCTACCGAATTGATTTACGGAAACTCGTTGCTCTATCCTGTTTCGAATGGAACAAATTACAGTTTCGCAAATGGCACTACTGAAAATCCAGAATATTATAGTACAGGGATTAAATTTAAACCAGGAACCTCTGTAACAACAAATACCTCGCTACGCATTTCTATACGCGAATATATTGGTGATAATTTCACACTAAAATCATTTGATTGGAATGTTGGGGATATGGATGTAACACCTAATGCAACCAGCGCTGGTATTAACGCTTTAGGAACTACATTTTATCCATTAATTGTCAAAAACTGTACTAACAATTCAGCAATTACTAAAAGACAACTTGCCTCCATCGAGTTACGTGTAATGTTCGCTTCCGTTGTATTAAACGATTATATTACACTTAATAAACCAAGTTCTTCGCTTGCTCAAAATAAAATAAATTACACTAATTTAACGGCCACTAATGGCATGCGCGTTATAGGGATTTTTACTGCACGAAATTTAAAATCTGAAGTGAAATTGAGTTCGGATATTATTGGTCAAAATAAGATGCGTGCATTAGATGCACAATCCACGAAAGAATTATGTTTAGGATCCATAACGAATAAATTAAGATTTTGTTCTGATGTACCTGCAGATATTCCAACATCCTATTTCTGTAAATAGTATATGTCGGATCGCACCACCTTATTTGTCAATGTCATTTTACCAATAGCCGTTCGCAACGAATTTACTTATCGCGTACCTTTTGAGTTGAATGATCAGATTTGTGAAGGAATGCGCGTGGTAGTACCATTTGGAAAAGGAAAGTTGTACACTGGGATAGTGACAAAAATACACGAAGATATACCAGTAGGATACCAAGCGAAATTTATAGAACACTTGTTGGATGCTACACCAATAACAACTAAAACCCAACACGTATTTTGGAAATGGATTTCGGAATATTACATGGCTCCTATTGGGGATGTCCTCAGCGCTGCCTTACCTTCCAACTTCAAGTTAGCATCTGAAACCAAAATTGTTTTACATCCTGACTTTAATAAAAATAAAGACATACAAAATGTGCGAATGCTTCAGATCATCGAATCACTCGATATTAAGGAAAGTCTAGACTTAAAAGAAATTTCAGAATTATTAGGCATAAAAACCGTTCAACCTATTATCAAACAAATGTTGGACGCAAAAATGGTTATTTCATTAGAAGAATTGAATGACAAATACGTTCCAAAAACAGCAAATTATTATTTTTTAGATGAATTCTTTCAAGACGAAATACACCTGCAAGATTATATAGAACAACTGGAAGGAAAAAAAAGTAAAGATAAACAACTACATGCGCTTTTATTGTTTTTACAGGAAGTTGCTCACAATTTTGCAACTCCAATTGCGAAAAAAGTACTCGAAGAAAAGGGTGCGTCTAAATCTGCTTTAGAGACCTTAGTCAAAAACAACGTTTTATTTCTGGAGAAACTACAAATAGACCGAATACATATTAAAGATAGTAGCCTCAAAGAAGCGAAAAAATTATCCGACATTCAACAAAAAGCACTCGAAGAAATACAAGCATCATTTAAAACAAAAGACGTATGTTTATTACATGGTGTAACTGGTTCTGGTAAAACCGAGATTTATATCGACCTCATCCAAGAACAATTAGAACAAGGTAAACAAGTATTATTCTTATTACCTGAAATAGCACTTACCACACAATTAATCCAACGACTTTCCATCCATTTTGGGGATGCGATTGGTGTTTACCACTCTAAATTCAATCAAAATGAACGTGTCGAAATTTGGAATCATGTGTTGCACAATGATCCACACCGGTATCGTATTGTCATGGGAGCACGTTCATCGGTCTTTTTACCTTTTACCAATTTAGGTTTAATTATCATCGACGAAGAACATGAAAGTTCATACAAACAGTATGATCCATCTCCACGTTACAATGCACGAGATGCTTCCATTGTATTGGGAACTATCCACAAAGCAAAAGTTTTATTGGGTTCAGCTACACCATCTATAGAGAATTATTACAATGCGAAAAGCGGTAAATTTGGCTTAGTCGAATTAACAAACCGACACGGAGGATTGCAACTTCCTGAAATCTTTTGCGCAGATGTGAAGGAAGAGCGACGCATGGATACAATGCATTCGCATATTTCTTCGTTTTTGATGAAAGCGATGGAGGAAGAGTTAAAACAGGATGGTCAAATCATTTTATTTCAAAATAGACGAGGATATACACCGAGTTGGCATTGTGAAGTTTGTTCCTGGACACCACAATGTAAAAACTGCGATGTAAGTTTAACCTACCACAAACATTCAAACACGCTAAAATGTCATTATTGTGGCTATTGTACGCCACCGGTTGGTACGTGTAATAATTGTGGCAGTAACCGTTTGCGTATGCAAGGTTTTGGCACAGAAAAAATTGAGGATGAATTAAGTATCCTGTTTCCAAACAAAGTAATTAAACGTTTAGACTTAGATTCTACGCGTGCTAAAAATGCGTATCAGACGATAATTGAAGATTTTGGAAGTGGTGCTATCGATGTGCTAATTGGTACACAAATGATCACCAAAGGGCTAGATTTTGACAATGTGAATTTAGTTGGGATACTCGATGCAGACATGATGTTAAACCGTCCTGATTTCCGTGCGTTTGAACGCAGTTATCAGTTGATGTCGCAAGTAGCTGGTCGTGCTGGACGACGTAAAAAACGTGGAAAAGTAATTATACAAACAGGACAGCCAAAGCATTGGATTATCCAAAAGGTAATTCAACACGATTTTCAATGTTTTTATAGTAATGAAATTACCGAACGCCGAAATTTCTTTTATCCACCTTTCTATAAAATTATTCAACTTACTTTGAAGCATAAGGATTCCAATCAGGTCGATCGTTCATCTATCGAATTAGCGAATTCTTTGCGTGAAGTTTTTAAAGAACGTGTATTAGGACCCGAATATCCGATTATTCCGAGAATAAATAATTATTTCTTGAAGCAGATAACTTTAAAAGTGGAACGAGAAGTTAATAATAAACAAGTGAAAGAAAGGATTCAAGAAATTATCGATTTGTTTTTTAGCTTACCAATGAATAAGGCAATACGGATGAATGTGGATGTCGATCCGAACTAGTGAAAAGTGAAGAGTGACGATGTGAAAGTAAATTATGGGTTGTGTATTATCGTTTATAATCCAAAACCCATAATTCTCAAAGATAATTTTTCAGCATTTTACTGCGTGAAGTATGTTTCATTCTACGAATTGCTTTTTCTTTGATTTGACGAACTCTTTCTCTTGTAAGGTCAAATTTATCGCCAATTTCTTCTAAGGTAAGTGGATAGCGTCCGTTTAGTCCGAAATACAATCTTACCACCTCCCCTTCTCTACTTGTTAAAGTCGATAAAGAGCGTTCAATATCTTTACGTAAGGATTCTTTCACTAAATCAACATCCGGTGTTTCTGAATAGGTATTTGGAAGAACGTCGTATAAACTGGAGGAAGATTCGTCTCCTTCCGTTAATGGTGCATCCATGGAAACATGCCGACCATTCGATTGCAACGATTGTTTAACATCCGATACAGACACTTCCATAAATTCCGCCAATTCTTCTGCACTTGGGGGTCTTTCGTTTTTTTGCTCTAATTCCGAAAATGCTCTATTTAATTTATTAATTGTTCCAATTTTGTTTAATGGAAGTCTTACAATACGCGCTTGTTCAGCCAAAGCTTGCAATATCGCTTGTCTAATCCACCATACGGCATAAGAAATAAATTTAAATCCACGGGTTTCATCAAAACGCTCCGCTGCTTTTATTAAACCAACATTACCTTCATTGATTAAATCCGGAAGAGTCATCCCTTGATTTTGGTATTGTTTTGCTACAGAAACGACAAAACGTAGGTTTGCACGCGTTAACTTTTCCAATGCGCGTTGATCACCAGCTTTAATTCGCACGGCTAATTCTACTTCTTCCTCTGCAGAAATCATTCCTTCACGACTTATTTCCTGTAAGTATTTATCTAAAGAAGCTACCTCTCTGTTTGTAACTTGTTTTACAATTTTTAGCTGTCTCATGGCGCATAGTATTAAATTGTTCAACCTCTTTTAAATTTAGTCATTCTTCATTACAATATCAATGATTAACAAAAATTTATTTTGGGAATAACAAAAGAATAATAAGTGATGGGGCTTCGAGAACCTCAGCCTCCTAAGTGACGAATGTATCGGGATTTATATAGGTAAAGAAAATATATGCATATTCTATTTTTTTATTTTATATTCGTTTAAATAGATAAATAACAAATATTTATGGCTACAGAAACAAAAGGACTATGGAAAATAATCGGAGCTTCCTCCGTGGGTACGTTAATTGAATGGTATGATTTTTACATTTTCGGTAGTTTAGCTACAATTATATCCACTAAATTTTTTCCTGCAGAAAATCCAACTGCTGCATTTTTAGCAACCCTAGCAACCTTTGCAGCAGGATTTGTTGTGCGGCCATTTGGCGCTTTATTTTTTGGTCGCTTAGGAGATTTGATTGGTCGAAAATACACTTTTATGGTCACCTTGCTATTAATGGGTGGTGCAACTTTTATGATAGGTTGTATCCCTTCGTACGAATCGATAGGATTTATGGCTCCAGTGTTAGTTTTACTCTTACGACTTTTACAGGGTCTAGCATTGGGTGGTGAATACGGAGGTGCCGCGACCTATGTGGCAGAACATGCGCCTGCGAATAAACGTGGTTATTGGACTTCATGGATACAAACTACGGCAACGATAGGCTTATTTATTTCTTTGTTGGTAATCATGGGAACACGATTAGCTATTTCGAAAGAAGCATTTAATGAATGGGGATGGCGCGTACCATTTTGGGTATCGATTATCATGGTTGCCGTTTCGTATGTGATTCGTAAAAACATGGATGAATCGCCTTTATTTGCAAAAGTAAAAGCAGAAGGTCACGTTTCAAAAAATCCGTTAAAAGAAAGTTTCGGAAACAAACAAAATTTCAAATATGTATTGCTCGCCCTTTTTGGGGCTACGATGGGTCAAGGAGTGGTTTGGTATACCGGACAATTTTACGCCATGAGTTTTATCGAAAAAATTTGCATGGTCGACAAAATGCAATCAGATATGTTGATCGCAATTGCATTATTGATGGGAACTCCTTTCTTTTTAGTGTTTGGTGCTTTATCCGATAAAATTGGTCGTAAGAAAATCATGCTGGCAGGGATGTTACTTGCTATGTTTGCCTATCGACCGATTTATGAAAAAATGTATCAAACAGTTTCTGTGAAAAATAAAACAGAAGACGCTATAAAACATACTGAAACAATAAGTTTGGTCTTGAATCCAAATACAGGATTAAAAGATTCAGTATATACCAATACATTTAACTATACTGATCAAACCGTTAAAACAGTAACAAAAACCTTGCAACTCCAGAAAAAACTAGGTAAATTATCTATCGCAAAAGAAGAAATAAAAACAACAATAACCATAAATTCAGGTGATAAATGGACATTAATTTGGATGGTGTTCTTACAGGTGATTTTTGTAACGATGGTTTATGGTCCTATTGCTGCATTTTTGGTGGAGATGTTCCCGACAAATATACGCTACACTTCCATGTCTCTACCCTACCACATTGGAAACGGAGTGTTTGGAGGTTTACTTCCAGCTGTCGCAACCTATCTTGCTTCCAAAGCAAATGATGCGAATACGCTTGCAGAAAAAGCAGGAACGAATTTACCTTTTAATAAACCATATTTAGAAGGATTGTGGTATCCGATTATTGTGTCTGGGGTATGTTTTGTGATTGGGATGGTATACATAAATGGGAAAAAGAGGAAAGTTGAGTGACGGGGCTTCGAGAGCCTCAGCCACCTAAGAGACGAGGGACGAAGATATGTAAATAAAAGATGAGGAAGGGATGAGTGATTAGAAGCACAAAAAGTATATAAGATTATGTGGGATAGAGAATAAAACGAATGATAGCGTTATTGGTTTATTCTAGTGCAACATTCCATCTAATATTAAATAATTAAAAATAAATGAGATGAATAAATTAAAAAGAATATTAGGAATTGTTTGGTTGTTGTTAGCGGTTGCTTGTGCGTATTTTGGGATTGCAGATTTTGGTTGGCCGAAGGTGGCAAATGCTAAAGGGAATGACGATTTGGTGTTTGGAATTATAATTCTGTTTGTACTAATGCCTATTATTGTTGGCGGTTTATTAAAATTTGGATGGTATGCGTTGCAGGGTGAATATGATGATTAATGTAGCAATTGTTCAATGGGTAAATGTAGCGATGGGTTAATTTGAAAATTGTTTAATACAGCAAATGTTCAATTTGAAAATGTACCAATGAGTTAATTTGAAAATTAGCTGACTTTCGAAAAGCTCAGGGTGAAATTTGAAAATTTGAAAATGGATTGATTATCGAATCTTTTTTGCAAGCATTTTCAGTTCGTTTTCTTGCACACGAAATTGCAGGATTCTTCGAATTAAGTCATATGGTAATTCTTGATTTAAAGGAAATTGAATTGTTCCTTTGGAATATTTATACAATTGAATATCTTGTTCAAAATGTTTGATTCCGGATCCCGTAGGATAGAAACCAATATGTTTTTCATATCCAGCAAAATACACCAACATACCATTTAGCTTGTAAGCTGGCATTTTGTAACTTATCACCTCTTCTGCTTGCGGAACTTCTTGAAGGATAAAGCTGCGAAGTTTATTAAGTAGTTCATGCGTTTGTGAAGGACAAGCAGCGATGTAGGAAGTGATTTGTGGATTCATTCTATTTTATTCTAATTAAAATTCCGCATCCACTTGAAATGTAACCACTTTCTTACTTACTGGATGACGAAATGTTATACTTTCTGCATGTAAAAACAAACGTACTCCTTTTGTTCCGTATAAGTCGTCGCCCACTATCGGTGTGTTTAATCCAAGTGGGTGAGCGGCATGAACTCGTAATTGATGTGTACGACCAGTCACTGGATAAAAATAAACCTTTGTTTGTCTCTTTTTTGTATCGATTGTTTCAAAATGTGTCACTGCAGGTTTTCCGTAATCGTAACATACCAACTGACGCGGTCGATCATCCAAATCCACACGTAGTGGTAAGTTAATTTCTCCAGAAGGAATTTTTACAATTCCATCCAAAAGTGCAACATATCGTTTTTTGACCGTTCTTTTTAAAAATTGACTTTGTAAATGTTGATGCACTTCTTTGGTTTTAGCAATCAGCATTACACCAGAAGTAGACATATCTAATCGGTGGACAATAAGAGGGCCTTTAGCTTCCGGATAAAGTGTTTTAGCTCTTTCATATACCGAGTCAGAAATGTTTTTACCTGGAACTGACAAAAACTCCGAAGGTTTATTGAAAATTGCCAAATATTCATCTTCATAGACGATAGGCAATTCTTTCCCTAAAGCTGGATTTGTGAGCATCGGGTTTTCATCCATTTCAATACCGGATAACATGTGTCTTAAAATAGGTTCACATTTTCCACGACATGCAGGATAAAAATGCCCGTGTTTCTTTATTTCTGAACTCGGAGATTGTCCCCACCAGAATTCCGCCAAAGCGATTGGTTTTAGTTTATGTAAAAAAGCATATTGCAACAATTTAGGAGCGGCGCATTCACCTGCCCCTGCGGGTGGTTTTTGATCTTCTGTTGCTTGAAAAATTGTCGCTAAACTTTTTTGTTGTCCTTCGTTATTTAAGAAATAGTAATGGTCGAAAATTTGTTGTTGACAAGCCGCTGATTTAACTTTTCGCTCCTCTTTTAATGCATCGATTTTATCCGTAAAAAGATGTGTTTTTACTTTACTTTCTTCGATTGCTAATTTTGTTTGTTGCGTTTTATCTTTGAGATAATAACTTTCTTTGAGACTTTGTTGAACCAATAATTGCATGTAAGCTTCAAAATCGGCAAATGAAAGTTTGTTAGAAGCTAATTCTTGTTGATATTGACTTCTTAATCCGTCACGTACTTTCTTATTTACTTTAATTTCTTCTTTAATTTGTATGAGTTCTTCTTGGGATTCTAGCATAATGCGTTCTTCTGCTTGCAATTGATTTTTAAAATCTTCTGCTTGCTCCAAAATTTCAATTTCACGATTAATTGCACTAATAATATCTTCTTGTCTTCGGAAAAATCCATCTTCTTTTAAGATATCAAACACCGGAGGAACAAATCGTTCGTGATGATTTCCTTTAGCTAGTTTTCCTGAAAATGCAGAAAGGTATCCGAGTTCCCCATTTTCATTTTGAACTACTAATACACCAAACATTTTACCAATGACTAATCCTTCTTTTCCAGATTCAATCCCGAAATTATGTTCGAAGTCGCTTTGATTCTCGATATAATCTTGTAATTCTTTAGCCGCTAATAAAGCAATTGGATGTGGGTCGTAATAAAACGGGAAAGTAAATTTTTCTGGTAATTCTATTTCAGAAAAAGAGGAACTAAAAGTATTAAAATTTGGGATTGACATGCTATACTTATAAGACACTAAAGTTAAGAAGAGTTTAATTACATGAAACCTCATCCATCATAAAGTTTCCAAAATCGACAGTTTCCAATTTACTCCAAATAAATAATCCCTCAATAATCCCTATCTTTACACCAAATTAACACCAACGAATATGTCTATACTTCCAAGTATCCGAGTTACAAAAGACTTTACTTTTGATATGGCCCATGCGCTTTATGGTTATGACGGACCTTGTAAAAATATTCATGGACATACCTACCATTTAAGTATTACCTTGCTGGGTAAACCTATTGCGGATATAGAACATGTTAAGTTAGGCATGGTGATAGATTTCGGTGACTTGAAAGAAGTGGTAAAGAAACACATCATTGAAGTATTTGATCACGCATTAGTTCTAAATGAAGAAGCTCCTTATTCCAAATCCGAGGTTATTTCCAACGAATTTGAGAAAGTGATATTGATGCCGTTTCAACCTACTTGTGAAAATTTATTATTACACTTTGTGGAGTTGTTAGAAAATGAATTTGCACACGAGACAAAATTGGTAGCGATTCGTTTACAAGAGACACCTAATTCAGGTGCGGAGTGGAGATTAGAGGATAACTAAACTCAAAAAGGACCTTCCGAAGAAAGCCCTTTATGTTTTTTAACCTGTAGATGTTAAATTTGATCCGTAAGACCCTTAACGCAAGAGTTAGTAAAAAGTTACATTTAAATAAATAATAATTACAAATTATTTAATAACCACTTCATTTTTAGATTACTGACCTCTAATTTTATTTCTAATTCTACCAGTTTATTTTCACTAGATAAATAGGTTTGTTCACGTGAATTCATCATAAATAGTGAGCTTTCTCCCGCTTGAAATTTTTCTAATTCAGCCTTACGGAGTGATCGTGTATGCTCTACTATTCTTTTTTGAGTAACAATATTAACAGTTTGAAGTTCAATTTCATTTGCTAATTTTTTAATTTTAAGATCGTATTCTCGTTTTTTTGCAAGTAAATCTAATCCAGCATTCTCCATTTTTAATTTAGCTAACTTCACCCCACCTCGTTCTTTTCGGAGAAATAAAGGAACATATGCTGTCACGCCAAACTTATAATTCTGCATCGAAAATTGGTTTACATCTAAACCTCCTATTGGTTGATTTAATAAATTATAATTAGCGTTCAAACTAGGTTTAAGTTGTTCTTTTTTCCATTTCACATCCAAAGCCATTTGATCTACTTTGTATGCGGCTAGTTGAATACTTGGTAAGGAATCTAATTCATTTACAGGTATTTTATATACTTCTGGAATTGTATTGACTAATTGCGGAATCACATTTGCTGGTATACTAACTAATTGATTTTCTTGCGCCCACAAAAATGTCTGCAACAACAAAGTAGTATTTTGAAACTGAGTTTGTGCAGTTTTATTTTCTACCGTTCTATTCTCTAATAAAATTAAAGCTTCCACTGTATCAATAGGTGGATTTTCTCCAACTGAAACTTGTTCTTTTGCAGCTTTATATCGCTCTTCCGCTAATAAAAAACCTTCATTTGCAATGATTAATTTTTTATATGCTTCCGTCCAAGTCCAATACGTCGAATATGCATCTAGTAACAAGTCATTAACAGCTAGTTGTCGTTCAGCTACACTCATTAATTGTAAATTCTGGGCTTGTTGTAATTGAAATTGTCGTTCGTTGTACAAAAAACCTTGCAATAATGGAATTTCAACACCAGCATACCACAAACCACTGCTTGGTGTTTTCAAATCCTCACCAACATATTGCCCTCTATTATCTTCGTATCCTGCCTTTAAGTTTGTTCCAAACCATATAGGGATTTTCAATGTGGAATTAGAAGTGAAGTAATAATCTTTTCCATTAAACGTCTTTTGATCAACGATTGAAGATAAAGTAGGATCGAATCCACCTTGCGCTTTAAGTACTTCTCCATTACCAGCCAACGCCAAGTTATTCGCTTTTTGAATCATTGGATGAAATTTGGAAACCGTCATTTTGAATGTTTCAAAATCAAACACTTCCGTCTGCGCTTGCAGGCTCCAAAGACCAAACCAAAATATTCCTAGAAAAAAAATCAAACGTTTCATTTCTTTCCTTTTTTAAGTGTTTTATTTGCAGGATTCCCTGTGTAATATTCTGGTGGGAATCCATTTAGATTACGCCATATTTCATACCAGATTGGTACATTTTTGAGTAATGTAAATGTTTTAACTCCTCCACCAACACGTAAGCCTCTAGGCCAAGTTTTATCACCTGGTTCTGGTATAGCTAACACACGGTACATTCCGTTAGAACTACTGAAATTGTCAATTGCTAATATTTTACCCCCAAAAGTTCCAAAGGAAGCATCTGGCCATCCACCAAAAACTACTGCAGGCCAGCCATCAAACTGAAGTCGAACATGCTCTCCTTTTTTGATTAATGGATAATTCATTGGTTCCACATAAAATTCTACCGCTAAATCATATTTTTCAGGCATTACGGTTAAAATTTCTTCCCCTTCCTTTAATATTTCACCGATACCTGAACGAATTAATTTGGTTACATACCCTGTATTAGGTGCTGTGATATAATAAAAACCTTTACGAATGATGTAATTAGACAATTGATTTTCCAATTTACTTTTTACAGCTGAAGCTTCTTGTTGATCCGAAAAAGCAGATGACATTTCTGATTCAACTTTAGAAACTTTTTCTAGGTATTCATTTTTAATATTTGCAATCTCGATTTTTGCGTTGATCAATTCATTCTTGGAAATGAACAACTTATTTTCCAGTGCAATTGTTTTCCCTAAGGTTTCTTGTAATTTCACGTTCGATATTTCGACATCTTTCATGGATTTTAGCCCTTTTTGAAATAAATCTTCGGTACGTTTAAATTGGCGTTCTGCAATTTTAAATTGTGCATCCATCGTTACAAAATCGATACTGTCCGACTTGACTTTTAACTTTGCCTGACGGTATTTATTTTTTGTTTGTTGTAATTTAAGCGACAAAATTGAAGCAAACGCATCTTTTTGTCGTGTTAGTGCTTCTACTTTGTTGGTATACGAATCAATTTTTTTTCCTTTAAAAACAACTTGCTCAGAAGTTCGATCGACTAATGAAGGATCAAAATAATCACTTTTTACCTCGCTTATATACACCAATGTATCCCCTTTATGTACAAAATCACCTTCTTTGACATACCATTTTTCTAGTCTACCCGCAATAATAGTATGCACTGATTGCGGTCGTTGGTCAGGATATAAGGTAGTTAAATAGCCTTTTGAACTAATATTTTGAGTCCACGGGGTGAACATGAAAATAACGACTAGTATAAAAAACAAGAATAATACCTTTCTAAACCAACTTTCCCATTGCACTAAATACACTTTGGAGAAAGCAGAGAACTTAGTGTAATTAAAGCGTTTATGAATATTATTTTCAGATAGATTAAGCATTTTCTAATTATTTATAAATTGTTTATATCCTTCATAATCACCTTGAAATAAGATACTTCCTTTTTCAAGTACTACAATTTGTTTAAAATGTGGCAACCAATTTTTATTACTCGTTGCTGCAACAATCGTCCAAGAGGCATCTTCACTAAAAAATAAATCTTTGATCGCTGTTTCCGATTGAGAAAAATTAGCACTAAACTTTTGATGATCGTCAATAAGTAATAGTCCAGGTCGATGAACTATACATCTTGCAAGAATTATTTTATCCGTTACACTATTAGAAAATCCTCGCCCATCTGGGAGAATAACTGTTGAAAAACCATCTGGTAAAGCTTTTATATCTTTTAATAATTCAGTTTTTTCACATGCCCATAAGATATCTTGCAAGGCAATATCTTTACGACCCATTACAATATTTTCTTCTATGGTTCCTGAAAACAACTCTTGATCTACCACATAGTCACTAATGATGGTTCTTAGATGTTCCATATCAATATTGAAGGATGGAATATTATTAAAGCTAATACTTCCACTATCCAAAGGATATGCCATACCTAATAAATTTAACAAAGTAGATTTACCAGATCCATCAATTCCTATTAATGCTGTATGTTGACCAGCATCAATTTTTAAGGAGAAGTTTGAAAAACCAAATTTTGAATTTCGTGTGTATGCATAATCCATTTTTGAAATTTCTACAGATAATGGCCCAGTAGGTAATCTATGGGTGTTTGATTTTGTTTCTTCTTCAATAGGCATGTCTAGTACATGTCCAATTTTATCCACCGCAGCTAAAACATCATAAAGTACTTCCAATCCACTAATTATCTTTTCAACCGAGGTAATGATTAATAAGATAATAATTTCAGATGCAACAAATTGCCCTATATTCATCTGATTATTAATCACTAATACACCACCAATAACCAACATAAATAAAGCAATAATCACCTTAAAACTTGTCAATTGTATAAACTGACGCATCAAAATTTTAAAATGACTCTCACGACTTTTTAAATATCCTTCTACAAAATCATTGGTCCGATGAAGTGGTAAATCACTTTGACCAACTAATTTGAATGTTTGCATAGTACGTGCTAATTCTTCCAACCAAAATGCCACTTTATATTTGTATTTTGATTCTGAAATTGCAGTATTTATTGCTTTTTTACTAGTTAGATAAAGCGCTATTATTAGTGCAGAAAGTAAGAAAAGACTGAAAATGATAAAGAACGAATGGTAAAAGGATAATAAAATTAATCCAAATAATAACTGTAAAATCGAAGCTGAAAAATCGATTAATAATTTCGGAATTCCTTTTTGCAACGTAATTGTATCAAAAAAACGATTCATTAATTCAGGGGTATACGTATCTGCCATTAAATGAGTCTCAAAACGAGGAATACGATAGGCAAATTCAAACGAAGATCGCACAAATATTTTCTGTTGTAACGTCTCCGTAATTCGTAATTGAACAAACTGAAGAAGTCCAGAGAACAAAATTCCAACTACAACGAGTGCTATTAATACAACCCAGGATGCTGATATGCTACCAAGTTGGATCATATTTATAATAGCCTGAATACCTAGGGGCAAAGTTAAATTGGTAATTCCTACAAAAAATGAATAGAAATAGATATGTGAAATATCTTTTCGATCTACATTCAACAATCTCAATAGTCGTTGAAATGGTTTTAAGGTTGTTTGATTTTCCATATGTTAAGCTAGTGTTTTTATGCATAAATCCAATAAAAAATCTTCTATGCGCGAATCAATATGCATTTCATTCGTTAAATTAGGTAAATGATTTCCAAAATATCGTTGATGAAATGAACTTTCTAAAACTGTCGATACTAATGCATTTGGATATGCGTAATTTGGATTTATTTCAATGATAACCGCCGAAATACGGTCAACTAATCTTTTGTATTGTAAAAAATATCCTGCTTGATTTTCTTCATCTACTTTTTTGGATAGAAATGTTTTCGAAGATTCTAAAGCAATCACATCTTGTAATAAAGCTTCATCAATAAAGGGAGTTCTGACGTCGTTACTCACTTTTTTAGTTATTAATCTGATGATTCGTCGTAATCGCTCTGTTGGGTTATCAATATTTGTAATAGCAAATGCAATATTTACATCCATCCATGCCCAATAAAAATTAAATAGGTAGGATAAAAATTGGTGTTTATTTTCAAAATATCGGTAAATCGTACTTTCTGTCGAAGAAATTTTAATCGCTAATTTTTTAAATGTAAAATCTTCTAATCCTATTTCTGACAACAAAATTAAACCATGTTCCAATATAGATTTACCTAAAATTGAACTTGTAGGATCCTTTACAAAAAGTGATTCCTGAAGTGGAATGTGTAATATGGAATGTTGCATACTCATAGTTTAACATACAAATATAATAGTATTACTATTGATTAAAATTATTTTACTATTAATTTTTTTAAATCAAATCATAAAAAAATTCAATATGAAGGCAATAAGATATTCACAAAGAACTAGACTTTGTCAATAAAGGTTAAGCTTTGAGAAACTCTGAGTCAAACTAAGTATTACTTTTTTTTCATAGTACCTTTTGTATAGTTCGTGTTAAAGTAGATTACAGAATTAATTTCGCTTAAGGATTTTCCAACTATAAACCGCAATGATTGCACCAACAAAAGGCGCTGTCAAATAAACCCACTGGTGTTCCAACTTACCTGATAACAAGGCTGGAACAATAGATCGAATTGGATTCATGGATGCCCCACAGATTGGACCAGCAAATAAGACTTCCAATAAAACAGTTGAACCAATTGCAATTCCGGCAAACATCCCTTGCTCTTTACTTCCCTTTGCTACATGTAAGATTACAAAGACCAATACAAAAGCTAAGATCATTTCCAAAACAAATGCACTATTATCTGAAACGATTGGCATGGTTTCCCCTAAAGTTGGAGAAGTTGGAAATAGAATTTTTAAAGAAAAACTTGCTAAGAATGCTCCTATTCCCTGAGCTAGTACATATGGGAAAATTTGTTTCGCTGGAAAATCTTTCGCCAGATAAAATGCAAATGTCACCATCGGATTCATGTGCGCTCCTGATATATCTCCTACGGTATAAATCATTGCCGCAACAGTCAAACCAGTAGTAATAGAAATACCTAAATGACCAATAACTGTTCCACCTGAAAGTTGATTAAAAATAATAACCCCAGTGCAACAAAATACTAAAACAAATGTTCCAATGATTTCTGCAAGATATTTAGATTGATTTTGTTTTGAGAACAGTGTTTTCATTTTTATTTTAAAAAATTTATGTGATTTACCCAACTAATTTGAAGGTAATATTGATTGAACCAAGTGTTTTTTCCAATATTCCAGGTTACATATAAGACTCCTAATTCAATATTATTTTGTTCGCTTAATTTTCTTCCAAACCCAAGATATGCCCAATTTTCATTATAGATTGGAATTGTATTTTTGGACGTACTACAAAATAATTCTTCATATCCTGAAACGTAGGCTCTATCTGTAATTTGTTTTTCAAAACCTAATTGATAACGTAAGCGACTTGTAAAAGGATAAGTATTTGTAGTCCTGTTTTGAATAAATCGGCCATCGAAACGAAAACGATGTGAAATCTTACTTTTATTAAAAATATGTTTGTATTTAGATTGTATATAAATTCTATTTTCATTTACAAAGTTTGAAGTAGTTACATTTGTTCGTTGGTACAAATAACTTCCAGTAAATGAAAGTTTCTCACTTTTTTTATACGTAAAGGATTGTTCTAAATACAACAAATTAAAAAAAATATCTTTTGAAATACTAGGATTCTTAAAGTTAAACAAAGGTAGTGCAACAAAATAATACAAACCATAATCAAACTTATTATTAATATTACCTGAATGATCAATCGTAGGGAATATACCGCCCATAGTAATTGATTGCCCTAAAATTTTGGTCGAAGTCAACACAAATACTACAAAAAAACTAAAAGCTACTTTATTCATTAAACTATACTATTTTAATTTCACAATTTTTAAGATAGGTTTCAATTTCTTGCACTGCTTGTTTTACATTTCTATTTATACCAATCAAAGTAGCTGATGCATACCCTGTCCAATTACCAAAACCAACAAACCAAAGCCCTTCTATTTCTATGGATTTACTTTCAGAAGTCATTGCTTTACCGCGATTATCTAGTTTTACTAAATCTCTTAGATAATTTGTCGCATATCCAAAACCAGTACACCATATGATTACATCAAACGGTTCTTTAACCCCATCCGACCAAATAACACCTTGTGTATTTAATTTATCAAACATTCCTTCAGAAATAAAAACATTTCGTTCTCTTGCCTCTTTTACGGATGGTACCATTACAATATTTCCCAAACTATAATTTTCAGCTTGAAACGCCTCCCCTTTTCTCTCCGCGTGATATTTTGCAGTAGCTAGGTTAAACAGATAAAAACCATCCACATCATCTGGTAAAAAACAAGGTTGATTTTTTGTTGCCCACTTCACTTGGGTAACTTTTGAGACTTCCGCTAAAATTTGTGCGCCAGAATTACCCTCCCCGACAACTAATACTTTTTTACCAATAAATTCGGATGCATTTTGATAGTGAGCTGAATGAATTTGTTCTCCTCTAAATTCATTTATCCCCTCCACATTCGGAATAAATGGGTTTTCCCAAGTTCCAGTTGCGTTCAAAATCACTTTGGCTTTAATATCTGCTTGTGAAGTTTTAACAAGAAATAAATCTCCGTATTTCGAAATGGAAATTACTTCCGTATTTCGTTGTACTGGAAGCTTATAATGTAATTCATATTTCTGCAAATAATCGATTACCTCTTCTTTTGTTGGAAATAAATTATCTGATTTAGGCATCAACCAACCGGCTAAAGAGCTATGTTCCGCAGGCGAAAAAAGCGTAAGATTATCCCAAGCATGATTCCAAGCACCACCTCCTTCCGATTGTTTATCCAGTATTAAATAAGAAAAATTCAATCTTCGTAAATAATACCCACACGTTAATCCACTCTGACCTCCTCCAACGACAAGAATGTCATATACTTTTTCCATGGAATGTATTTATTTAATTTTTGAGAAAACATACAAGGTCTCCAACCCTATTTGTAATGCTCTTTCCATATATTTTTCATCTTGAAGATCAGTCCCGTCAAAAGACTTCGGGTCATCATAGGTCGTCCCGATACGAAGTTCAACTCCTGGAATAAACGGACAATTTTCTTCCGCATCGCCACAGGTCATGATTGCAGCGAAATTAGATAATGGATTACTTGCGCTATCATATACCTTTGAAAAACAAATACTTGACTTGGAAACACCGAAATCCACTTCATATTTTGGATTTAAAGTCGTATCCATTTGGGTAATTTCAAAGCCTAATCCTCGCAAAGCTTGAATTGCATTCGGATTAAAAGCAGTTGCTTCGGTTCCTCCTGAAAAAGTACTCACTTCATTCACGCCAAAATATTCTGCCGCAACAGCTGCCCATATTTGTCCAAAGTGACTACGACGTGAATTATGCGTACAGACATAAATCAACTGTATGGGTGACTTCGCGTCTTTTTTTTGTTGAATGTAACTGGAAATTTTCTCCAACAAGACTTTTCGATCGGACGATATACTTTCAAATTGTTGCGAAAGTTGATCGCAAAGGTTTTTAATTTTATTATACATGATTTATTAATTTAATATCACCCTCCTCGATCCTCCCTCAAGGAAGGAAGTAATTTAACAACATCCACCACCTGGAGTACAGGTAGTTATTATTTTTTCTAGAACTTCAGTACCATGAGGCTCTCGAAGTGTATCTGCCGGAATACCACATTTATCCTGTGCTAAACAATTTGTTTGTGTAGACTCTAGCAAGAAATTTATACCATCAAATCCCAAATGGAATTTACCGATTGTTTCTTGTTGGTACTCCACTTCTACTTCCCCATCTTGAAGGTTCAATACTTTTTCAGACAACTCGATGATGTCTTTCAACTTTTGTGGTGCCAAGCGATGGTCAAAATCATTTGCTTCCCACAATTGGAAATTCACTACTTTTTCTTCACGAACTGTTCCTCCACAATCGATGAAGTTTTTTGTGATTACTCCAACTTCTGTTACATGAAAATGTACTGGAACAAATGTTCCGTTTGGCAATACGAAACGAACTTCTTTAACGTTTTCTAAACTTTTTTTAACTTCTGATAATTTCATTTTTATTTTAGATTTATGAATAAAGAAGAGAAGAAAAAAGACGAAAAAATAAAAGTACAAAGACTAATGTGTTAAATATATTTAATTTAAAATATTTTAGTTACACGGTCATTTAAATAATTTTCTTTTAGCGAAGCGGTCTTTAGTCTACTAGTCTTTTTTCTATTTAACAACACTTATTTTTCATTACAGATTCAATAGCAACCCCCATAAATTTCGTGATTTGTTGAAATATGTTTGGATTCAAACAATAGCAAATGGAATTCCCTTCGATATTTCCTTGAATAATCCCCACTTGTTTCAATTCACGTAAATGCTGGGAAATAGTCGCTTGCGATAATGGTAACTCATTCACGATATCTCCGCATATACATTGTTTGTGTTGAATCAAATACTCCACAATTGCAACACGAGCCGGATGACCCAATGCTTTTAACACATTCGCTAATTCATTTTGGTGATCTGTAAAATGTTCTGATTTTGTAATTCCCATATCGCTTTAAATCTATATTGCAATATTACGATATAATTTGAATTAAAAGAAAGATTTTAAGAAAAAAGACTAAAGACAGATACTATTAAAGAATTACAACCTAATTCAGATTGGAAAAAAATGAATTCCGTCAACAAACTGACGGAATTTATATCATTCCCGTCATTTCGAATGCTAAAATCAAAGAAAAGATGGATCATTGAAAGCGAACGAGTTCAAATGGGCGATGCAAGGAAAAGTAAAGATCCCCCAAGCTTGGACGAAAGGGTATACAGTGCTTCGTTTGAAGTTGTAGATCGATCGAATGAAATGGGATTTTATAATATAAAAAAAGACCGATACATTTTCATCTATCGGTCTTTCTTCTTTTATTTTTTCGTCTTTTATCTAATATCTTACTCCGGACAAATCACAAATAATGGATAGTCTTTCATCATCGCGTTCACTTTTGTTTTCACAGCAGCTAATACCTCTTCGTTTCCAACATTTGAAAGTACCTCATCGATTAACGCAACGATTTGTTTTACTTCTGTTTCTTTCAATCCACGAGATGTAATTGCCGGTGTACCAACACGAATTCCAGATGTTACAAATGGAGATTCAGTATCAAACGGAACCATATTTTTATTTACCGTAATATCCGCTTTCACCAAATTGATTTCTGCATCTTTTCCGTTTACACCTTTTGAACGTAAATCGATCAACATACTATGGTTTTCTGTCCCTTCCGAAACGATGTTATATCCCAATTTCACTAGTTCTTCCGCCATCACAGCAGCGTTTAGTTGCACTTGTTTCATGTATTTTTTGTACTCTGGTGTCAACGCTTCTCCAAACGCTACTGCTTTTGCAGCTATTACGTGCTCTAGTGGTCCACCTTGAATTCCTGGGAAAACTGCAGCATCCAATAATGCTCCTAACGTTTTTAAGTTTCCATTGTTCCATTTGATACCCCAAGGATTTTCAATGTTACCACGCATCATAATTACACCTCCTCTTGGTCCACGTAATGTTTTGTGGGTCGTAGTAGTAACGATATGACAAAAAGCCAAAGGATCGCTTAATAATCCTGCCGCAATCAAGCCTGCTGGATGCGAAATGTCTGCTAAAATAATTGCACCTATCTCATCTGCTACTTTACGAATACGTGCGTAATCCCAATCTCTAGAATAGGCAGAAGCACCACAAATAATCATTTTAGGTTTCTCGCGACGCGCAACTTCTTCTAACATTTCGTAATCAACATACCCTGTCTCTTTTTTCACCCCATAGAAAAATGGTTTGTACAATTTCCCAGAGAAGTTAACCGGAGAACCATGTGTCAAGTGACCACCATGTGATAAGTCAAAGCCTAAAATTTTGTCTCCAGGATTCAAACATGCTAAAAATACTGCTGCATTTGCTTGTGCACCAGAGTGAGGTTGTACATTCGCCCAAGTAGCACCAAACAATTCACACAAACGGTCAATCGCTAATTGCTCTACTTTATCCACTACTTCACAACCACCGTAATATCTTTTTCCTGGAAGTCCTTCCGCATATTTATTTGTCAATACAGAACCCATCGCTTCCATGACTTGTTCGCTCACAAAGTTTTCAGAAGCAATCAACTCAATTCCATGCAATTGTCTATTTTTCTCTTCTTGAATTAAATCAAATATTACTTTATCTCTTTCCATGCTATTCTATTCAGTCGTTAATAGTAAACAAATATATTAAATAGACTTTAGACAGGAGACATTAGACCGTAGAAATTGAGATAAAAGATGAAAAGAAAAAAGATGTTTAGACTTTTAGCAAGCTCAAAACTTTCAATCTTATGCCTGACGTCTAATGTCTTTAATCTTATGTCTTTTTATCTTCCGTCTACCCTTCTTTTGTCTAAAATAATTCCTAATTTTATCTACTAATCCAATTTGAACAAAAAAATACAAAAATGAGTGCATATAAATTCCGTGTATTACTCGATACTGAAAAAGAAAGTGAAATTTTTCGCGATATCCTAATCAATAAAAACGATAATTTTGAAAGTCTGTATAATGCAATTATTCAGTCGTTTAATTTTACCGGACAAGAAATGGCTTCTTTTTATTTGTCTAACGATAATTGGGACAAAGGACATGAAATTAGCCTGATGGATTTGAATTACGGCGACGAATCCCTTGAGGAAAAGGCTTCAGTAATGTCGGATGCAAACATTAAAGATTTCATCGAAGTAGACGATCAAAAAATCATTTTGGTGTACGATTTCATGCGTATGTGGATTTTCTTGATTGAATTAGTAGAAATTTTAGACGATTCAATCGGTGCTCCGGAAGTTGCTTTAGCGATTGGAATGGCTCCGCCAGAAGATTCTAGAGCTACTGGTATTGAAGAAGGGGAAGATGCTCTACTTTTTGATGAAGATGAATCGGATGAAGACGAAGATGAATTTGGTTTAGATGATTATGAAGACGGATACTCCGAAGAAGATTACTCTAACTTTGATGAATATTAATTAATTATGGAAAAATACGGTGATCCAATTGGAAAAGCAATAACAGACTTTTCTAGATCAAAACGACCAGACGACATTATCGTTTGTTCTGAAATATGTGAAGATGATATCATTCCAATTGAAGTGCTTTTTCGTAATGAAGACGAAATGCCTGAATTGGAAGTATTAGCCTTGCAAAATGCAATAGGAAAAATCCTAGATGTTGGCGCTGGTGCAGGCACACACGCTAATTACCTGCAAAATATGGGGAAAGACGTAACTGCAATAGACATCTCAGAAGGTGCAGTGGCTTTCATGCAAACACAAGGATTGAAAAGTAAAAAAGTGGATTTTTTCGACTTGAAAGATGAAAAGTTCGATACCATTCTAATGTTAATGAACGGAATAGGTATTGCAGGAACGCTTTCTAACTTGGAGCAAACATTAGAGCACGCAAAATCCTTATTGAATCCTGGAGGTAAAATCTTATGTGATTCTTCCGACATCAAATATTTATACGAAGATGAAGATGGCTCATTATGGGTTAACTTGAACCAAGAATATTACGGGAACTTTCGTTTTCAAATGAAATACAAAAAAGAAACGGGACCATGGTTTGATTGGTTATATGTCGATTTCGACTCGTTATTTACCGCTGCAAAAAACGTTGGATTAAAAGCTGTAAGATTGTATGACAAAGACGATAATTATTTAGCTGAAATCACCAATTAGTTGTTCAAAATGAAGGTGCTAATGGTTTGTTTGGGTAATATTTGTCGTTCGCCAATCGCAGATGGATTGTTACGCCAAAAAGTCGATCAGCATCAATTAGACGTGGAAGTAGATTCTGCTGGAACTATCGGAATGCATGCTGGATCGGCACCTGATTCGCGGATGATTTCAACTGCAAAAAATCGCGGCACAGATATTAGCTTTTTGAAAGCGCGTCAATTTACCGCTTCGGATTTTGAACATTTCGATGTGATTTTCGCGATGGACAAAAACAACAAACGCGACATTCTCTCGTTGGCTAAAACAGCCGAAGACAAACAAAAAGTGCATTTACTTTTAAGTAAAATATCAGACCAAGAAGAAGCGAATGTGCCAGATCCATATTATGGAACAAGCAAAGACTTTGAACACGTATACGACCTTGTAGACAAAGCAACAAACACAATTATTCAAAAAATTAAAAACAATACATTGATATGAGTCACGGAAAATTATATTTAGTACCAACTACCTTAGGAGGAGAAACAACGAAAGATTTAATTCCAGCAGATGTAATCGAATTAATACGTGGCTTACGTTTTTTCGCTGTAGAAGATGTTAAAAGCGCTAGACGTTATTTACGTAAATTAGACCGTGAATTCCCTATAGACGATTCTGTTTTCTTTACATTAAAAAATAATACAGCACCTGAAGACCTAAACAAAATGTTGGTTCCAATTCGTGAAGGAAACAATGTAGGTATCATTTCGGAAGCTGGTTGTCCGGGGATTGCTGATCCAGGCGCGAACTTAGTATCGTTAGCACACCAACAAGGATTACGCGTAGGTCCATTAGTAGGTCCTTCCTCCATCCTATTAGCTTTGATTGGTAGTGGTTTCAATGGACAAGAATTTACCTTCCACGGGTACTTGCCACGCGAACGTAAAGAGCGCATTCGTAAATTACGCGAATTTGAAATCTCCGCACGTAAAACACGCATGACCCATATTTTCATGGATACACCGTTCCGTAACATGCATATACTAGAGGATATGTTAAATGAATTAATGGATGAAACTTACGTGAGTATCGCTTCGGATTTAACCATTCATGATGAGTCGGTACGTACGATGCGTGTAAAAGATTGGAGAGAAAATGCATACGACCTTTCTAAAATTCCAACTATGTTCTTAATTGGACGTTTAAGCTAATATTCGAATGAAAAATATATTCACCCACTTAACGTTCTATGTTTTTCTGGCTATAATCGCAGGGATATTATTAGGACATTTTAACCCAAAAATGGGTGAATCGATGGAATTCATCGGAAAATATTTTATTGCAATAATCAAAGTTTTTGTTGGACCTATCATTTTCTTAACCATTGTATTAGGAATTGGTTCGATGGGCGACTTAAAAAAAGTAGGTCGGATTGGTTTAAAATCATTGATCTATTTTGAAGTGGTTACGACGTTTGCCTTAGCATTGGGCGTATTTCTAGCTATTTATTTAGAACCAGGAAACATTGACAAATCGGCTTTGATTCTTCAAGATGCTAGTAAATACACATCCAAAGCTGGTGAACCGTTTAGCTGGTTAAAGTTTCTACAAAACAATTTTACGATACAGGTTTTGCTTGTTTCTATAATTGGAGGAATAACACTAAATAGTTTAAAACAAAGACAGATAATTGTTCACAAACTCGAACGCGTTTCAAAATTTGTTTTCCTGTGTTTAAAATACGTGATGTATTTAGCGCCTCTTGGTGCTTTTGGAGGAATGGCTTATGCGGTTGGTAAATTTGGATTACACACACTGATTCCTCTAGGAAAACTGGTAGGAAGTGTTTATTTGGCAATGATACTTTTCGTGATTTTGGGATTAGGTTCTATTATGCGTTATTACAAACTGAGTATTTTTAAATTCTTACGCTACATCAAAGAAGAATTATTGATCGTGCTAGGAACCTCCTCTTCCGAAACAGCTTTACCAAACTTGATGTTAAAGCTCGAAAAACTTGGCTGTAAGAAATCCGTAGTAGGACTTGTAGTACCGACTGGTTATTCTTTCAACCTAGACGGAACCTCCATCTACTTATCTATGTCAGTCATTTTCATCGCACAATTATATGGCGTTGACCTTAGCATCAAAGAAATACTACTAATCATTGGAATTCTTATGTTGACCTCGAAGGGTGCGGCAGGAGTAACAGGTAGTGGATTTGTTGTATTAGCATCTACCCTAGCTTCTTTACATAAAATTCCTGTGGAAGGTCTAGCGTTCTTATTAGGAGTTGATAAATTCTTAAGTGAGTCTCGTGCGATAACCAACATTATTGGAAACGGCGTCGCGACCTTGGTGATTGCAAAAAGTGAGAAAGAGTTTGATGAGGAGATGTATATGAAGGAGATTGAATTGAATTGAATTGAATCGATTTAATTAATGTAGCAATTGATTAATTTGAAAATGTAATAATTGGTTAGACCAGTATTGAAAACCAATTCTCTTAAATCATAGACACAGATATTCAATACAATTTTAAAACATCCATAAAAACATGAATAAGATTACAAAAATCATTTTAGGATTAGTTGGTTTATCTGTAATTGGAATAATGACCTTTTACATCGTAACAAAAGATAAAACTTCCAAAAGTCATAAAAAAGCCATTACTAATCCTACGTTAGATACTGTTGCAATTGCGAATGTAATTGAAGATTCATCGCTAATTACAATTAGCAGGGCGTTGGGAGTCGATGGAGAACAATTTACCCAAACAAAAGAAGCTGGAGTTTATTCAACTATAACCAATGATAAACTTTTGGTCATTGATAAAAATATTTGGAAAAAACTGATTAAAAAAATAAAAAAGAAAATCCCCCAAATAGCGGAAGATTGTAAGTATGAATATTCAGTTTATGAATTGTCAAATTATAAATTTATTGGATTGTTAACCTACTTATCTAGTAGTAAAAATAACAACAACACGATTGCATATAGAGCAACTGAAATTAAACAAGGTGAGGCATATTCATTTGCAGGAGGTCAAATTTGTTGTGGCTGTGAAGGAGGAGAAGCATTAGTACCACAACAGTTAGACGCAGTTATTGATAAATGAAAAAACATAATTTTCGAGTAATAGTTACTAATCGAAAATTATGTTTTTATTCATCTCTATTTCTGATTTCCAGTTGATATTGTATTTTTCCTTTAATATTCTTTTCTTAAGTCCATTTAATTTATGGCCATATCCCATACCGGTTTGTACGCGTTGTTCTCTCAATATTTTTTCCGCTTCAGCATGCGCTAAATCGATTCTTTTCTTGTAATACGGAATATATTCTTTTAAATCGCGTTTAAAAGATTGATTATATCGAATGATACGAAATATGAGGTAAAGACTAAGTATCGTAATTAGAAAATACATGAACCTATTGTTTTAAGATCTATACTAAGGTAGTTATTTTCTCCCCCACAACAAACTTCCATCGCCGTAACTTAAAAAACGGAAGTCATTAGCTAAGGCATAATCGTATACTTTTTTCCAATCTTCCCCGATCAATGCGGAAATCAATAACAACAAGGTACTTTCCGGTTGGTGGAAGTTGGTAATCAGTCCATGGATGATATGAAAGGTATATCCAGGTGCAATGATGATTTGCGTTTTGGATAAAATCGAAGTGCGTTTATTTAGTTCTAACCAAGTTAATAAGGCTTCTAAAGCTTCTTTTGCCGAACATAATTCAGTCGTTTCATAAGGTTCCCATTGACCGACTACAAGTGCCTCAGGCGCTAATTCGGGCGAAACAAATACTTTTCTTCCTAGCCAATACAAACTTTCAATGGTACGTGTGGAAGTTGTTCCGACTGTTACTATTTTTTTAGAGTCAAGGGAATCTATCAACTTTTGAATTGTTTCTATCGAGACATCCAAGTATTCACCATGCATTTCGTGTTCGCCAATCGATTCACTTTTCACTGGTTTGAATGTTCCTGCTCCTACGTGTAGAGTGACCTGCGTTGTATCTATTCCTTTTTGCGTGAGTTCTTCTACGATATTTTCGGTGAAATGGAGTCCTGCAGTTGGTGCAGCAACGGAACCTAGTTCTTTCGCGAAAACGGTTTGGTAACGTTCTAAATCACTTTCTTCCGTTTCACGTTTTAAATAAGGAGGCAATGGAATACTTCCAAAGGCATGTAATACCTCCGCAAAAACAACTTCTACCGGTGTCCACGACAAAGTCACATGGTAATAATCGGCTACACGTTCTTTCTCAGAAACTGTCACTTCGATGGTTTGTCCATTCCAAGTCACTTCGCGTTTCAATGAACCATGCTTCCAACGTTTTGCATTACCTACATAACATTTAATAGCTATCGATCCGGTACATCCCATCGCCATTGCAGAGTCAATCGCTTCAGAAACAGCTTCTAGATAAAATAATTCTATCACCGCACCAGTGAAGGTGTGAAACAACATGCGCGCTTCGACTACCTTGGTGTTATTGAAGATTAATAAGGAATCATTCGGTAAAAACGAAGGTAGATTACGATACGTACTTTCTTCTATTTCTCCGGCTTTGTATACGAGTAATTTGGATAAATCGCGCTCCGCCAATGGATATTTTGCGATACGTTCGTCAGGAAGATTGTAGTTGTATGCAGCGATTTGTATGTGTTTCGGATTATTAACCATAGTTGAGTGACGAGTTAAGAGATGAAGTGTAAAAATAGGAAGGAAATAATGAATTATGCAAAGGATTACAGATTACAGATTAACAAATTGCAGATTGTTGAATAGAAGTTGAAATCAATTAATCTATTTTAAGCAATATCAATCCTTCATATTTCCCTAAATCGATAAAATCTTGACACGATTTTTCATTGTGAAAATGAGTAGAATAAAGAATTTGCCAATTCTCATCACTTGGAATGGAAATCGTACGTTTGGCATTGTTGAAATTAAGTAATATATAAACCTCCTGGTCTTCATATACTCGCGTGTAACCTAAAACTCCTTGCTCTCCTTGTTGCAAGAATGTTAAGTTTCCATGAGAAAGCGCTGAATGTGTATTACGTAGTTTTATTAATGCTTTATAATGCGTCAATAAAGAATCTGATTGATTGTCTTGCATTTCCACATTAACACGATAGAAATTACGGTTAATTGGTAACCACGGCTTGACGCTTGAGAAACCACCAAAATCTTCTGCAGACCACTGCATAGGGGTACGCGATTTGTCTCTCCCACTAAAAAAAGGCCAATATTTTTTCCCTAATGGATCTTTTATATGTTTCCTGCGAATTTTCTGATTTTGCATGCCAATTTCTTCTCCATAATAAACGAAAGGTGTTCCACGAAGTGTAAGCAGTAATATACTTGCAATATGTGCTTTTTCTAATTTATTTCTCCCAATACTTAATCGGTTAAAACTGCGCAATAAATCATGATTACTCAAAACATAACTTGGCCAAGCTTTTTCAGGTAAATTTTTCTCCCACTTTTCGATGCATTTGTAATATTTCTTTGCGTTCCAAAAACGGAAAATCAACGAAAAATCAAAAGCCAAGTGCAGCGCATTATCGCCTTCTCCTAGGTAATTAATAACCGTAGCATTATTGCCTGGAGGTGGCGTATAAATTTCACCTACCAACATTTTATCTTCATAGCTATCCAATAATTGCCGTAATTTTCGAACAATTTTGATCGAAGAACCTCTATTTCTGCTATATAAGCGATCCTTGGTTGGTCTCCCCCATTTGATAAATGGATTATCCCTGAATTTTTCATCTTTGACGATGTAGTTAATCACATCCAAACGGAATCCATCTACGCCGAGATCTAACCAAAATCGAATTTCCTCAAAAAACGCGTTGTGTAAGTCTTTGTTTCGCCAATTTAAATCTGGCTGTTCTTTCAAAAAACTATGGAGATAATATTTTTGGGTAGATTCATCCCACTCCCAAGCACTTCCACCAAAAGCAGAACGCCAATTGGTAGGTACTTTTCCGTTACGTTTGTTTTTCCAGATGTACCAATCTCGTTTGGGGTTATCAAGCGATGCACTTGATTCAACAAACCAAGGATGTTCGTTGGAAGTATGATTCATTACCATATCCATGACAATCTTGATTCCATTCGCATGTGCAAGTGCTAACAATTCTTTGAAATCTTCCATGGTACCATACGAAGGATCAATTGCCCGATAGTTGACTATGTCGTATCCATAATCTTTCATCGGCGATTCATAGATGGGAGAAAGCCAAATTGCTTTAATTCCTAATTGAACCAAATAATCAAAACGTTGAATAATCCCTCTTAAGTCACCGATTCCATCGTTATTGCTATCCTTAAAACTACGTACGTATAAATGATAAACGACACCGTGTTTCCACCAAACGTAGTTTTCCTTATTCACTTCACCCATTTCAACATATTGATACCTATTAAGTAAAAGTAATTACTCCACATTTTACAAACGTAGCTAGGATATGAAATTTTTGTTAATTCGGTGAGGGAAATTTTGGACTGATTTTTAGTACCAATGATAGTATCAAATAATGCTATCGATTACTTAACACGCAACCAATCCAGCGTCACGCGATTAAATTCTTCTGCTTGTTCGATATTGACGATGTGTCCACAATTTTCTACCACAGCCATTGTTCCTTTTGGCTCCAGCTTTGCCATTTTTTTCACATCTTCAATAAACATGTGATCTTCTCTTCCGGAGATAAATAAAATTGGTAACCCATGCGGTTCTTTTTGAAAACGCTTTAATAATGTATCCAAATGACGAGTAATACCAAACCAACGGATAAACTCGGACTTCTTCATCTTTTTTGCTTCATGAATAAACACAGCGCGAGATTTTGCATGGCTTCTTCTTGGCAGAATTATCACAGCAAATAAAGTATACAAAAACATGAAAGGAACCAGTTTTTTGAGTGTATTACCAACGACAATTAAAAAACGGGAGAAATTGGTAAGACTTATAATAGCACCAGACATTATCATAGAATGAATTCTTGATCTGTCTAATTCCACCAATTGTCTAATCAAAATTGTCCCTAACGAAACCCCAATAAAATGAGCATTATCGATTTTATTAAAATCTAATACATCATACACTTCTTGTGCAATCGATGGAAATGAATATATTAAATTTTTATTGACTTCTTCAACCACTTTTGTGCGACCATGACCACGTAAATCAATCAATAATACGTTATATTCTTTACGATACGCATTTATTTGTTTGAACCAAATGGTAGAACTTCCCCCTGCTCCATGAATAAAAACTACCCAAGACGCAGTTGAATTTGCATGTTTATAAATTATGTGATGTAGCATTCTCTGATTGAAGTTGACTCCAAACATACTGAGAAGAGACGATAAAAACTAAATTTCCAAGACCTAATATTCCAATTTGTGTAAACCAACGGGATAAATCTTTCCCCCATAAATCCGACGAATCAAATGAAAACAAGAGCATTCCAACAGAAAAAAGCATCCAATATTTCCAGTTTCGTGTCTGAAACGCACGGTAAATTAAAAACATAACTAAAGGAATAGATAGTAAGAAATGTTGGCTATCCGTCACAAAAAAGTTTGGTATAAATGCCATAAATAAGGCTAGAAAAAACATGTAATTCAAGTTATTAACTTCTTTTCCTTTCATATTAATATATAAAAAGCTGATTAACAAACCTAAACCAAGAAACGAATACAACCAAGAAGGTTTTACACCGAAATAGGTATGAACCAAGTACTGTAAAGACTGTGGACTGGTCAAATATTCTCCATGCGCAGACAAAGCACTAAACCAATCTATCCAAAGATGTATGTTTTTAGTCCACCCAAATACAATAAGCGGAAATAAAAAACTTAAAGTTCCAAATGCAATTAAATACAAGATTTGCTTCCATTTACCAAAAAACAACATCGGAATACAAATAAGTATCATAATTGGTTTTAAAACAATCATTACTGCCCAAAATAGAGAAGATAACACAAAATTATTTTTGGAAATAAAATAGGCACCTATAACGAATAAAAACAACAAGATAAGATTTACATTCCCAAGATGTAACTCCCTCGTGACATGAATGACTATTACCAAAAAAGCTAAAAAAAGAAACAAAAATTGTTTTTTAATGACACCTAAATATTCTTCCAAAATCCCTTTCCATAAAGGTAATGCAAGTGCTAAAAAAACAACCAACACAGCTAAATGAAAAAATTTTATTATTGCAAATGAAAATAATACATAAGGAGCAAAAAACAAAAGGGTTGTAGGTGGATATTTAAAAAAACCTGTACCTAAACCATATGCGTGTTCGTATGGATTATTTCCTCTATAATAATCATTTGTCGCTTCAAAATATACCAAGAAGTCATTTGTAAATAACTTCTCATTGTTCAACTCTACAAAAATAAAAAGTAACGAAAAAGCAACTACAATAGCTAGGTAACTTAACAATGGTTTGTTTGAGAAAAGTTGTTTAAATTTTATCATAATGTGTACATAGGTCACCTCCCTCAATCCCTCCCAAGGAGGGAAGTAGAAAACTACATATTTCTTCTATACTGTCCCCCAACTTCAAACAATGCATGTGTTATCTGACCTAACGAAGAATGTTTACAAGCTTCCATCAAGGTTTCAAACACATTTTTATTATGGATTGCAGCTAACTGTACATCACGTATCGTTTTTGCAGTGTCGTCTTTTTTGAAATCGTGTAAGGCTTCCAACATCGAAATTTGATATTGTTTCTCCTCTTCTGTTGCACGAATTACTTCACTTGGAATAATCGTTGGCGAACCTTTTGAACTCAAGAAGGTATTTACCCCGATAATCGGATATTCTCCTGTATGCTTCAAGGTTTCATAATACAAGGATTCTTCCTGAATTTTAGAACGCTGATACATCGTCTCCATCGCTCCTAGTACTCCTCCACGTTCTGTAATACGATCAAATTCAGCCAATACAGCCTCTTCAACTAAATCCGTCAATTCTTCAATGATGAAACTTCCTTGTAAAGGGTTCTCATTTTTCGCTAACCCTAATTCACGGTTGATGATTAACTGAATCGCCATCGCACGACGTACAGACTCTTCTGTAGGAGTTGTAATAGCTTCGTCGTATGCATTGGTATGTAAAGAATTACAGTTATCGTAAATCGCATACAATGCTTGAAGTGTTGTACGGATGTCGTTGAAATCAATTTCTTGCGCATGTAACGAACGACCAGAAGTTTGGATGTGGTATTTCAACATCTGCGCTCTTGGGTTCGCACCGTATTTTTTCGCCATAGCTTTCGCCCAAATTCTTCTAGAAACACGACCAATAACCGCATATTCCGGATCGATACCATTAGAAAAGAAGAACGATAAATTAGGTCCGAAATCGTTGATATCCATCCCTCTACTCAAGTAATATTCTACAAAAGTAAATCCATTAGCCAAGGTAAACGCTAATTGAGAAATCGGATTTGCTCCCGCTTCTGCAATGTGGTAACCAGAAATCGATACCGAATAGAAATTACGTACTTTTTGATCGATAAAATATGCTTGCACATCCCCCATCAAACGCAATGCGAATTCCGTAGAGAAAATACACGTATTTTGCGCTTGATCTTCTTTTAGTATGTCTGCTTGAACCGTTCCTCGAACTTGCGCAAGTGTTTCCGCTTTAATTTTAGCATATACATCTGCTGGTAATACTTGGTCTCCTGTTACACCCAACAAGAAAAGTCCCAATCCATCATTCCCTTCTGGAAGTTCACCTTGATAGGTAGGACGTGCCGTATTTTTCGCTTTGTAAATTGCTTCAATTTTTGCATTTACCTCTGCTTCTAAACCATTTGCATGAATATACTTCTCACAATTTTGGTCGATTGCAGCATTCATGAAGAATCCTAACAAAATTGGTGCTGGACCATTAATTGTCATCGAAACCGACGTCTTCGGATCACTCAAATCAAAGCCAGAATACAATTTTTTCGCATCATCTAAGCAACATACGGAAACTCCTGAATTTCCAATTTTACCATAAATATCTGGACGTACATCTGGATCATTACCATACAAAGTCACGGAATCAAATGCGGTAGATAAACGTTTTGCAGGCATTCCTAAACTTACGTAGTGGAAACGTTTATTGGTACGTTCTGGTCCACCTTCTCCTGCAAACATGCGCGTTGGGTCTTCCCCTTCGCGTTTGAACGGGAACAAACCTGCTGTATAAGGAAATTCACCTGGAACATTTTCTTGTAAATTCCAACGTAAAATATCCCCCCAAGAAGTGTATTTTGGCAAAGCAATTTTAGGAATTTGAGAACCGGATAAGGAAGTTGTATGCGTTTCCAACGTCAATTCTTTATCACGAACTTTAAATCTAAAAACTGGATCTTTATACAAAGCCTTTTTCGCTTCCCAATTTTCCAATATCAATAAATTCTTAGGATCGATGTTTAATTTCTCAATTTCAAACGATTCTTGTAAACCTTTTACAATTCTATCTTTATCGTCAATGGATAATTTACTAACCGTTTCGATCGATTTTTGAAGTCCGTACAACTTATTCGCTACTTCTACCTGTTGGTTCACCCATTTATCGTATCCACGATTATTCTCTGAAATTTCAGATAAATAACGCGTTCTATCCGGTGGAATGACAAATATTTTCTCGGACATTTCATCCGTAACTTGGAAAGAAGAAGTCAAAGAAGCGGTTGTTTTATCATTAATTGTTTGAACAATTACCGAATATAAGGTATTCATTCCTGGGTCGTTAAACTGAGATGCGATTGTCCCGTAAACAGGCATATCATCCGTGTTTTTATCCCATAAATTATGGTTGCGTTGGTATTGTTTACGTACATCACGCAAAGCATCCAATGCACCTCGTTTGTCGAACTTATTCAATGCAATAACATCTGCAAAGTCCAACATATCAATCTTTTCCAATTGAGTCGCTGCACCATATTCAGGTGTCATCACGTACAACGAAACATCTGAATGATCTAATATTTCTGTATCCGATTGACCAATTCCAGAAGTTTCTAAAATAATCAAATCATATTTTGCTGCTTTCAATACCAAAATTGCTTCTGCAACGTGTTTTGATAAGGCTAAATTGGATTGACGTGTCGCCAAAGAACGCATATATACACGTTTGTTTTTGATTGCATTCATACGAATACGGTCACCCAATAACGCACCTCCAGTCTTACGTTTCGATGGATCCACAGATACTACTGCAATTGATTTTTCTGGGAAATCCAATACAAAACGACGAACTAATTCATCTACCAACGAAGATTTACCTGCACCACCTGTCCCGGTAATTCCTAACACAGGAACCGTCGAATTTTCAGCCAATTTATGAACAGCATCTAACATTCCTTTCGATTCTTCCGGATAATTTTCTGCTGCAGAAATAACACTTGCAATCGTCGGAACATGTTTTTGTTCCAATTTACTTAAATCCAAATCTGTTTTATTCCCTAAAGGAAAATCACTTTTTTGCACTAAATCGTTGATCATTCCTTGCAACCCCATTGATCTTCCATCATCCGGGTGATAGATACGCGTAATTCCATACCCTTGTAACTCTTCAATTTCAGAAGGTAAGATAGTTCCTCCGCCACCGGCAAAAATCTTGATGTGTGGTGCCCCTTTTTCACGCAGTAAATCGTACATGTATTTCAAGTACTCGTTATGCCCTCCTTGGTAGGAAGTCATTGCAATCGCTTGTGCATCTTCTTGAATAGCACAATCTACCACTTCTTCCACACTTCTGTCGTGTCCTAAATGGATCACCTCACATCCAGTAGTCTGGATGATGCGTCGCATGATATTAATAGCAGCATCGTGTCCGTCGAACAAAGAAGCTGCGGTTACGATTCTAACTTTATTTATTGGTTTGTAAGGTATAATAGGATCCATAATTTGTTACTTAGCTTAAGTGGATGCTAAGATAAGGAAAATGAGTGACGTGTTACGAGCGACGAGGGAAGAATATTTAAATGAACCTCAACCTCCGTAAGAATTAAGAAGATATAAAACTTATGGTATTTCGGATTTTTATTAAATATTTTTAAAAAATTAATATTCAATTAAACAAATTAAAAACTTCTCTCAAAGAAACAATTTTTTCGTTTATGCGTTTTTGAGTTGTATGTATGGAAGTAAATAATGTTTATTATTATATCTTATTGTTTCATCGAGTTTATGCAACGCTTTAAAAATATTCTGGTTTGACCGTTTTATTTTGAAAAACAGCTTGGAAACAATTTGCTTAAATAGAGGGATTGGTTGAATAATTAAAAAATATATACTATGAAAATCGGAAAATACCGTCATTACAAAGGAAAGGAATACGAAGTAGTTGGAGTTGCAACAAACAGTGAAACCTTGGAAGAATTAGTGGTTTACAAGGCACTCTATAACATAGAAGGCAAAGGAGAAGATTCGTTGTGGGTAAGACCAAGAGCGATGTTTGAGGAGCAGGTTGAAGTGAATGGGGTATTCGTGAAACGTTTTGAATATATTGATTAGAAGATTACAAATTGGCAGATTACAAATTGGCAAATTACAGATTACAGATTAACAGATTGAAAGATTTCAGATTGAAAGATTAGTAGATTAAAATTATTAGAGGTAGAAAAGCAATAAATTTTAAAAGCATTAAGGTATTGACGTTGTCGACAGGGTAAATAGAATCTTTTAAAATTTATTTGAAATCTAAACATTACCACTTAAATTGTTTATCGTATTTTCACTAAAAAAACACCTTGAATCCAATCGCATTTATAGAACATTATTCCGCATATAGTTTGATTGCACTTGTTGTTCTTTCAGCAACTGCAGGGTTTATCGACGCGATTGTCGGTGGCGGTGGACTGATTCAAATTCCTGCACTACTCATCAATTTACCCAATGTTTCGTTGCCCACACTTTTCGGTACCAATAAAATTGCAGCGCTTTCAGGGACTTCATTTTCTGCCTATCAGTATTCCAAACGTGTAAAATTCGACTTCAAACTACTTTTAATCATTGCTTTATTTGCGTTTATAGCTTCCTACCTTGGCGCTTCGATTGTAAGTCAACTTCCAACTGAAAAGTTAAAACCTGCAATGCTTATTATTCTTACCGTTATTGCAGTATATACATTTTTTAAAAAAGATCTCGGAAATGTACACACCAAAACGCTACCTCCTATCAAACAACAACTGTTTGGAAGTATCATAGGCATATTTGTTGGTTTTTACGATGGGTTTTTCGGTCCTGGAACTGGTAGTTTTTTCGTACTCGGATTTGTAGTAATTCTAGGTTTCGATTTTTTACACGCTTCCGCCTATGCAAAAGTCATCAATTGCCTAACCAATATCTCTGCGCTTATCTTATTCATTAAACAAGGGAATTACATCCTAGAAATAGCAGTATTGTTATCCATTTGCAACGTAACGGGAAGTATCATCGGTACAAAACTAGCATTGAAACAAGGAAATAAATTCATCCGTATCCTCTTTTTAGGCATTGTTTGTTTGATGATTGTACGGTATTGGTATGATGTGGTGGTGAAATAACAAACACAAAAAAAGGGGTTGTTACACCCCTAATTTCAAAATTTCGATTATTTACATATTCAAACTCAAACGAACCAAAAAGTTTCTTCCTGCTTGAGGATAATAGAAATTCTCATCTTGACGTACGCCAGAGCTTGCATACCCCCACGTATATCCGTTGTTCACGTATTGTTTGTCGAAGATGTTATTTACTAATACCCCTACTTTGATTTCACTCATACCAAATTTCGCGAAGGAATAATTAACTCCAAGGTTTGTATAGGTGTATGCATTGATTTTACGACCATTACTCGAAGTATTGTCTAAGTATTGTTTACCAACATGTTTTGTTGTGAACGTTAGTTCTAAATTCTTAACTGGCTCATAGATAAAAATCAAAGCAGCAATCGCATTTGGTGAAAAGGCAATGTCCGTATTTTTATGTTCGATTGCAATTTGAGAATTAACATCATAAGAATATAAATACTCTGTAAATGATGCTATTTTATTTTGACTCAACGTCAAATTCCCTAATACATTCAATTTACTAAACACCTTTACACCTGCTTCTAACTCAACACCCGCACGGTAACTTTTCTTTACATTCACACGCGTATAACTACCCACATCATTGATTTGTCCTGTCAATACCAACTGATTGTTATAATCCATGAAATAACCATTCATAGCAGCAAAGAAACGGTTGTTTTTGAATTTATATCCAAACTCATAATCAAACAATTGTTCAAAAGAAGGTCTAGAACTAACTGTAGATTCTACAAAATCTTTACGCACTGGCTCTCTATGTCCTACACTCCATGAAGCATATACTTTATTTTTAGCATTGATTGCATACGTAACCCCAACTTTAGGATTGAAAAAACTAAAATTAACGGTTTGCATTTGTACTGTAGCTTTCTCCTCATAGCGATATTGAATAGCGCGGTATTGAGCATCTGCAAAAATTGAAAACTTCTTTACATCATAACTTGCTTTCAAATAATTATTTATTTCTGCTTTATTCGCATAGTCCGAATAATAACGATCCCCTAAATTTCCATTTGAAGCATATTTCGCCCAAATAACTTCACCAAAATGTCCACCTTCATACACATTCGCTGCCCCACCAAAAGTTAACTTCAAACCAGTTTTAGTATCGTGTGCAATAGAGTAAACTGTTCCGTAAAAGTGATTATCCAACCAACGACGACGAATCAAATCACTTGTTGTAATCGTGTCACTTCCAATTTTAACGTCTTCTAAACCATAGCTAGATAAATTATCATCTACCTGATATTCTTCATAATAACCTTTTCCTCTTGTGTAATGCGCAGCAATGTTAAATACCGTTTTTGGAGAGATATTGCGAGTCAAATACAACTGATAATGCGATTGTGTATAATTATCTTCCTGATTATTATAGGTGTAATAATTATACGTTCTTCCAGAATTTAACAAGTTCGCACGATCTGCATCCGATAAATAATTGCGATCCGCATAGGAATTTTGTGCCGAAGCATCCCCAAACAGTTTTGATTCTGGCGTACCGTACCAAGACTGATACGTTCGTTCGTGTCCTGAGAAAATATTTGCGCGTAAAATCGATTTTTCACCTACATATGCACCAGAAATATAATAGGATTTCAAATTAGAAGATGCACGATCAATATAGCCATCGGATAGGATATTCGATAAACGCATATCTAATGAATAACGTGAATTAATCAATCCGGTACCTGCTTTAATAGTATTTCGAATTGTACCAAAGGAACCACCAGAATTATCCAAACTCATATACGATTTTTGACGGATATCATCTGTTTTTATATTGATACTCGCTCCAAAAGCAGCAGCTCCATTGGTCGATGAACCAACGCCGCGCTGAATTTGAATATTCTCGGTAGAAGAAGTTAAATCAGGCATATTCACCCAGTAAACATCGTGCGATTCAGCATCATTCACAGGAATACCATTGATGGTTACATTTGTTCTAGAAGGATCAGAACCTCTCAAACGAATTCCGGTGTAACCAATCCCTGTACCTGCGTCAGATGTTGAAACAGCCGAAGGAGTTGTTTCTAACAAGGTTGGTAAATCTTGCCCAAAATTATTTTTCTGTAATTGTTTTTTGTCGAGATTAGTAAACGAAGTCGGTGATTTATCATCGGCACGTGTCGCACGAATCGTTGCATCTTCTAACTGTTTTGACTTCAAGGACAGCTGAAAAAGTAGAGTCGTGTCTTTTGTATTCCAAACAAATCGTTGTGATTCATCGTCGAAATTCGGTGCAGAAACCACAATTTCTTTTTCTCCAGGCAGGAGGTTTTCTAACACAAAACTACCATCTGGATTTACGCTCACCTTTTTTTCATTCGGATGAACAAGCACCGTAGCACCTGAAATTTTGTCTTCCGACTTGATAAATACTTTTCCGTTGATTTTTGCCTGAGCATACAGACCCATCGGAGATAACATAAGCGTTGCAAAGCAACATTTAACAAACATTTTTTTCATTGTTAAAAATAAATTTAACAAGAAAAGGGGCTAATTCTTGTGAATATGGAACATAGAACTAACTCGGTCACTTCCCTGCGCAAGCATTATCTTGATCAGGTCAATGGGTATAATCTCAGCTTTTTACAGCACCCCTTAGAGACGGTGCAAATGTAGGTGTTTTTATTTCGGAAATTTATGCTTTTCAGACATTTTTTCTTCAAGCACTTGCAGAACTTGATTCAAACGTTCTTCTAATGAACCTTTTACAATCGTAAAGTTTTTTGTTTTTGCTTGTATTAATTCCAAATACAGCGCAAAAAGTTCCTCCCTACTCTCCGGATGTTCTCGCAAAGGATCTTCCTCCCACGGGATATCGGTATCACATAAAAATAAATGATCGAAAGTTTCTTCTTGGTATAATTGTTCGATCGTCTGACTTACGCTGCCATATTTAAACTGCGACCAAACCTTCATCACCGTCATATCTGTATCTGAAACAAGTAAGCTGGTTTCATTTACTTCCTGATTTGCGAATGAATTAAATTGTCCAAGCGCTATCGTATCCAAATCCTGTTCTTCGTAATATCCGTGCGTTTGCTCTAAAAAACTTCTCGAAAATTCAGGAACATACACACCACCAAAGGTCTCAGCCACCAACATGGAAAGGGAGGTTTTACCTGTTGATTCAGGTCCTGTAAACGCGATTTTAAAGCTCATATACTTAATTGATAACTGCGTTTCCATTGAATCAGTGCAACAACTGCCATGATGGTATAAACCACATACAATAGCGATGTTACATACAATCCCCTAGAATAAAACAACGGAATACAAATTGCATCAATAACGATCCAATACCACCAATTCTCCACCACCTTTTGCGCGACCAAATAAGTTGCAAACAGACTAAACAAAGTTATCGGTGCATCGACAAATGGTGCAGCCTGATTGGTAAATTTTTGCATAACATTACCCAAAACAATGGCTAATACAGCAATAACTGCGATGAAAATCAAGTGGAATTTCAATGATTTTCTATTCAACCTATTTTCATCTTTAGTTCGACTCCAAGTAATCCAACCATAAACAGCAGCTAAGACATAAAACATCTGTAAAAATGAATCGAGATACAAACGACTATCAAAGCACAAATAGACATAAATTGCAGAACTAATAAATGCAAAAATCCAGGCAATCTTCTTTTGATATGCAGCCAACGAAACATACGCCACGCTGCAAAAAAACGCAACCCATTCATAGATAGATGTATGTAATAATAAAGAAAGCATGACTTATAAATAATCGCTACACCCCTTCCGCCAACTCTAACCAGCGCTCAGTCTTCGTTTCTATCGCCTGAACAATTTCACCCAACTTAGATCCTGCTTCCATTATCTCATCGTTCGATTTCGATCCGTCCGATAAAATCAAGGTGAATTTTTCTTTTTCTGTTTCAAGAACCTCTAATTCTTTTTCTAATGAATCAAATTCTTGTTTTTCTTTAAATGATAATTTCTTTTTTTCTGGTTGTGACGTTTGAGCAACTGGTTTAGGCGCTATCGCAGCTACTTGCTTTTGTTGTTTCGCTGCATCCGCTTTGTCCTGACGGTCTTGCTTGATACCATCTTGTAACATTTGACGGTATTCCGTATAATTCCCAACGATGTCTTTGATTTTACCTTGACCTTCAAATACAAAGATATGGTCTACCATTTTATCCATGAAATAACGGTCGTGGGAAACCACTATTAAACATCCTTCGAAGGTACGTAGGTAATCCTCCAAGACACTCATCACGAAGATATCCAAGTCGTTGGTAGGCTCATCCAGAATCAAGAAATTCGGATTTTTCATCAACACGGTCATCAATTTCAAACGACGCTTTTCCCCCCCACTAAGTTTATAGACAAAGTTGTAATGCATGTCTCTTGGGAACAAAAATTTCTCCAAAAACTGCGCAGCTGTCATTTGTTTTCCTTTTTCTAAAGGAATATATTCGGCGATATCACGAATGACATCAATTACTTTTTTGTCGTCATCCACCTTGATTAACTCTTGGTTATAGTAACCAAAAACAACAGTCTCTCCAATCGAAACCGTTCCTTTATCCACAGGTTCCAATTCTTGAATCATGTTTAGGAAGGTCGATTTTCCGGTTCCGTTATTCCCAACTATTCCTAAACGCTCTTTACGGTTAAAATTATAGGTAAAACCATCTAAAATCACGCGAGAAGGCCAAGCTTTATGAATTTTATGTAGTTCTAGGATTTTTGTTCCTAAACGCTCCATTTTCACAGGGATTTCTACCTCGCTATCGTCTATTTTTTGTTGGGCTACACTTTTAATATCTTGAAACGAATCTACACGTGCTTTTTGTTTAACTCCTCGCGCCTTTGGTTGCTTGCGAATCCAATCTAACTCTTTCTTAAAGGTGTTACGTGCTTTATCAATCGTAGATTGTAATTGCTCTTGTCGCTCTGCTTTTTTCTCCAAGAAATAAGAGAAATTTCCTTTGTATCGGTATAATGTTTTGTCTTCTAATTCTAAAATGGAATCACACACCACTTCTAAGAAATAACGGTCGTGAGTAACCATTAGTATCGTAGATTTCGATTTAGAAAGGTATTCTTCCAACCATTCAATCATGTCTAAATCCAAGTGATTCGTTGGCTCATCCAAAATCAAGAAATCTGCTTCAGAAACCAGAACTTTCGCAAGGTTTACGCGTTTCTTTTGACCTCCAGAAAGACTACCAACTTTTACATCCGTATTGTCTAATTTAAGAACCGAAAGAATTTGAGCGACCTTCACTTCAATATCCCACGCATTTAAATCGGTTAACTCCTGAAAACATTCGTTCAATAATTCATCATCTTGGTTTTTCATTGCCAAGTTGTACTTTTTTACCGCTTGAATTTCTGGTAAATCGTGATCAAACACCGCTTCCATGATCGTCATTTCATCGTCCATGTTTTCACTTTGCTCCATGAAAGCTACACGAATGTCGTTGCGGTACACAATTCGACCAGAATCAAACTGCTCTTTATCCATCAAACAACGGAGAAGTGTAGTTTTACCACTACCGTTTTTAGCAACAATAGCAACTTTTTGTCCTTGGTCAATTCCAAAGGTAATATCGGAAAACAACATACGGTCTCCGAAGGACTTCGTAAGGTTCTCTACTGAAAGATAGTTCATAATAAATTTTAACGGATACGGTCTACGGAATCTAGTAGTTTTTTGTCTTTTTTAACTCCCCAAGAAGCTAAATATGTGAATAAAACAGCAATTGCAAATAAATAATATCCTGGGCCTAACACTACAGTAGTTGTGTTCTTGACAAAAATTCCCGCATAAGCATTGATTGTCAACATCACTAACATAAATGATAAAGCAAACTTAATACGATTACTCATTTTGTATTGCCCTTTTAACCTTTTGTAAGAAAAAATAGCGACAACAATAAACACTGTAAACAAAATCGAAGCGGGATAAACCCAGATCATTTTCTCACTTACAGCCTTACCAGATTCTAATTTCACTAACTTATAAAAATCAAATTCATAAATACCATCTTTAGACTCAAACGTAAAAACATTTAAACCAAAATTTAAAAAGCTCAAACAAATTGTAGCTCCTAGCCAGTAAAGCGATTGAATTCTTTGTAACATATTATTGTGATTTTAACCATGCAAAGATACAATTTTAGCACGTACATTGTTGAGATAGAAATAATTTCTTTACGGCTATCTCCCTAAATATTAATAGATTTTAATTGAATAAGTTAAAATACTTAATCAATAGTTTTAAATTAACAAAGAAGGAATAATTTATTAGATGAAAGGTTATTAATAGATAAGCAATAAGTAAATCAATACTTTAGATAAGTCAACTCAACAAACTTAAAATAATAACCTAATCTCTTGAAAACACGACTCTAAAACCAACACGATTTCCTTCAAATTCCAACTCACCTGTTTCGCGTGCAGCAGCCCTACATGCAGTAGCAGAATTCGCCCAACTACCTCCACGATTCACTTTATAACCGCCTTCTGTCGGACCAGTGGGATTTACAGTAGTTCCTTGTGGATAAACACCGTACCAATCACTACACCATTCAAACACATTTCCAAACATATCATGTAAACCATAGGCATTAGCAGGATAACTTCCTACAGGCTGTGTACCTTTCACTACGAACTCATCACCACATCGCATAATTTCAATTGTACCATCAAAATTCGCTTGTGCTCTAGATAAACAATTCGATTTACCAAATGCATTTCTACCTCCTGCACGTGCAGCAAATTCCCATTCAGCCTCTGTAGGTAGACGTCCTCCAATCCATTGTGCAAAGTTGTTAGCATCTCGCCAAGTAATATTGATTACCGGTCTATTTCCTCTTCCCCATCCGTTATCATCTGGTTTTTCTAAACCAATCGAATCACAATATGCATCATATAAATCAAATGTAACCTCATATTTACTCATCCTAAAATCGCTTACAGTAACACGATGCCCCAGTTCATCCGTTTCACAATTTCCATTTTTAAGGGCACACCCCATCATGAAAGTACCTCCTTGTATATCAACTAATTGAATATCCGGTCTGTTTAACTGTTTAAACAACATCTGTTTTCCTGTTTTGAAAAAATCAGAAGAACCTTTTATCGAATCCAATTGTTTTTTTGCTTTCGCCAACTCCAATTGCAATGCTTTTTGTTCTTTCGGCTGTTTTTTAGACTTCTTGGAAGTTGGCGTTTTTACAGGGGCAATTAAACGAACGGCTGTTAATTCTCTTTCCAACTCTGCGACCTTAACTTGTAATAAACGTAAATCTTCCTGACACTTTAATGTTAGAAGATTAAACTCATTATTCAACCTCTTAATTTCATTGTCTTTCGAAACCGCTTCAACTCGTATACTATCATACGACTTAGTCAAACGTTTAATTTGTTCTTTTTTGCGTTGTGAAACGACGGAAAACGTGACAAAAAGTAAAATTAGAAGCGTATATTTTTTGGACATAATGTCTTAATTTCAATGGTTTTTATTTAACCAATAAAATTAAATTAAATGATAGCTTGAAAGTATTTGGCGTAAGATAGTTTTACACGTTTAAATGTTGACTTTATAAAGACTGTTTTTTCATTCCAATATTCTCAGCAATCTCCATTAAATAGGTATATGCAGCATCATACTCATTTGGAATGACTCCTTCCAATATAGCATCCTTGATTTTCGTTTTCAATGTTCCAATCTCCGCACATGGACCAATTTGAAAGATCTCCATAATCAATTCACCTGAAATAGGTGGTTGGAAATTACGAACACGATCTTTTTCTTCAACGTCTTTCAATTTTTGCGAAACTAACTCAAAGTTTTTACGGAATTTCACCACCTTCATTTCGTTTTTGGATGTCACATCCGCATTACACAAGGTCATTAAATCTTCAATATCATCCCCTGCTTCAAATAACAAACGACGTATCGCCGAATCTGTTACATGTCCTTTTACCAAGGCAATTGGTCGCAAGTGTAAACGAACCAACTTCTGTACATACTTCATTTTTGCGTCCAAAGGCAACTTTAAACGCTTAAAAATTTTCGGAACTAATCGTGCGCCAAAATCCTCGTGCCCATGAAAAGTCCATCCAACAACGGGATCAAAACGCTTGGTATTTGGTTTGGCAATATCATGCAAAATTGCAGCCCATCGCAACCAAAGATTAGATGTATTTGGCGCTATATTATCCAAGACCTCAAGTGTATGGTAGAAATTATCCTTATGAGACTTGCCATTGACAGTATCTACCCCTTTTAGAGCAATCATCTCAGGGAAAAACTGATGGAGTAACTTTGTACTATCTAATAATTTAAAACCACGGGAAGGTTCTTTTGAAAGTATAATTTTATTTAATTCATCCGAAATTCGTTCTTGCGTAATAATCTTCAAACGTTCAGCATTCGTTAAAATAGCCTCTAAACTTGTGATCTCAATCTTAAATTCTAATTGTGTTGCAAAACGAATCGCGCGCAACATACGTAATGGATCGTCTGAATAAGTTGTTACAGGAGCTAATGGTGTGCGAATGATACCATCTTCTAAATCTTGCAAACCATTAAAAGGATCTATTAATTCTCCGAAATTACCTGGATTCAAACTAATCGCTAAAGCATTGATTGTAAAATCGCGACGTAACTGATCATCTTGTAAAGTCCCCGCTTTCACAGATGGATTCCGTGAATCTTCCGTGTACGATTCTTTACGTGCCCCCACAAATTCCACATCCAAATCTTTGTAGTTAAATTGAGCAGTTCCATAGGTTTTAAATATAGAAACCTTTTTCACACGTAACATATTTGCACATTGTTTCGCATACTCCACACCATCGCCAACTACCACTATATCAATATCTTTGGATGGACGTTCTAACAACAAGTCGCGAACAAAACCACCAATAACATATGCTTCAAAGTGATTCTCTTTACAAATTTGAGCTGCTACCTTAAATACAGGGTGTTTTAATTTATCAGAAAGATTGTGAGTTTTCATAGATAGCACAAATATACAAATGATTTATTCACTAATTCTTGCTTTCTTTGTATACCAAACCGAACAAACGATGAAATTAAATGTGAAATCCTGCCTGTTTTGCGCTGCTATTCTTATACTTACGGCTTGTAAAACCTACTCAGATGAAGATAAAAAAACACTCGATACCAAAATAGAAACGTACCTCAAAAAAGACAAAACAGCATACCAAAAGTCGGAATCCGGATTATATTATCATATTGAAAAAGATGGTAAAGGAGATTACATCAAATTTACGGATGAGATTAAAATCAATTACCAAGGAAGATTATTGAATGGACAAATTTTCGATGGTGAACATAAAAAAAATCCAATTTCATTCAAGGTAGCAGACTTAATTGAAGGTTGGAAAGAAGGTATGCTTTATTTAAAAAAAGGAGGAAAAGCAAAATTGATTATCCCACCCTATTTAGGTTATGGGGATTACGACTTAGAAAAAATTCCACCACACTCGGTTTTAGTGTTTGAAGTGGAAGTAGTAGATGTGATGTGATTATTAGAAATAAATGGTTAATAACTGTTTCATTTTATCATCTAGAAAACTTCCCATTGTAATAATTTTATTCCAAATTTGTATAGAAAATAAAAAGTAGTAATCGTGATTTGAATTTTTATTTGAATCCAAAAATATAAACTATGAAGCATAATTTCGGCGCAGGACCATGTATCCTTCCACAAAACGTTTTCAAACAAGCTGCAGACGCAGTGTTAGATTTTAACGGACTTTCTATTTTAGAAGTTTCTCACCGTCACAAAGACTTCGTTGCCGTAATGGACGAAGCTATCGATTTGGTGAAAAAGGCGTTAAATGTTCCTGCAGGATATTCTGTTGGTTTTTTACAAGGTGGAGCCTCTCTTGGCTTTACAATTGCTGCTTTAACAATGATGCGTGAAAACAAAAAAGCTGCGTATTTAAATACAGGAACTTGGGCGAGCGGTGCTATCAAAGAAGCGAAAAAAGTAGGTGTAGATGTTGCAGTTGCTGGTTCTTCAGAAGATAAAGGGTTTACCTATATACCAAAAACATTTAACATCCCTGCTGGAATGGATTATTTCCATTATACATCCAACAATACAATTTACGGAACACAATTCCACGCATTACCAAAAACGGATTTGCCATTAATCTGTGATATGTCCTCCGACATCTTTTCCAAAGAAATCAATGTCGCAGATTTCGATTTGATCTATGCTGGCGCGCAAAAGAATTTAGGTCCTGCAGGAGCTACGTTATACATCGTAAAAGATGAAGTGTTAGGGAAATCAACTTCTCCGTTCTTACCTACGTACTTGGATTTAAAACAACACATTGAAAAAGAATCAATGTTAAATACACCTCCTGTTTTTGCAGTATATGTTGCGATGTTAAACTTACGCGACCTACTTGCTAATGGTGGAGTGAAAGCGAAAGAAGCCGAAAACAATGCAAAAGCAGCTTTATTATACAATGAAATTGATACAAATCCATTATTCTTCGGAACCGTAGAAAAAGAAGATCGTTCTAAAATGAATATTACATTCAAATTACACAATGAGGCTTTAGCGGAAGAATTTGATAAAGCATGGAAAACAGCAGAAATTATTGGCCTACCAGGTCACCGATCTGTTGGAGGATACAGAGCTTCCTTATACAACGCTTTACCACTTGAAAGTGTTCAAGTATTAGTAGATGTAATGAAAGATTTCGCAACAAAAAACGCATAAGACATGAAAATATTAGCAAATGACGGAATTTCTGACGAAGGAAAAAAAGCATTAGAAAACGCTGGATATACAGTGATCACTGACAAAGTAGATCAAAATGATTTAGCAACAAAAGTAAACGAAGAAAACTATGAAATCGTTTTAGTACGAAGTGCTACAACTGTTCGTAAAGAAGTGATCGACGCATGCCCCGGATTAAAATTAATCGGTCGTGGTGGCGTTGGTATGGATAACATAGATGTAGCCTATGCGCGCGAAAACGGAAGAACTGTCATTAATACCCCTGCTTCCTCTTCACAGTCAGTTGCTGAGTTAGTAATGGGACAATTATTCTCCATTTCTCGTTTCTTACATGACTCCTACAAAAACATCGAAACTGGTGATTTCAATACTTTGAAGAAAAATTACGCAAAAGGAGTTGAACTTCGAGGAAAAACTTTAGGTATCATCGGATTCGGACGAATTGGTCAGTCTTTAGCTTCTTATGCTTTAGCAATTGGTATGGAGGTTAAAGCTTTAGAAATTGAACAAAAAGAAGCAGAAATCGAATTAGCAGAGATAAAAGGACTTGGTAAACCAAAGGTAAAAATACAAGTAGAAAATGATTGGACTTCCTTTTTACCTGCTTGTGATTACATTTCAATTCACGTACCAAAACAAGCAAACGGTGAGGCTGTAATTGGCGAAGCACAATTTGATCTGATGAAAAAAGGTGTTCGCTTGGTAAATGCTGCGCGAGGTGGTGTTATCCAAGAAGATGCATTAATAGCAGCTTTGGATAGTGGTAAAGTTTCGTTTGCAGCTTTAGATGTTTTCGAAAATGAACCAACACCGTCTAAAGAATTATTGTCACATCCAAAAATTGCAGCAACACCCCATATTGGAGCAGCAACCTTGGAGGCGCAAGATAGAATTGGATTGGAATTAGCAAATTTAATTATAGAGCAATTCGGGAGTTTTAATTAATCGAAATCACTATAAATAATAAAAGGTCATCTTTCGGGATGACCTTTTTTGTTTTATATCATTTCCGTAGAGGCGAAATGCATTAAGCCTCTCCGGAAATTAATTAAACAATCAATTAAACTTTCTGATCGCTCTAACATACTGCATGGTTGATTTATCAGCCTCTCCTGTATTACCACCTAAAAATCCATAACGATATGCTGTGGTGGCATCTTTTTGATTGGAAGACCAATAATATCCAGATGAAAATTTCTCTAAATCACTCACTTTAATACCATTATACATAATCGCCAATTCCTCCATGGAAGGTAAATACCAATCACTATATGTACCATACACCAAATCATCACATAATTTTGCTGCACTTTGACCAGAACACGCATTTATTATTGCATCTGTGTTAGGTATTCCGCTTCCTACACCTGTATTTGTTGCGCCAGGTACATTAACACCAGCACATCCCCAGCTACAAGAAGTACTTAAATCATCCGAAATAACGATTAATCCACCTCCTGGCTTATTTGGACTTAAATAAAATAATATACCTCCTTTATATTGCATACCGATATACAATTTAGACACTACCGTTTTAAAAGAAAATGCATTACCATAGGTTGTTCCTTCAGCTGTAGTAGCATAAGATCGACAGTAATAGGATGTAAACGGATATAAACCAGTCATAGTAGAGGTAAATACACCTAATCCACTCCCATCATTCGTGAAATAATCGTTTATTGTTGGAGATGGGTTTGTAGACCAACACATCCCTTTAGCTAAAATCGGAATTCCTCCATTGGTTAAAACATTACCCCCACAAATAGCAGAAGTAGAATCGATTTCGGTTACTTCAGACGTTTTTATTTTTGGTTTTGCACGATCAATTTTCACTTGCATTTCTTCTCCATAAGATATCCCATAACTATTAATCGCATACGAATTAACATAATACAAAACTCCAAGTTCAAAATTAAAATCACCCGTAAATACGGTAGTTAAATCTTTTGATTTGATTTTAGTATCCGAAATAGAAGGCCCCATTTTAGTTGAATAAACAAAGCCTGTTTCGGTAACTGCACTTCCGCCCGGATGCAATATTTGCCCATTAAGCGATAATAGCAATCCCAAAGTGTCAACATTACTTATCTTATTGGTTTGAACGATTGCTGTTGTTGAAGAAAAATATGGATTAGTAGTGAAAATTTTTTCTTCTCCGTAGGCAACCCCTTTTGAGTTTTTAGCAAAAGCTCGAACATAATATGTAGTACTTGCTTTTAAGCCTTCCAATTTACTCGTATACTCCCCTGTTCCTGAACCATCTTGTGTATATGGAGAATTGGACAACGACGGACCTGAGCTCTCTCCATAACAAACACCACGTAAAAACACTTCTGATCCACCATCATTTATGACATTCCCTCCGCTATAAGCAGAAGTAACACCTAGAGATGAGATAGCAGTTGTAGTAACTTGTAATGTATTTTTCTTACACGACACAGTCGAAACTAGAAACAAGAATAAAACAACTAAATAACTTAGATTTCTCACAGAATATCGGTTTACAATCAAATATACTTATTCTACGAGAAAAACACAAAAAAGTTCCTTTAGCGAATAGGAATTCTATCGTGAAATTCTTCTGTTAATTTTAAATATTCTAAAGTATAGGTCCCATCCAAATTACGAATAGTGAAATCTCGATGAATTAAAACCTTTGATGTTTTGGACAAGCTTATTATAATCCGTTTACAAACGAAAGGTTTAGCATACAAATCGATTCTTTGATCTAAAAATAAATGAAATGTATTTGCCATATCAATCCATTCTTTTAATGAAATCGCAGGTAGTATCATCCAACATTTCCCGCCATAATTTAACAGTTGAGAAATTTTATTAAACCATTCCTCCAAAGTTGCTTTATCTATATGTTTTGCTATAATATCTTTCGGGTCTTCAGGTAATAATCCATTTTCAAAATAAGGTGGATTGGTTACAATAACATCATATTTTTCACTTGCTTGAAACAATAAAAAATCTTGATTTTGAACGATTATATTGTCACAATAGGGAGATTTAGCGACATTTTGTTTAGCTTCCAGTGCTGTTTCAACGTGTATTTCCAATGCGACAATTTCTACATTTGGATTTTTTTGAGCTAACATCAGACTAATTACACCTGTTCCAGTCCCTATTTCCAAAACTTTATTTGCTTTTGAAATATTAGTAAAAACGCCTAATAGCATTGCATCTGTTCCTACTTTAACAGCGGTAACTTCTTGTTTAATCGTAAAATATTTGAATTTAAATGTAGACATTGGAATTAATCCAAGTATATCGAAATAAGTCCTTCAGGCGCTTTAACTCTTAATACTTTTGCTTGACGATCTACTGCTTGAATTAAACCTTTCACAAAAGGTATAAGAACTTCTTTCCCGTTTGCATCCACTTGTATCAAAGGATTTACTGGTAAATCAATAATTTGTATCAATGTACCTACCCTACCAAAAGCGTCATCTACTACTTCGAAACCAACGACTTCGTGATCATAGAATTGCGTACCTGTTAATTCAGGAAGTTCTGTTAAAGGCAGGTATAAATTTTTTCGTAGTAAAGGTAGTGCATCGTTTTCTGAATCCACTCCTTCGAATTTCACAGCAGCGAAACCTCTTGGTTTTAATTGGAAAGATTTGATAAAAAAAGGTGTTAAATAACCATTAATATCAATAAATACTTTGTTTAAAGACGAGTATTCACTTGGATCCGTAACGTCTAAAAAAAACGAAACTTCACCTTTAAATCCGTGAAGTTTCGCAATATAACCTAAATGATAGCAATCTGCTTTTTGCATTTAGAAATAGAATTATTCTGCTGAAGTCTCTTCTGTAGCTCCTTCTTCCGATGCAGTTTCTTCGACAGCTTCTTCAGCTACCTCCTCCGCTACTTCTTCAACAGCTGGTGTGTTTTTTGCTTCAATTGCTTTTGCTTTTGCTTCTTTAGCAGCTTGTTCAGCTTTGAATGCATCCGCTTTTGCTTTTTCAGCAGAAGAAGATAAGCCTGTTACTTTAGCAGTAATTTTAGCATCTTTTTCAGCTACCCAAGCAGCAAATTTAGTTTCTACATCCGCTTCCGTTAATGCGCCTTTTTTAACTCCATTTAATAAGTGGTTTTTGTATAAAACACCTTTGTAGGATAAAATTGCACGAGCAGTCTCTGTTAATTCAGCACCTGTACGTAACCAAGTTAATGCACTATCAAAATTAATTTCGATTGTTGCTGGATTTGTATTAGGATTATAAGTACCTAATTTTTCGATGAATTTACCATCTCTTTTTGCACGTGAGTCAGCTACTACTAAATGAAAAAATGCTTTTGATTTTTTCCCGTGTCTTTGCAAACGAATTCTTGTTGCCATTTTTTTTGTTTTATTTGTTGAGGTGCGAAACCTCGGTTAATAGTAAGTGAGGTACGAAACCTCTATTTATAATTGTTTGCAAATTTACGTTAATATTATTGAGTTTACAAATTATTCATTTGAAAAATTGAAAATGTGTAAATTTGAAAATTCATAATTCATAACGTATAATTTCAAAAGATGTTTACCAAAGAAGAACTAAAAAACTACAACATACAATTTTGGGCTGATTTCAAACAACGTATGGGACAACATCGAGGAGCTTCCGGTAAAAAAGTAAATTGGCTGCAATACCGAACCAATTTACAAAATGTATATGTTCGACTTGAAACTATTAACAAGGAATGTAAATTCTGTTTCGACATACAATTCAAAGATGATTCCATTCGGGAAATTGTATGGGAACAAATGGGAGAATTGAAAAAATTACTTAGCACTGAAATGGGTAGCGAAGGAAATTGGATAGAAGATTATGCTTCTCAAACCGTTAAATCCATGTGTCGCATAGAATGGACTTTGGAAAAAACAAACTATCTGACCGCAACAAACAAAGAAAAAATTTACGATTTTTTTGAAGAAAAACTTTTAGGTTTCGATCGCTTTTATGATACCTATGGTGAAATATTATACCACCTAGTAAAATAGTCTTATGGCTCTGTAATTGGAACTAAATGCATCACATATTTAAAACTAGTTCCTTTTATTGGTGTCAACTCAATATTATCCTCTGATAATTTAGTGATTTTAAATTTCCACACTTTTCCTTTACCAGTAAGAATTAAAAGCTTCTTATCTATCACCTTATAATCTACCACATCTCCTTTTTCATCCCCAAAAGTATTTAGTTTTTGAACGGAACACCTACCGGAAACATAAAAAGTAATGATGTCTTTTTTATTCCG
>JBIIKZ010000085.1:0-8872 GCA_044232905.1 Crocinitomicaceae bacterium
TTTAAACTCATGGTTGAATTTGAAATGTCATTTAATATTAATTCTACTTAGAGGGGTTAAAACGTAAATTACACACTTCGAAATTTACAAGGTATTATAGATTGTTATTAAACTCTTTTTTGTGCATTAATTTTAATCGAAAGATCAATTTCTCTTAACGGTTTTAAAAAAGTTCGAATTGACATCCATTTTGTAGGAGCTTCTATAAATATATTTTTTATTCGTTCGGTATTCTTTTTTATAGCGTCTGATATTGCTGGTGGTGAGATTTTTGGCTCAAGAAATGCACCAATATTTTTACCATTGATTGGCAAGCCTTGTTGTTGAACTTTTTGAGCTGCCAACTCATATTTTTCTAATAAAAGTATGGTTTTGTCAACTGAAATTCTAGGAGTATTTTTGATTTCTTTGTTGTTCTCCAATGAATTGTTTTTCTTGAACAATGCAGCTTCAATCAACTTTTCGTCCAATAGAATTTCATTTTGTTGGGGAAAGATGATAAGACTTAACGCTACTATTTTATCAATCATGAAATTAATTTCAGAAGTTTCGGATATGCAATGCAACGCAAGTAATTTTAGCCCTTTTTCTGTCAAATTGAAATCCACTCTATATTTACTTGATTTCTCAACTAATGATTTGGTAACTGTTTGTTTAAAGAAAAGTTCAAATGGATTGGATTCCATTTTCTCGATTTGTTTATTTTCAGAAATTCGGTAGTAATGTTGTAATGCGTCAAGTTGAGAGTGAAAAGTATAATAATCATGATATTCAGATTGAAAAATTTTGTGTACCAATTCTCCAATCATTCTCTTTTCATCTGTATTTAATGCAGACCATTCTTTTTGCATACTAAAAAAAGTTGCGTTTATTGGAAAGGTAAGTGCAATTGTGTCTTTTAGTTGATCAAACGGAGAGGTGAAATGAAGTAATAATAACCTATTTTCAAATTCATCTGTTAATTTAAGTTGTTTGTAAGTGCTGGTTACATTTGTGGAAATGAAATCTTCTGGTCTAACCCATTGGTAATTTACTGATGCAGCTCTAATTATTTGGAGTTGAAACAATTCTTCAGTTGAAAAATCAATGCTAACAGAATCTTGAATTGCTTTTATTTTATTTTCTGAATTGTAAATTAAGTAAGTAGACTCAATGGCAGGAAACAAACCACCAAGTTTATTGGCAAGATGAATAATCGGATGAATCTTAGTGCTTAATAACATTAAGTGTAAAATTAATATAAATTAAGCTAAAATTGGTATTGCTTAACTAAATTAATAAGATTAAATTATTAATATTAAGTTTATTTTATTGTTTAATAGTGTGTTATGAAAAACAAAAAAACACTTCTTTTGTAGATGAACGATGTAGATAATTAAATTGTTTAATAATCACTTAATTTGATCAGTATGCAAAATGAACTAAATAAATTAAACTTGACGTTGATTAAACGGTGGCAATACATATTATTAGCATATATATACTCGACTGAAGGCAAGGTGCCAGAATATACAGACTTAAAGATTGAAGTTGAAACAGTAAATCAAAAAGGTATAAAAAAAAAGTGGGGCAGTAGAAAAATATTGAAGTATGTTATATTTCCATTTGTTTTGGTATACATTATAGTGGACGAAATATTAATTAGACTTAAAGAAGAAGAATAAAAAACAGTTAATAATGTAACTTAATTTACAGATGTATCGTATTAATAGAAAGTAAATGAATTAATAAAAAACGTAAATTTAAAAATCATGGTTAGTAATCTTGTAAATGTCGCATTTATGAAGTTAAAGCAACATTATTTAAATGGAGAAAATTCTCAATTATCGATAATTGAAGTAGCAGATTTGCTTGATACAATTAATTTTTACGCTAGTTTATCTTCTCCAAAGAGTTCAATATTTTTTAGTTTTTCGCAAAATTAAATCTTTAATACCTTCTTTTTTTAAAAACACTTTTCGGAGTGTTTTTTTTTTTTTTTTTTTTTTTGATTTTTTTTTAAAAATCTGATAAACAACTACGTTTTCACATGTGTAAATAAAAAAAGAAGTTTTTTGTTCTGTAAATTATTTACATTTGTAAAATGATTCATGTGAGAATAAAAAAAGTGATTGAACAGTCAGGTTTAACAATGACTGAATTTGCAGATTTATTAAAAGTGCAAAGATCAAGCATTAGTCATTTGATTTCAGGTAGAAATAAACCTAGTATGGATTTCTTAGAAAAATTAGTCGAAAATCTTCCTGCTATTGATTTGAAGTGGTTGATTTCCGGGGATTCTTCTCTTCCTAAACTACTGGAATCAAGTAAAGCACAAAAAGAAGAAAAAAACATCAAGCAGATAATTGTCTGGTATACAGATAATACTTTTGAGGTGATCAAAGAGTTGAATTAAGAAAAAATAACTCCTGAGCAAATCAATTCGTCTTCTTCATAAATGGCAGCAAATTGACCTGGTGTGATTGCTTTTTGAAGTTTATCGAATAATATAAATAAGCCCTCTTCTAATAAAAGTGCACGTGCAACTTGAAGTTCTTGACGGTATCTTGTTCGCACTTTTATTTTTTTAGGTAAATTCAATTTGAATTCAAACTGGCTGTTAACATAATGAATATCTGAATTCTGTATTTTTAAACACCATCGATTTAACCCCTTGTGATCTTCGTTTAAACCTGAAAAAACAATATTATTCGTTGTATCAATTTGAAGCACAAAAGAAGGGGATGGTCTACCACCTATGTGAAGTCCTTTTCGTTGTCCTACAGTATAAAAGTGCGCGCCAATGTGGCTAGCAACCTGATTTCCATCTTTTTCCTCAAAATTAAAAGGTTCAGACAGATTTTTCACATTCGATAATTCTACAGGTATTGAATGGTAATCAGTTATTTGTTGGTTGTCAACTGGGATTTCGATTATTTTACCTTCTTTTGAAATAAGTTGTTGTTGAAGGAATGTGGGAAGACTTATTTTTCCTACAAAACACAATCCTTGAGAATCTTTTTTATTTGCTGTAATAAACCCTTCTTTTTCAGCGATTTTTCTAACTTCAGATTTTAATAAATGTCCAATCGGAAAAAGTGATTTAGAAAGCTGTTCTTGATTGAGTTGGCATAAGAAATACGACTGATCTTTGGTTTGATCTATACCTGCTCGCAATGAATGTATTGAGTTTTCTGTAGTTTTTCTACAATAATGACCAGTTGCTACATAGTCGGCACCTAGCTCAATTGCAGCTTTCAGGAACACATCAAATTTTATATCCCTATTGCAAAGTACATCAGGGTTAGGTGTTCTCCCTTTTTCGTATTCAGAAAACATGTAAGATACAATTCTTTCGTAATATTCTTTACTCAAATCGATGACCTGAAAAGGGATTCCTAGTTGATTTGCTATCAATAAAGCATCATTTGAGTCGTCGATCCAGGGGCAGTCATTCGATATGGTTACAGATTCATCGTGCCAGTTTTTCATAAACATACCTATCACTTCATAACCCTCTTGTTTAAGAAGATAGGCTGCAACACTCGAATCCACACCACCTGACAAACCGACAACAACTCTTTTCATTGATTAGATTAAATATATTTAAAAATATTCGTGATAAAAGTAGTTAATTTGCAGTTATTAGAAAAGTAGAAATAGTTTTTATGAATTCGATTACATCTGTAACTAAATATAGTATTTTAATGTCCACTTATGTAAACAAGTGTTTTCAAATCTATATATGTTCATTTATTGTATTTTTATTTGTTCATTCAACTGTAATTGCTCAAGAATGTAAGTCGGTACAAATTGATGGTATTGTCACTGATACGTTTCAAAAACAGCCTTTTTATAATTTAATGTTAATCAACCAATCTTCAAGAAAAGGGATATTCGGTCAACCTGACGGAAATTTTTCTTTAATTGCGAGACAGAACGATACGATTGTAATTTCAGTCAAGGGTTATATAAAGAAATCCTTTGTAGTAATTTCTTCTAAAAATTGTAAAATGGAAATTAAAGTAGCATTGCAACCAGTTATTCAAAACCAAAAAGAAGTAATAGTCAAACCGATTAAATCCATTCAACAGATAAAAGAAGAGAGGTCCAATTTAATCAAAAAGGAAACAAAAATCACAAGTGGTGCAGAGGTTTTTGAAAGCCCAATTACAGCAATTTACGAACGATTTTCAAAAAAAATAAAATCTAAACAGAAAGTTGAAGATTTGAAATTTATAGATAATCAACAAAAAGTACTCCAAGAAATACTTCTAACCTATGTTGCCTACGAGATTATTGAATTAAATAGTAAAGATTTTGATGATTTCATCTCTTTTTTAAATATTGACGCTAATTTCTTAAGGAAAGCAAATGATATTGAATTGATTAGGTTTATAAAAGATAAATTTGAGCATTTTAAAATAGAAAATCAAAAAAACTAATACTGATAATCCATTATTTTTGATTAATTTTCCGGTTAATTACGATTAAATATTAATCATGATAGGTGCAAATATAAAGTTTTTAAGAAAACGAACAGGAAAATCTCAAGAAGAAATGGCTGTTTTATTAAAGTTAACTCGTTCTACTTTGAGTGGATATGAAAATGGTGTTGCGGAACCATCGATTGAGACTTTGAGTGTGATTTCAGATTATTTCGGTGTCGCTATTGATGACTTAGTGAAAAAAAACTTAAATAAATTGTCTCATAACGAGTTAAATTCAATTTTAGATGGGGCAGGAGAAGTGTATTCAGGACAGAAATTAAGGATTTTAACTCAGATTGTTAATTCTGAAAATGAAGACTTGATTGAGATGGTACATCATAAAGCAAGCGCAGGTTATACCTCGGGTTATGCTGATGCTGAATATTTAAAATTACTACCAACATTTCAGTTGCCTTTTTTATCAAAGCAAAAAAAATACCGTTCATTTCCAATACAAGGAGATAGTATGCCTCCTGTTTCAGAAGGTTCTTATGTGGTTGCAGAATACGTTGAAAATTGGACTTCGATAAAAGATGGTACACCGTGTATTGTTATTACAGAAGAGGAAGGTATTGTATTTAAAATTTTATATAACTATTTGGAAAATGGAGATTATCTAGAATTATATTCTACGAATACTTTTTATAAACCCTACAAAATTAAAGGTGAAAAAGTCATAGAAATATGGAAATTTGTAAATTATATCGCTTCTGATTTACCTACGATTCGTATTGATGAATTAGATTTGAAAAAAAGTTTAATTGATTTACAACAAGAATTAAGAGAAGTGAAATTATTAATTCAAAAGTAAAATTTAAACATAGTACTTGAATGGCAAATTATAAACAAGATGCTACTATAAACATTCGTTTGACCTCTAATTGGATTAGTTACCATCAAAATAAATACATGGGGCAGCATGGTATTACAATGCCTCAATTCAATATATTGAGAATTCTTCGTGGTGCGAAAGAACCACTAAGCATTTCATTAGTTAGAGATCGTATGATTGAAAAATCTCCAAACACGACGCGATTGATGGATAAATTAATCGATAAAGGTCTGATAGAAAGACTTAAAGACACGAGAGATAATCGAGTGATTACAATTCAAATTACAAAACAAGGACTCCAGTTATTAAAATTGATTGACAAAGATTTTGATGCGAATATAATTTTAGTGAATAACTTGACGAATGAAGAATGTGAGGTACTCAATAAATTACTCATAAAAGTTAGGGGAGGAATTGAGAATACATTAGAAAACAATTGTAATGGAAAGTAAGATTCTCTTTTTGACAAATTGAAAAAATGCTGTAAATTCATATTAATTTCGTTGAATATCTATGTATATTAGCAATCTAATGTTGAATCAATTCCAAATGCATAATTTCTTTGTTTTTAACCATTTTTCATTTGCGAAAAAAACAGCGCTTTTGTTTTGCTTGCTATCTTTTCATCTATTCAGTCAGAAGAATATAACTAGGGTATATAAGAATAATTCGAATGAAGAGCTTGTAAAAGGGAAAGATACGACCTACATTGACATTTGCTTGGGTGATTCATTGTTGTTAACCATGAACCAAGTTCAATTGGAAAGTGATTTCAATTCAAAAATAAAAATTAAATATCCTACAACACAATTTACTGGAATCAATTTTATTTGGAATATCACTGGTAAAGGTTTTGATGTCAATGATTCTGTTTATTTTAAACCAAAAGAATCGAATGGTTATTACATTGATTTAAATATTAGCTACAAATTAAAACGCAAAAATTCAGACACAATTTTAGATATTGACGCACTTTTAGGGTATAAACTTGGGTTGATTAAAGTGAGAGTTTCAGCGCTGCCTAATTATAATTCTTTGGTGAACATTCCGAGTAAAATATGTATGGATGACCCAATTTATGTTCAATTACCTGAAAAAGATGGTTCTAAAATCGATGATCCTGTTTATTTAAAAAAAGGGGTTTTTAAGGTTGGTGGATTGTATTTAGCTGAAATAAAGTTACCAGATGGTACTGGAGGTGTTTTTAAATCTCCTGTTGAAATTGATGATTACGGAAATAAAACGGTCATTAAATCTATCAAAGACATTGATATGGTCTGTATTACCATGGAACATTCATTTTTAGGTGATTTGGAGATGACATTAAAATGTCCTTCAGGAAATCAAGCGGTTATTTTCAATGCGTTTAAACAAAATGGAGGGATGATACCTGGTGGATTTTATAATGAAAAATATGCTTTTCCTGGTAAAGTAGCAGTTTCAATAGGGAACGATTTAGATATTGATAATGGTAAACAAGGATACCCAAGATGGCAATATTGTTTTTCATCTACTAAAAATACACTCGGAACTTTCGGTGATGAGTATTTATTGGGAAATACAAAGAAAAATTTAATTGGTGCTGATGCATTGAATCCTGATGGAATCTATACTCCGGAACAATCATTTGCTGAATTTATTGGTTGTCCTGTAAAAGGTAAATGGACACTTTCAATTAAGGATAACCAAGAAGACGATGATGGATACATTTTTGACTGGGGGGTGTATTTCAATCCAGATGCATTTCCAATTATTGAATCTTATCAAAATAAAATCACAGAACAAGGGTGGAATAAATCATTAAATTACAGTTCAATTAAAACGTTAGTAGGGGATACAAACTTCATTATAAAACCAAGTAAATTGGGAGAAAGAAACGATTACAAATACGAATTAAAAACAGATTATGGATGTAAATTCGACACCTTGATTAAGATCAATACTGAATTATGTTTGGTAATTCCAAATGTTGTGGTTACGAGTTCTAAGGTAGGTAATGATAAATTCTTTATTTACACGGGGGATGTTAAAGAATTTTCTTGTACTATTTACAATCGTTGGGGGAATGTTATGTCACAAATGAATGATTTACAGAGCGCTTGGGAATGTAAAAATTCAAATGGACAATTGGTTGATGAAGGGACCTATATGTATGCTGTTCGGATTTTATACAACAATGGAACAGAAGCAAAAAGAACTGGTTATTTTGAAGTAAAACATTAATTATTAAGAAAAATGGAATCTAATCGCAAAAACATAGGAGTTAATGGATTTGGTAGAATAGGCCGATATTTTACACGAATTTCACTGCAACATGCTACTTCAAACGTAACAGTTGTAAATGATTTAGCGGACATTCAAACTTTAGCCCATCTTTTAAAATACGACAGTGTTCATGGTGGATTGAAGCTTGCGTTTAAAATTGATGGAAATTCATTGCTCTTTGAAAACGGAAAAGTAATTCATTTCGTGCAACATAAAGACCCAGAATTAATTCCTTGGAGTGATTATGGTGTCGACTATGTATTAGAGTCAACAGGACTTTTTTTAACTAAAGAAAAAGCGGGTAAACATTTAAGAGGAAGTGTAAAAAAAGTTGTAATTAGTGCTCCTGCAAACGATGAGGATATTCGTACCGTTGTATTAGGTGTAAATGAAAATTTGATTGAAGAAACAGATCAAATTATTTCAAACGCATCGTGTACCACAAATTCTGCAGCACCAATGATTGAAGTGATTCGTAAATTAACATCAATTGAAAGTGCTTATATTACAACCATTCATAGTTATACAACCGATCAAAAATTGCATGATTCACCTCACAAAGATTTACGCAGAGCTCGTGCAGCCGCTTTATCAATTGTACCAACATCGACAGGTGCGGCGAAAGCGTTGACTAAAATATTTCCTGAATTACAAAATCATTTTGGTGGATGTGGCATGCGGGTTCCAGTCCCTGATGGCAGTTTAACTGATTTAACATTAATTGTATCAAATCCACCGCCAACTGTTGAAGAAATAAATAATGCTTTTAAAGAAGCATCCGAAACATATCTTAAATCAATTTTAGAATACACTTCAGATCCGTTGGTTTCGGTTGACATTATTGGAAATTCTAACAGCGTTGTTTTTGATAGTGAATTAACAAGTGTGATTGGAAACATGGTTAAACTTGTCGGTTGGTATGATAATGAAGCTGGGTATTCGAATCGATTGGTAGATTTATTTAATATATTATAAAAGTAAACAGCTAGGTTCTAATCTAGCTGTTACTAATGGAATATTCTATTTAACATAATATTAATTATAAGACAAAATAAAATTATTTTAAATTGGCAGATAATCAACATAAGTCCAATAACCCAAATCTTTAGAAAATGTTGAATGTTCGTAGATGAACTCTATTTTTGAATTTTCAATATAATAAGCTTTAAATAAAATATTGGCACTCATTTCGTTTAATTCTGAGAATGATACTATTTCTAATTTCAACCACTCAACAGATTTAGCCCAATTCATAGTTTTTCTTTTTGAAAAATTAGATCTAGTTGAAGGATGATGGCTTATTTCA
>JBIIKZ010000040.1:0-21360 GCA_044232905.1 Crocinitomicaceae bacterium
ATAAAATATACCTGATATAAATATTCCGATAAATAACACTAAAACTATTAAATCATTTCTAAGACTATCTTTTAATTTAAAACGTTGTTCAAAAATTGCATATGCAGCTATACATGTAATAACCAGTATAGTAAGTAAATGCATTTTATCAGATAAGTTTAATGAATTTTGTATTGGTAAAATATCATCAGTAATATACTTATTACTTACAGTTGTAAATAAAGAACCGACAATTAGTCCTATTTTCTCTTCGGAATGATTATTCGGATAAAACAGACTTAAAGATGCAAGTAAGAAAGAGAGGAATAAGGTAATAAAAGATTTATAATATAAATTCCATGCATTTCTTTCTAATTTAATATCAAGATTAATTCCAGGATAGGCGATACTTTGGTTTGTGTGTAAGTCTCCAAAATTAGATTTATAGTCATTTGCTACGATGTTTAATTTATAACTTTTAGTAACCCAATCTTCAATATATTCAGGAATAATTTTAGATTGTTTTTTATCTATCGTTAAATTTATTTCATCACTTGAATACCTCGAAAACTCTAAACAAAATTTAATGTTTTGTTGATCAAAAGGATAATTTTTAACATCATATTTGTTTAAGACCGTTGCTGTTATTTTACATTCAGAATGATATAATCCCCAATTGGTTGAATCATATAAAACGGAACTTACATTTAAATTTATTGAATTTGGAATATCCAGTTCTTCTTCGAAATTATATATACCGTCTTTAGAGTTAATCCATACCCACAAAACAATTTCAAATTTTGATTCCTGATAATCAATACCATGTATATCTTCGATATAGATACCTACATCAATATTTTTTTTTGATTGTGAAAATATGAATTGATGTGCTATAAGGCTTATTAGTAAAAGAAAAATTTTAGTTTTCATAATGCGAAAATAGTATTTTCATATTAATGGATCAATTAATTTTTTCCTTACGGAACATATATCTAATATCAATAGCGTCCTAAACGTTTTCTCCATCTAAATCAACAATTAGTTACCAAAACAAAAAACAAAAAACGAACACGTGTACTTTTCAAAGAGTATTATTTTCAATTGCTTCAAAATTTAGGACAGCATCCAAAGTTTAAGCAGGTTAAATTCCGGATTAAAACAAAAATATTTCTTTTGGATTCTACTACGATTAGCTTATGCCTAAGTATTTTGATTGAGCAAAGTATAGAACAGCCAGGGTGCATACACTTCTTGATTTTGATGGGGATTTCCGCTTACGTGAAAATTACATATGGGAAAACTGCCGATAATAAAGGAGCTTATGAAATTCCTTTACTGAAGGATATTGTTATCGCAGCTGATCGATTATATAATGATTTTCCGCTTCTATACATTTGAGACAACAAAGGTGTTTTTTTTCGTTGTCAGACTTAAAGAAAACCTAAAATATGTTATCATTAATGAAAATGAGTTACCTGAAAAATAGAAATCAACATATTTTAAAAGATGAAATAATTGAAATAAAAAGTGAAATATCCAAAACTAAATATTCAAAAAAATAAAGAAGCTTTGATGTTCTTTAACGATGATTGTTATTTCTTCTTCGTGAATATCGCATCACTCAAACCAGTATTGACTTTGTAATCCGTCAACGTTACTGTAATCACCCCTTTTTTATTCGGTTTGGTTTTCTTTTCAGTTGTTGATTTATTGATATCGGCAGCAACACTTTTTGGCAGCTTGAAGGCTTTCACGTCAATCTCGAAAACCAGTTCACTTGGTAAACCATACGTCACATTGTCGCCATAAGAATACGTAGTGGTGACGGAACCGTTGCTTTTGGTGGTGATTTGCGATTTCATGATAGCCGAATGTTTTGTGTCTATCCATAATTTTGCAAGTATAATTTCATTGCTTTCACCATTTGGAATCACTGTGATCAATTTTGTCATGACGCTACCAATTTTTGTTGTGTCTCCAGCAACAGCCAAGTAGGATTGCTTGTTTGCTAGAAAGTTGTTGATTTCCGTGAATCCTTGTTTGGGTAGGATGACTATCCCCTTCGAAACTATTTTGAATTTATCTTTCTGCTTGAAATAGATAGTCGCTTTAGAAGGTAAGATTTTAATCATAGGAATGTTTGCTTTCACACTCGCAGTCACCGTGTAATCGTTCACTGTATTCAGTTTCGTTACAACTTTGCTTAGAATATCATTCGCTTCTTGCGCTATAACGCCAAATTGAATTGCGATGATTAAAAGGGTAAGGAACTTTTTTATCATGATGTAATGTCTTTTTTGTTGAATTTGTATACAGCAATTGCTACGAGTACGACGTTGTGAATTACGAGAATGACAATCGATTGAATAATAGAATTAAAAGGAACAGGATCTTCGAAGAAACTGCGCCAGGATGCCATGTGTGTGGTGAAAAGATAGGGTTTGATATTATCGAATACGGTAACATCCAGACTGCCAATGATGGTAAACAAAATGATAATGGACATTGTTGAGACAATTGGTCCTATTGAGTTTTCTGCGAATGCAGACAATGCAATGGAGAGTGTTGAAACGGTTAAAAGTGACAAGAACGCAACACAGAAACCAAGTCCAAAACGCCATAAAATATCGGCGTCTTGCAAGATGACTAAACCATCACTGTTGAGTACAATTAAATCACCCGTTCCAAAAATTTGCCGTGAAACGAACAATGCAATAAAGCCAAGCCATAATGTCAAAAACAAGGTGTACATTGCACCAGCAATGAATTTCGATAGAACAATGTTCGTGCGCGAAATTGGTTTTGTCGCCAACATTCGAATTGTACCCATTGCTGCTTCACCGGAGATGAGATCGCCCGTAACTAAAGCCACCAATAAAGGAATGTGTACAATTAACATTTGTAAAATAATGAAAGCGATGAGGTTGCCATTTAAAACATCACCATTGAACGTCAACGTCTGTTCGAACGAAGAAGTAACAAATGAAATAATCGACCGTCCATCTGCTTTCATTGCAAAAATGATAATTCCGACAAGCAATGTCAAAGCGCCGATTCCTAAATAACTTCTAGGTTTCGAAAGTATTTTAATAAACTCGTTGTATGTATTTTTTAGTAACATATTATGCTTGTATGATTTTCATGAAGTAATCCTCTAGTTTGCGTGTTGGTTCGATGGCGTGCACATTCATGTTGTTGCTGACCAATAGTCGAGCAAGTTCAGGAACCAACTCTTTGACGAAAGTAACTTCTAATTCGCTATCGGAATTGATTTTTAAAATCGTTTCCGGATATGCCTTTTGCAAGAGTTCACCTGTAGCACGTGCATTGTCTACCTCGATGCGGACGAGAAGTTCTTGTGAATTCAACAAATTGCTCACACTGCCTTCCACAATAGAACGACCTTGGTTGATAATCACCATTCTGTTGGCTATCAATTCTATTTCTGATAATTGATGTGAAGACAAAAGGATTGTTTTGTTTTGTTCATTTTTGAGTCGTAAAATCAGATTACGTATTTCAATGATTCCTTGCGGATCCAAACCAGTAGTTGGTTCGTCTAAAATGATTAATTCAGGTTTGTGTAAAAGTGTCTGTGCAATCCCTAAACGTTGCTTCATCCCATGAGAGAAACCACCCAATTTGTGTTTGCCGCGATCGCCCAAACCAACAAATTCCAGCATTTCTTGAATTTCTTTTTTGGAAACATCCGCTCCAGACACACGTGCAAAGATTTCAAGGTTCTTCTGTGCAGATAAGTATTTGTAAAAATCAGGTTTTTCAATGATGCTGCCAATATTGGATAAAATTGTTGACCGATCCGTTTTGAATGACTTACCAAACAATTTGATAGATCCAGCATCCGGCGTGATTAAGGATAAAAGACAACGAATTGTTGTACTTTTTCCAGCACCATTCGGACCAAGAAAACCAAACACATCTCCCTTATTCACACTGAAAGAAACGTCCTTCACCGCTTCAAACGTGCCAAAACGTTTGGCCAAATGTTCAACTTTGATTATCGTTTGATCTTCCATCTTTAAATAACACAAAATTACAGTTATTGTTTAAAGATATCAATAGGAGAAAACGCTGATTGATCTTATCTCACAAGACAAGACCTCAATCCGAATAAGTTACATCCTGACTTAAGGATAGGGGGATAATCGTCGTGAATCACTCTGAAAACTGGAAAGAACTCTAGTAATTCTCAAGGACACCCGATGAGGACACAATTATCCTCCCATCATTCACCTCTTTCATCACCTCCGCAAAAAGCTCCACCGATTTAATACGGTCTTTTACGTCAAACACATGCGTAGCAGCAATAAATTCATCAATTCCTGTCTGTTCAATAAAAGCTTTCACTTTCTTTTTTACCGTTTCTTTGTTGCCTATAAACGCATATTTAGACATCTGTTGTACTGCGGGATGTTGGATGGTGTTTCGAAATTCGTTTGTTATTTTAAATGGTGGTTCTAATGGACTTCTGTCTCCTGTTAAAATCCCAATCACTCTAGAATAATAAGAACTTGAAAGAAATTCCGCTTCTTCATCCGTATCAGCGATGATGACTGAAATTCCGGCTATTGTGTAAGGTTGAGCTAATGTAGATGAAGGTTGAAAATGTGTATTATAAATCTTTAGCGCATCCATTAATTGTGCACTCGAAAAATGACTTGCAAAAGCGTAAGGTAATCCTTTTTCTGCCGCTAAATAGGCGCTTGTTGTACTTGATCCTAGAATGTAAAGCGGTACATCCACTCCTTCTGCCACGTTTGCACGAACAGATTGATGCTTATTTTCCACCGAAAAATAGTCTTGAATTTTTTGAATCTCCTTAGGAAAATGCATTGCTGCTTCGTAAAAGTCAGAGCGAATGGCACTTGCAGTAGCTTGATCTGTTCCAGGTGCTCTTCCCAAACCTAAATCGATTCGGTTTTCATAAAGCGTGCCTAAGGTGCCAAATTGCTCGGCAATGATAAGTGGAGAATGATTTGGTAACATGATTCCACCAGAACCTACACGAATGTGTTGTGTTTCCTCCGCGATTTTTCCGATTAAAATAGAAGTAGCGCTACTTCCGATAGCATCCATATTATGGTGTTCGGCCAACCAATATCTTTTGTAACCAGTACGTTCAGCAAGTTTCGCAATCGCCACGGAATCATCAAAGGTTTGACGAAACGATTTCCCTTGTGAAACCACTGCAAGGTCAAGAATGGAGTAAGTAATTTCTTTTGTAAGCATAATTCAAAACTATCTACTTGCAAATGTAATAGAATACAATAACTCTATTGAGATATATGAACGAAACAAAATCAATGATTGAAAATCCAATCCTAGAACTTTGTGTAAATTTGTCGGAAGATAAATAAATCAATTTGGTTACGCTTATGGAACAGACTAAAATGCTAGACTACGTTAAAAATGTATTGGAAAATATGCCATCGGATTGGCTAAATCTTACCACACATCGTTTAGATATTTACGATGAGAAGTTAGCGAAAACTGAATTTTTAGACCAATTCGAACGTTTATTTAGCGCAAATAATGCAACAACTGCTGCCCTTAGTGAATTACGAACAGCGTATGATTACATCCGTTTGGGTCATCCTTTGTCGTGCGTATTGGAATGGGCGATAGCTAAGTTGAATGACATCAAAACAGAAAATGTGATTAGTTTTTCTTCCAAAACAACACCGATTTTAGCTGTTTTAAGAAAGAACTTATTAGCTAATAAAAAGACTCAGATTGCCTACATTGAAGAATTACCAGCTCATTTTGATGCGGAACTAGTAAAAAACGTGTACGGCTATCATTTTGACTTGGTAAAAGTGAGCGATTTAAAGGAAGTTACTCCGATTGAAGGAAGTACGATTTTCATTTCGCGTCCAACATCGATGTGTCATTTTGAGTTAGTTCCTGCGGTTGATTTTCACATCCATATAGATGATGAATTAGGAAGTATCTTACTTGTAAACGGAGATAAAAACGATCACTACGTTTCAGAAATTCAGCACGTACGAAGAAGAGAGACGATTGCCATGACTCCGGCAAATACCTTGAAGGTGCTGCAATATTTAACGAATACAAATTCATCTCAACCAGAAGAAAGCAATTACGATCAACATAAATCGATTGTTTTAAATGCTATCCAAAAGATTACCAATACGAATATCAAAGCCTTGGTAGCTTCTAGTGGATTATCAACGCAATATGCGATTGTGATGGGATTGATTCACGATGCAGTAGAAAATCATCCTGGAAAAGCGATCAAAATTGTGGTTCCTCCGAATTGTTATGGAGGTACGAATGACCAAGCTAGAAGAGTTGCTGCATGTTTACAAAATGTGGAGGTATTAGATTTACCTGTGGATGGTGGAAATAACATGGTAGCTTGCATCGATGCATTATTGGAAAAGATCGCACAAGAAGATGCCATTCCATACATTATCGCTGAAATCCCAACGAATCCTCGTGTTGAAGTTCCAGACTTAATCCAATTAAGAGATGTATTGAGCAAAGAACGTAAAACAACAACAGGTGCATTAGCGATAGACCCAGTTTTTATTTTAGACCAAACGTTTTGTCCGAATGTTCACTTTTTAGGTGAAAATAATATCCTTTCAACGGTTCGAACGATTGCTTATGTAAGTGGATCTAAATTCCCGAGTGGCGGAAAATGTACTGCTGGATATTGTGTATCCAACGAGAAAGCAAAATCCTTGATGGAGAAAATTGAACTTCATCTAAAATTATGTGACAATGAAGCGACTCCGTTACAAATGGAAATCTTAGCAAAACAATTGCCTTCGATGAATCAACGCATTCAAGAAGCGTATAAAAACACACGTGATTTTGTCAACTTTATCAGCGAAACATTGCCTGAAGCGAAAATCAATTTTGTTTCTAAAGAGTTAGCAAAACAAGGATTCACACCGTCAGTTTTTTCCTTGGATTTACCTACAAAAGGAAATACAACCGAAGAAAAAGAAGCATACAAAAGAGCCATGAATTTGAAGTTAATCAATAAAATGATTACTGAAATCCCAACAGAAAGCAAATATTGTGTGAGTTACGGACAATTAAAAGGCTGTTATTGGACCATTCCTGCAACTTCCACTCAAGGAACAACTAAAGAAGGTGACAAAGATTATATTGCTCGTGTAGCGCTTTCACCGTTTTTGGATTTGGAATTACACAAGAAAGTGTTTTTGAATTTTGTGAAGGAGATTTAATTTTTTATTTTATATAATTCTGATAATTAGTTTTTTATGGTGTAAAAAGTGATTTTAACATTTTACACCACTATTCTCTTTTTGAATGGAAGGTACAAACAACAAACCGTTTCACTAGGTTGAAATTTTCCACAAAAACAGATTTGATAACTTCTACGCTTGTTTTATCCCAGCCTTTTTGCATGTAAACTAATAGTTATTTTCTCTTTATTAGGACATTAGGATGTTTTTTGGAAAATTGGAATTATAATATTTTTCCAAACTATCAATTAGGGATTTTGGTAAGCACTTAAAATTTCCCAGTAATTTGAAATTAATAAACTTCCTTGCATAATAAATCTCTACACTTTACGTTATTAAGATTAAACGATTCGAATATGATTCTATGCTACTTAATTTTTAAACTAGAAAGTGATGAAAACGCTCATAATATTTTTGGTGATTTCAATAGGATCAGTAAATTACCTTCATGGGAAAAAAGTTTACAATTGGTCAATTCCAAAAGGGGAAATGACACATGTTTTTGAGATAACAACAAAAAAAGATCAGTCAGAGATATTAAGGTTGTACAGTTCAGGAGAATACGAGTATATCTCTTACCTTAATCAAAAAAGAAAATCAGAAATAGTAAAAAGAAATTTAGGAACCTTTACAATGAAAGGGTCTAAAATTATCTTCAATAATCCATCTTTCAAAGAATTTCAAGGGGGCTTAAAGTACGGTGTATATTTTTTAAATGGGGATTTATATGATTCAAAATTAGATTGTTTATTTAAACGTGAAAATTCTCGAATAAAAAAACAAACCCAAAAACAATTTAAAAAACCATTTTACATTGGGTTCAAGTCAGACGAAATAGTCTCAAATAATCAAATTGATAAAGCGTTTGCACTTAAAGATTTAGTAAATTATATCGTTCAGGATGTAAAAACTGATCGGGATAAAGTTTTGTCAATCGCGAGGTTTATTACACGCTCTATCGAATACGATTACGAAGGTTTGAGAAAAAATAATTACGCCCATTTTCAAACAGATATTTATGGCATAATTTCAAGTAGTAATAGAGTTGCTGTTTGTGCGGGCTATGCATATGTATTTGATTCTTTGGCAAGAATTGCTGGAGTAAAAAGCAGAGAAGTTACCGGTTATACTAAGTCAGATTATTATCATTATAATATTTTGACGGGATTGCACGCTTGGAATATTGTGAATTTGGATGGGCAAGAGCATTACATTGATGTTACTTGGTCTGATTTTAAAAAAGAATTAGAAATGAAATGGATGTTTATTGATCCAGAATTAATGCTATTGTCACATTTTCCTTTAAACAAAGAAGATGTTTTGACTAAAGATAATTTTACGACTAATGATTTTAAGAAAAGAGAAGTGGTTCTACCATTGAAAAATTCTGTTAAAGTACAGCATTATCCAATTTCTGGATATTGCGCGATAAACTCCGATGTGTTAAAGTTGAAATTCAACCAAAAAGTAGATGTTTATGTAGATATATATGATTTTAATCTGGGAAGATTTAGATACTCCGTTGAGGAGAGTTATGTAAAAAACAATACTCCTTTATCCAATGAAATTATAGATGTCAAATCTTATTTTTCAAAGGATACTTTTTATGTGGAGATTCCAATTTCTAAAAAAGAAAATGTTTTAGAAATTAAGGTTGGGAATGATTATATAATTAAAACAATCGTTTACAAAGGGAGTGAAACAAACTATTTTAAAGAGTTAATTTCGAAATGGGACGATAAGCATGCGATTGCTTTTTCTTCTGGAATTTTAGCAGCGATAAAAATAGGGGATAAAAAATTTTTAAAAGAAAAATTAGGAGATAAATATACTTCTATGTATGATAAAAAAGGAAAGTGGAAATTGAGTAAACTATTATTGTCTAATATAATGAAATGGGATGGTTCTTCATATGGATTAATAAACGAAGTAATTTATGAAACTAATAATAAATTACCTAGAACTGAACAGGTGGTTAAATTCAATGATAATGATAAGTTAATGGTCAAATTTCAAAATAATAAATACGAGTTTTTAAGTTTTAAATAAATTTTGAGTTAATTTTTATTTTTTAAATTATTGATTATGAAAAAGATAGTTAAATTTATTTGGTTGATTTTATTCCTTTCTTCTTGTAATTCTGACCAATTTTCTAAAACAGAATCAAACTATGGAGTGGAGGTAGAGAAGTACGCAAAGGAAAAAAATATTTCTTCCGCCTATTTGAAAGCGTTAATTTCTTTAGAATGTTCAGGAGAAATACCTGCTGGTAAACGTTTCGAAAAAGGTGTTTATGAAAAATTAAAAGAAGTCCAAGTTGGAAGTAGATCAAGGTATGATGTAATTTCGAAAAACCAAATTAAAGACTGTTCCGATGCTGCGATTAGAAATTTAGCGACATCCTGGGGACCATTTCAAATTATGGGATATAAATGCATTGATTTAGGCGTGAAAATTGAAGACTTAAGAGGGGATGATGCGATTAAATGGGGAGTAACTTGGATCAATAAGGAATATGGAAGTTATTTAAGAAATAATGCTTTTGAGCAAGCTTTTAGAATTCATAATACTGGAAAAAAAGATGGAATAACCTATGATCCGAATTACGTTGCGAATGGTTTGGATTACATGCAATGTTTTGGAGAAAATCAATCTATTTTCGTTGTACAAGATTTGCCTGAGAAATTTACAAATTCCCATTATACAGCAAAATACAACTTGGATCAACACTTAGTGATTTATGTTGATTTTAGTAAGCCTAGAACCCAACGACGTTTATGGGTGGTTGAAAATGGACAGGTAATTGCTACTTCCTTTGTCTCTCATGGACAAAAATCAGGTTTCATTAAACCAACTCTGTTTTCAAACGAATTGGGTAGTAAGAAAAGTTCATTGGGTATTTATTCGTTCAATCACTACTTACATTACTGGAAAAGACCAAAAAATAAAGGATATAAGTTTATGTTGAATGGTTTAGAACCTTCTAATGACAATGCTTTTGTAAGAAATGTAATCATTCATTTACCTCCTGATTATAATAAATATGTTACTGAAAAAGGATGTTTTGGTAACAGTGATGGTTGCTTTGTAGTTTCTAACGAAATTTTTGAATTGTTAAAAGCGAAACGTTCAATAAAAAACACTTATCTCTTAGCATTGAATTAATAAATAGTTGATTCAAAAAGAAAAGATTATGAAAACAGCAGTATATATATTTCTTCTAGGAGTTGTTTATTATTTGGCTTGTTGGGAAGAAAATATTGAAGATCAAACCAGCTTAAAAATTGCAGGTTTAGGGAATTATAGCCAACAAGATTTAGAATTTGTAGCCAAAGTCATAGATGAATTTGCCAATATAAAAACAACGAATGTGACATCAGTTTCAACCAATGATAAAACAGTCTATAGGTACAAAGATGGAAAATTAGTACTGGATTGTGCAGAATTACATGATGAACTTCCGTTCAATTCATTTACAAAAAGATTAATGTTAGTGACCTCTGAAAAACTTTCGAATGGAGATGAAAAAATCGGAGGAGTCGCATTCAATTTTGATAAAGTAGCAGTGGTATCTTCTGCTTCGTCAAGAGCATCCTTTAAAATTACAATCATTCACGAATATTGTCATTTACTCAAATTAAAGCATTGTGACAATGAAAAATGTATCATGAACGAATCACCGCACACGAATAATGCAGTAGATCTTTGTCCTACGTGTAGAAAAAAAATCAATTACACGAAAGTTGGAATTTAGGTTGTATTCAAAAAGTTTAATGAAACAATAATTTTTAAGTCGTTATTTGTGGTTTTTTAGTGATCTATTTGGTGTGCATCCCAAATTATCGCTCGGATGGGTAAAGAAAGAAAAGATCAAAGGACATCGAGGTATATTAACCATCTTAGACGCGCTTGAAGAACAATTTAAGACCATTGCAAAAGTTATAAATCGAGGTAGGTTATAAATTCAACACCGATTCCGATACACAATACAAATCCTCCTGTATAAAGTAATTGAAAGTATCGTCGTTAAAAACAGAATGCTTTTTTATAAAAAAAATGGTTTTGTACGACATGCATGGAAAGAGGTTAATTTGCTAAAATCATCAATGATTTTATTGAATTTGTTCTGAATAAATAACAAGTTTTGTTTTTTTAGATTTTGTTTTGCCCTATATTTGTTGAAACAATTAATTATTAAATAATGGCAAGTAAAAGAAAATTTAAAAAAGATTTAAATAAAATGGTTTTTGAGGTAGTAGAGGAATGTTTCAGCGTACAATTGTACAATGAAACTAAAACTCAAGCTACGAATGAATTGATAGAAGAAGTAATACATTTTAGAAATGAGTTAACAGCTAAAATTCATCTTGCAAAAACTACTAAAGATTTCCCTGCAATTAGAACTGAAGTTGAAGATGCAGCTGTTGAATACATTCACAAATTGAATGATTTGATGTAATTGAATTAAAAAGAGATGACGATTCGGAGGATACTGAATAGTTAATTCTTTTTAAGAATGTACATTTAAAGCGATTAGGTATTTTTTACTTAATCGCTTTTTTTTATTAAATTAGGAACTATAACTATTAAATTCAGTAGGATTCCTTTTGAAAAGTAAACTTTTCAATTGCTGTTTCTTAGTGATTGTGTTTTAGGTGAAGCTTTTAAAGATTGTATAACTATGAAAGAATCAAAAGGACTTTGGAAAATTATTGGCGCGTCCTCTGTAGGAACTCTAATTGAATGGTATGATTTTTATATTTTCGGTAGTTTAGCAACCATTATTTCAACAAAATTTTTCCCTCCAGATAATCCAACTGCTGCTTTTTTAGCCACGCTTGCAACTTTTGCTGCTGGCTTTGTAGTTCGACCTTTCGGCGCGTTGTTTTTTGGGAGATTAGGAGATTTGATTGGTCGTAAGTATACGTTCATGATGACATTGTTATTGATGGGTGGTGCTACTTTTTTAATTGGGTGCATACCATCTTATGAAACGATTGGTTTTTTTGCGCCATTGGCTGTATTGTTGTTGAGGTTGTTACAAGGTTTGGCATTGGGAGGTGAATACGGAGGCGCAGCAACTTATGTCGCCGAGCACGCTCCTGAAAATCGTCGTGGATATTGGACTTCTTGGATTCAAACAACTGCCACTGTTGGTTTATTTGTTTCTCTATTAGTGATAATGGGAACACGTATGGCAATAAGTGAAGAGGCATTCAATAATTGGGGGTGGAGAATTCCTTTTTGGGTTTCAATTGCGATGGTATTAATCTCTTATGTGATTCGAAAAAACATGGATGAATCTCCTTTGTTTCAAAAAGTGAAGGAGGAAGGTAAAATTGCTAAAAATCCATTGAAAGAAAGTTTTGGAAAGAAGGAAAATTTCAAATATGTTTTATTGGCTTTGTTCGGAGCAACAATGGGACAAGGAGTTGTTTGGTATACGGGGCAATTTTATGCAATGAGTTTTATTGAAAAAATTTGTATGGTCGATAAGATGCAATCAGATATGTTAATCGCAACTGCTTTATTACTGGGTACACCTTTTTTTCTAGTTTTTGGCGCCTTGTCAGATCGTATAGGTAGAAAAAAAATTATGTTAATGGGAATGTTGTTAGCAGTTTTGTGTTACAGACCGATTTATGAAAAAATGTACCAAACCGTAGCTGTAAATAATAAAATTGAAATTACTAGTTTGAGAACAGGACAAGTAACCAATCAATTGAATAGTAAAACGAAACAAATTGAATTCACGTATACAAATAAATTTGCCTACGAAGACGGAGCAAAGAAGACAGAGGTGAAAAAAGTTCTTTTGTCAAAAGAAAATCAACTAATTAAAGAGGAGTTAAAAACCACAATTAAAATTTCTGATTCTGACTGGTGGACATTGGTTGTTTTGGTATTTATACAGGTACTATTTGTAACCATGGTGTATGGACCAATAGCAGCTTTTCTAGTGGAGCTTTTTCCGATTCACATTCGATATACGTCAATGTCTTTACCGTATCACATTGGTAATGGGGTTTTTGGAGGGTTGCTTCCAGCAGTGGCAACTTATTTGGCATCTAAAGCAAATGATGCCAATAATTTAGCAGTTAAGAACAACCTTGCACAGCCTTACGAATCACCTTATTTGGAAGGTTTGTGGTATCCTATTGGTGTGGCATCGGTGTGTTTTGTAATTGGACTCATTTATATAAAATCTAACAATAAAATTAAGGATCATGCGTAATTTAAGAAAAGTATTAGGTCTGTTTTGGATGTTATTGGCAGGATTATGTGCATATTTTGGTTTTGTTTTTTTTGGTTATCCTAAAATTGTAACTCCAAAAGGAAGTGATGATTTAGTGTTTGGATGTATTATACTTTTTGTATTACTTCCTCTAATTGTAGGTGGATTATTTTTATTTGGTTGGTACGCCATAAATGGAGAGTATGATTCCGAAGAATAAACTACTTTTTTTTCTCGTTTTAATATTTGTTCATTTTGCTTCTTTCATACATTCTAAAACGTATTATGTAGCGTTGAATGGGAAAGGTAACGGAAAAGGAACACTGAAAGATCCATTCACTAAAATTGCAAAAGCGGTTCGTGTTCTAAAACCGGGAGATACTTGTTTTGTTAGAGGTGGTAGCTACGAAGAGGTCATCGTTTTCAATGTTTCTGGTCAGAAAGGAAAAAAGATTGTCCTTAAAAATTATGAAAACGAAAAAGTAGTCATTCTACCAAAAAAAGCACCAAATCGTTGGGAACATTTCAAAGATGAGATTTACCGAGTAAAAGTGAAAGATTCGGTGATTCAATTGTTTTTCCATCAAAAATCATTGATGCAAGCTAGTTTTCCTTCAGTAAAAGAGGGTGATATTAGGGCCAGTACTTGGGGAAAGTTAGATGCTCATCCAGATAAATCTGTGGTATTTAATGGAGCGAAACGATTTTCCAATTTATCAGGGGCTCATCTTGTTGGGGTATGTGGTCGTGGATTGGTTGCATTAAATGGAACAGTCAAGACACAAATAGGAGATAAGTTATCTATTGAGAATAACGCTTGGTACTGGGCGAAACAATATGAAAATGCCTATTTAGGAAAAGGTAAAGGGTTTTTAGTCGGTAAATTAGATTTTTTAGACACTCCTGGTGAGTGGTTTTATTCTAATGGCTTCTTGTATTTTTGGCCTCCAAATAAAACTGATTTCAAACACCATGTAAGGATTCGAACCTTGAAGAAAGCCTTGGTGTTAAGTAATCAATCTTTCATTGAAGTAGATGGTATACAAGTAGTGGGTGGTACCATTTCACTTATCAATTCTCGTTTTTGTACATTGAGAAATAGTAGTTGTGAGTTCGGTGTTCCTTTTTTTAAGTTTGAACAAGGATTTGATCGTTTTTCACCGAATACCGAAGGCGGATTCAATGATCCTGTTACTTGGAGCGGGAATGGGTGTGAAATTTCGGGGTATGGAAATAAAGTATTTAATTGTTATTTTGGGAAGAATTGGGGTGATGGTTTGACTGTTTGGGGTACTCACAATGTAATTGAAAATGTACTTGTTCGTGACTGTGATTGGATGGCAATTGATTGTGCACCAATGAACATTACAGGGTCGCATCACATAGTCAGAAAATCAACGTTTTGCAGGTCTGCAAGAAGTGTTATATCATTTCGGAAATTAATTCATAGTAAATTTATTTTGAATGAAGTGTATCTTGGAGGATTGTTGAACGACGATCTAGGACTCTTTTATTGTTATGATTCAGACGGTAAAGGAACTGAAATTGCGTACAATTGGGTGCATGATAATTTAGCACCTTATTTTGGTCCGGGTATTTATTTGGACAATGGGAATGCCAATTACAATGTACATCATAATGTTGTATGGAATTGTTTTGTTGGGATCAATGTAAATACGCCTTCTAAAAATGTTAAAATATGGAATAATACCATCATTAAGAACCAATTCAATATGGGCTGTTGGCCATTAACCACTCCTTTAATCAATGTACATACCTACAATAATTTAACCGATAGTGATAGGAAATCATATTTATGGAATCCATTTTACGGTACTAAAATCGATTCGAATGTGATTCAAACCAATATTTATAAAACGTTGTTGAATCCACGAATGAGAAGATTTGATTGTTACAATGATTCTTTAATTCGAGGGAAAGGATTAAAAACGATCGCGAATAGTTTAAATTCAGATATAGGGGCTTATCCCTACAAAGGCTACTATTGGATTCCTGGGGTTGAATTATCGAAATTGAACAACAATTTGGAATTAGATTTTACAGGAAATGAAAAGTACCAATCTAGTTCTATTTGGGTTGAGTTAGTGAAAAGTATTGTTGCTATTTTACTGATTTGTTGGTTTTTACTTAAGGCATCTTTTGTAAGGGCGACCAATTGGTCTTCAAATAAGATTTTGGTGTTGTTTTCAGTTCGTTTGGTTGCTGGATTTGCTTTGTTTACGGTATATAATTGGTATTACTTAAACAGAGAGGTGGCAGATGTTTTTAAAAATTATGATTTTGCAAAACTTTTATACGATCATTTATTTGGGGTGGATCGCACTAATTTTTTTAAAATATGTTTTGGTCAAATCAATGATATTACTCAGATTCAAGATATATTATTAGAACATGATGTGTTATTTAAACGTAGTGATTTTTATATTTTTTCTTCCAATCAATTATTAATCAGAATAAATGCATTATTGATGGTACTAACTGGTGGTAGTTATATCGTTCATTCGTTGGTGTTTATTGCACTTTCATTTATTGGGTCGATTGGATTGTATCGATTTACAAAATCGATTTTTGAAATCAGTGAATGGAAGCTGGTGCTAGCTTTTTTCTTTACACCATCTTTTATCTTTTGGTCGTCAGGAATCATGAGAGACAGTTTGTTGGTTTTTTTAATTGGAATGGGCTTGTTTTTATTATGGAATTGGAGAGGTAAAATTATTGGCTACACTTTCTCTTTTCTTCTTGCTTGTTGTTTATTGTCGATAGCCTATTTGGTGAAAAATTACACTTTGTTTGCGTTATTCCCTGCAATTGTTGGATTAACTATTGCTCAATTTGTTTATAAAAGATGGTATGTAATTCTGATTTATTTTGTTGTAATTGTAACATACATTTGGGGAGTCTTTTTTATCCTTCCCGAATTTATTGGCCTTAATTTGCTTTCTGAATTGACTTATTTACAAACAGATTTAAAAAATGTTGCAATTGAAATGCATGCCAATAGTCGACTCTTTATTCCGTTAATCAATGATTCTTTAGGTGTACTAGTTTCAAATTTACCCATTGCATTGTGGAATGTGTTTATTGAACCATTGCCAACCAAGATTTATAATTTTGGGCTCTTTTTCGCTTTTTTTGAAAATCTTTGTTTGCTCCTTCTCGCTGTGATGGTTCTTTTTTGGTTCAAAAAACCTACCGTTAAGAACGTAAAAGGGATTGGTTTTTCAATTATTTTCGTGTTTCTATTTGCAAGTTTGATAGGTGAAGTAGTACCAATTATTGGTGGAATCGTTCGTTACAGAGCACTTTTTATTCCATTTTATATAGTGACATTACTATCGATGATGAATGATGAAAATAAAACGATTGCAAAACTAAGTAACGGTTTTATTGGTAAAATAGTTAAACGATTACGTTAGTTTTGCAAAAGTTGAGTTAATAAGCCATCGCTACAATATTTCTAACATCAGCTGGAGTTATTTTTTTGTGTTCTCCAATGCCCGTTAGACCTCTTTCAACAAATCTTTCTTGAATTTTTTCAGCTGTACCAATGTATTCAGAAGTGTATTCAGAAAGTTTTGTGGAAATACCTAAGGTATGGAAAAATGACTCAATTCGTTCGATGCATTGGTTAGCCTTTTCTTCTTGAGTTCCATTATGTATTCCAAAAACTCTTTCAGCACATTGCGCAAGTTTTTCTTTTTTTGATTCAAAATTATATCGGTAATGACTTGGAGCGATGATAGCAAGAGTTCGTGCATGATCAATTCCAAAGAATACAGTCAATTCGTGTCCCATTGCGTGGATGGCCCAATCTGTAGGAACTCCTTTTTGAATTAAACCATTCAACGCCATTGTGCATGACCACATAAAATTGCTAGCCGCTTCATGGTAATATGGGTTTTCAATTAAAACTGGAGCGGTTTCAATCAAAGTGCTTAAAATACTTTCTGCAAATCGATCTTGTAATAACGCATGTACAGGATAGGTCATGTATTGTTCTAACACATGTGTAAAAGCATCTGTAATTCCGTTTGCTAGCTGATGTTTCGGTATGGATTGAATGACTATAGGATCTAAAATCGAAAATTGCGGAAATAGTCCTGGTCCGCCCATTCCTAATTTTTGAAAAGTTTTTCTACGAGAAATCACAGCTCCAGAATTCATTTCGGAACCAGTTGCTGGTAAGGTTAAAATAGTCCCAAAAGGCAATGCTATTTCTGTACGGATTCCTTTCTCTAAGATTTCCCAAGGATTTTCTCCTTTGTAGAGTGCTGCGGAAGCTAAAAATTTGGTTGCATCAATAACTGAACCACCACCTACAGCTAATAAATATTCAATTTTTTCTGATCGAATTATGTCCAATGCACCCAAAAGGTAATCGTAATCTGGATTGGCTGATACCCCACCAAATTCAATCACTTCGTGTTCACTCAGCGAATTCATAATGCTAGAATAGATGGAGTTAGATTTAATACTACCACCTCCGTAGACTAGAAGGATTTTAGTGTTTTTTGTGATTTCGTTCTTTACAAGCGAGAGTGTATTTTTCCCGAAAATTAATTTTGTTGGATTTTTATATTCGAAATTAAACATAGTAATTAATTGAAAGTTTAAAATAATGGTTCACCGTTCAAATCGGTGGTAAGTATTTCACTCATGTAATCAAAAAATGGGCGCATTGCTTGAAAAGTAGTAACAACAGTTTCTAAATAGTTTTTTGATTGAACTTCTTCATCTGAAAACTTTTTGATGAGTAAAAACTGTTTGTAATTGATGAGGTCGATGGCAGGGTGATCTTTACTGAATCCTTTGGGTGCCGATTTGAGTTGTTCTCCTTCTAATTGTCCAAATGTTGCTATGAATTCTTTAGAGGAAAGAATTGATTGAAGTGGAGTAGGGTCAGCTGCAATTTGAAGTCGGATGTGTTTTAAATCATCTGGCGATGGTGCCCAAAATCCACCACCTAAAAAACAATTTCCAGGTTCTATGTGAAAATAATACCCTCCTCTCAGTTGTTTTGTTGCGCGGGTGAATGCTCCACCTAAATTCAATTTGTAGGGGGACTTATCTTTTGAAAAACGAACATCTTTGTTAATTCTAAAAAGTGATTTTTTTCCGCTGATTGTTTCTATGTTATCGATTTGCTTCATTCGAAATAGAAGCTCATCTGCGAATTCAATTACGAAATTGTATTGCGCTTGGTACCTTGCTTTATTGTTTAGAAACCAATCACGATTGTTGTTTTCTTTTAAATCATTTAAGAATGAAAATACTGTTGAAGGTATGAATGTTTGCATGTGCATTGATTTGATGCTAAAATACATTTTTTATAGAAACCTTAACACCTTCAAGAATCAATTGTTTTTTACGTACGATTATTACAGACTCTATTTTTCTGGTAGGTATTGAAATCGGTTCATTATTAGTCCATTGACTTCAATCATTTCCTCAAACATTTTTTTAGGTCGAACCCACATCGAATTCATTCCTTTTCCTTGAATTTCATAAAGTGCCTCATATACGACCATTTCTTCGAGTGTTTCACTATGTGTTGCGATTGCAACAACATTGTACTCTTTGCCTTTGTAATGTTTGTATTTTCCAAGTTTCATATTGTTTATTTTGAATGTCTTAAAGTTATTAATTTCAAGATTGTTATTTGATTTATTGATAGTTTTTTGTTTCAGTTCATCTACTGAAAGGTTTCAACTCCGCTACAAGATTATCTGCTAATCTAATGATAGTCGAAGTGTGAATTGTTTCTCTATTTTTCTGTATCTTCACGCGCAGAAACAATGTAAAGACTTATGGATCAAGTAGCACCTTATAAACCTGTAAATAAAGTTAGAATTGTAACCGCAGCTTCGCTGTTCGACGGTCACGATGCAGCCATCAATATCATGCGACGTATCATACAGACTACAGGATGTGAAGTGATTCATTTAGGACATGACCGTAGTGTAGAGGAAGTGGTAGATTGTGCAATTCAAGAAGATGCACAAGCAATTGCTATGACTTCTTACCAAGGAGGGCATAACGAGTATTTGAAATACATGTATGATTTATTGCGCGAAAAAGGTGCACCACACATAAAGATTTTTGCTGGAGGAGGAGGTACCATCTTACCTTCCGAAATTGAAGAATTACAAGGTTACGGAATTACTCGTATTTATCATCCTGATGATGGTAGAGCTATGGGTTTACAAGGTATGATCAATGACTTGGTGCAAAAAAGTGATTATCCTCTAGGGAATAATACCGATTTGGATTTAAGTAAATTGGAACAAAAACACGTTCCAACGATTGCAAGTGTGATTTCTGCAGCAGAAAATTACCCGGAAGAATCGAAAGAAATGTTGACTGCGGTTCATGAGTTAGCCGAAAATTCTAAAGTTCCTGTATTGGGGATTACCGGAACAGGTGGTGCTGGTAAGTCTTCTTTAGTAGATGAGTTAGTGCGTCGTTTTGTACTTGATTTTCCTGAAAAAACAATTGCAGTAGTTTCTGTGGATCCATCGAAACGTAAGACTGGTGGAGCGTTGTTAGGGGACCGAATTCGAATGAATGCGATTAAAAACAAACGTGTATACATGCGGTCTTTGGCGACACGTCAATCGAATTTAGCTTTATCGAAACACGTTGCGGAAGCAATTTTAGTATTAAAAGCAGCAAAATACGACTTGATCATTTTGGAAACTTCTGGAATAGGACAATCGGATACAGAAATATTAGACCATTCGGATGTTTCCTTGTATGTGATGACACCAGAATATGGTGCTGCGACACAATTGGAAAAAATTGATATGTTGGACTTTGCAGATGTGATTGCATTGAATAAGTTCGACAAACGAGGTGCCTTGGATGCGTTACGCGATGTGCGAAAACAGTACCAACGTAACCATAATTTATGGGATAAAAACACCGATGAAATGCCTGTTTACGGAACAATTGCATCGCAGTTTAACGATCCAGGAATGAATACTTTATATTCGGTAATCATTCAAACAATCAATGATAAAACAACTGCTTCCTTGACTTCTTCGTTCCAAGTAACAGATGAAATGTCGGAGAAAATTTTTGTAATTCCACCTGAAAGAACGCGTTATTTATCCGAAATTTCTGAGAATAACCGTGGCTACGACAAATGGGTAAACCAACAAGTGGAAGTTGCGAGTAAACTGTTCGGACTTCAAAAATCGATTGAAACAGTAAGTAAATTGTCCATCGATGATAAAGACAGAATTGTAAAAGGATTGGAAGAGTCTTTTGAAATAGAAAAATTAAACATCGATCCTAAGAATTTATTGATTCTTGAAAATTGGGAAGCTAAAAAAGCATTATACAAAGATCCAATTTTTAGATTCAAAGTACGTGATAAAGAATTGACTTTAGAAACGCATACGACTTCTTTATCGGGTTCTCAAATCCCTAAAATTTCCTTACCAAAGTACACTTCTTGGGGGGATATTTTACGTTGGAATTTACAAGAGAATGTTCCTGGAGAATTTCCGTATACTGCAGGATTATTTCCTTTCAAACGCGAGGGAGAAGACCCAACGCGAATGTTCGCAGGAGAAGGTGGACCTGAACGCACGAACAAACGGTTCCATTATGTAAGTTTGGGAATGCCTGCAAAACGCCTATCTACAGCATTTGATTCAGTGACATTGTACGGTAACAACCCCGATTTACGACCAGATATTTATGGTAAAATTGGGAACTCAGGTGTTTCTGTATGTTGTTTAGATGATGCGAAGAAATTGTATTCTGGGTTTGATTTAAGTGATCCAAAAACATCGGTTTCAATGACGATTAATGGTCCTGCGCCTATCTTGTTAGGCTTTTTTATGAATGCTGCAATTG
>JBIIKZ010000089.1:0-7402 GCA_044232905.1 Crocinitomicaceae bacterium
ACTTGATCAAATTCATATTTTGAATAACGACTGTATTCAAGTTTTTAAATTCTTTTATCCCTGTAAAGTCATTAATCAAACCTGATGGTATTAAACTAGAGTTTATTGATAGTAATTGAATGTTTTCGATAACAGATGTTTTAACATAATTATCATTTAAAGTTCCGTTACTAGCATTAAAATATTTTTCAAGTAAAGATTCAAAATCATCATCAGGAATATATGTGTTTTGTGAATATGTATTTAACCCTATTAGAATAAAAAGAAGTTGAATAATCCTGTTCATTATGTGTGTGTTTTTAAATTTTTAAATAAGATTTCGATAGTTATATAAATTAAAAAAACAGAAAAAGATAAGTCTAGAGGTGATTTGGATGAATTAATGTCAGTAAGTACTATTATCTGTATTTTTTTCTTTTTCTGACCACTAATTAGACATAAAAATAATTTTAAATTGCATGTTTTTAGTATAAGTGTAAAAATACTTAGAATTTACTCCTGTTAAAAACATAGAGGTAAAATTTACACTCATCATTTGTAGTAATCAGTAGATAAGACCGTTGCAAAAACCTTTTTTTATCCTATTTTTCAGATATCGCAATGAATTTCTTCCATTTTATTTTTGTCATTATAAACGTTTTTTAAAAGGAAATTTAAAAACATTTTTACAAGCTAAGAAACATAATTTTTACTTTCTCCAGCTCCAAATCCAGTGACAAAAATTAAGGGGTATATTTATTTTATTTTCATTGTGTATTTGCACAATCAATTTTGCGAAATCTGAAAAAAGGGTTGTTATCGAATGATTTCTATTCAATTCTCTTTTTACTGTTTCTAATCCCAGCCCAGGCTCCAAAGATTGTTATATTCATTTTGTTTTTTTATTTCGGTTTTGAGTAGTACAACAACTTAATTTTAAATAACCGAAAGTAATGTAATAAATCTATGTCTTAATCTATGCTTAAAATACAACTTCCTTTAAAGGCACGAGGTGGTTTACTTTACAAAAAAACGGGAAAATTGAAGTTCCTTAAATAACAACATTTTTTTCAGCCAATTCTTTCAATTTTTGGTTCATCTCATTGAATCCATTTATTGTATTAACATCTAGCATTTTTTTAAAGAGTGGTACAAGTATTCCATTAAATTTTTCGCTCTGGATAAATGTTGTTGTTTCATTTTCGTTCTTTATTAGTTTAAATCGATGTTCGCCATCAAAAAGTCCAGGAATAAAAAAGTGACCTAACCAACTAAATTCTTTATTCTTCTCGAAGACGATCACTTTTGGTGTGAATGTCATCCCTTTTGCTTTAGGTGGTTCGATTCTAGTTTTAATCTTATTTCCAGGTTTTACTTCACCACTTATTGATTTAATAAATGGATTCCAATTGGGATAATCTTCAAACTTGGTTAAAATTGACCAAACTTTTTCTGGTGAAGCATTAATTTGAATTTCAGTTTTGATTTCTTTTGCCATAATTTTCATCTATTTACTATTCGTTACTTATTGAATAGTATACATTTCTATTCTTGATTTTTTTGCACCTTAATTTCATTCTACTTGCCGTACTTTATTTGAAGTTGATTTAAGTAAAGGTTTCCCTTGTATTGCTTGAATGAAAGAGGCGATTGCTAATAATCCGTATAGAATTGAAATTGCAATTGTTAATTTTGTGTTTTTTAATACGTAAAAAGAGAGAAAAGGCAAAACTTGTAGTGCATGCATTCCAATAAAATGAGAAACTCTTAAGTCTCCAACGGTTTTACTCCATCCAACAATAAACAAATTGGAATTGTCGTTTAATGCACCAATACTATGGTTTAGTCTTGAACCCATTGCAAACCCTTCCAAAGCAAAAACGACAAATATGAGTATTCCGAAACGAATAGACCATAAATAGTAGTTTGGTAATTGAGGGAAATCATTTTTAAAGAATAAAACACCAACATATGCTGTATAGATTGTAACAACTGTTGCAGCAATTGCCATTAATGAATACAATGTTGAATAAATAGGTGTACTCAAGTTAAAATGAGAAAGCTGTCCTTTGGCTGCTTGAATTGCTATGTAAAAAATTTCAAACCCTAATAAGATAACTACTGTCCAATTGAACAACTTTACTTGGAAATTGGGTAAATAATAGCAATACCATCCCATCGCCCAAGCAAATAATAAAGTTGAAAAAGCAAATTTAAATGGTTTATACCAGGCATTTACCCCATATACTTTTGTGGAAGATGTCGTTGTGAGAAACAAAAAGATTATGGAAAAAAATAAACAGATTAACCCAAAATAAAATAATTGCTCATTCCTGAATTTTAATTGTTCTATGAATACTTTCATGTTGTTTTTCTTGGAAAAAATATCAATTAAATAATTTGTTTGTATTTTATAAGTTTTGGTTTATTTTTAATTGACACCTAATTTGTAAATATCCCTCACTATTAATCTATAATTCATCAAATGCTAACTAGATAACCAGCATTTATTACTCTTATTTACATCTAAAAATAATAATTTTAATCAAAAACACATCAAATTAATCCGAGGTGCTATTTCAGTACCTCGAATATCAACGCTTGTTTCATTTGTTTGATGAAGTCTAATTGTTTTTGAATATTGACTTGGTGTTTTTCCATTTGAACGATTTTGGAAATATTCTTTCGGACCTTTTCCGGATTGATTGTTAGTTTTTCTAATCCTATTTTGATGAGGTCAGACAATTCTTGTAAACGAATAAAAGGTATAACGGAACCAATCAAATGGGGTTGAATGGCTTTTCCCTGCCACATTCCAAACATTAACCAGTACAATTCTTCTTTGTCCTGGTCATTTTCACAGAGACAAACAAAACAATTCGGACAAGGGGTTAACAGTGGTTTTCCACTGTTATTTCCCTTGTTGAGTATGAAAAAGTATGCTCCTTGATATGCTTTTTCTTTTCGGTAGGTGGTTAGTTTGAATGTGATCATAGCCCTCTACTTTTAAGAATGTTCGTTGCATATTGGTAAAGTCGAACGAGCATTTTTCTTCTGCAAAAGTTGGTTTCATTGCCGACTTTGTTTTTGATGCGTTCTAATTCTTCGATTAGCTCCAAATTGGTCATTCGAAGGAGTATTCCTTTAATGACTGCGGGGTTGGTGTTTTTGTACATAATTCACGGTTTAAAAATTATGCTCGCCCTTTGGGCTTCGCCCCAGATAAATTTTTCAAAAGAAAAAAAAGAAAAAAAGAAAGCCCTTTCGACTGGTGGCAAGTGGAAGGCTGTCAAGGTTTTTGAGAAAAAAGTGCTTTAGAAGACTATAGTCAATAGGAGTTAGTCACTGGGAGGAAAAGAGATTTGATTCGTAACGACAATACACTTTTTTTTCATAACCCGGAGGGCTTGACCTTTACTGACGTTGTGGGGTGGATGGTGGGATTGCCGCCTAACTTTGCGATCTATTTTTTATTTTTATAGAAAGGGGATTTTACTTTTCTTTTTCCGCTAAAGAAAAGTAACAAAAGAAGAGAAAGTACACTTTCGAAAAACAAACGTCAGAGCTGTGACTCGTCGCTGTATTTTTATCAATTCATTCCACTCTTGAAATTGTGACCAATTCGGTGATCTCTGTCGAGCTACCTCTTGGTACCCACATTTCAATTCGCTTCATTCTTTCCAAAAATAAGGCGACATTAGGTAACGCTTCGGAAATATAATCTCTTTTCTATCTAGAATTCCAATCTCTAGGTGCTGTTTTAGATTTCGGAATCACTATCGTTCAAAAAAGTACGATGCTAGCATATCTGTATAGGCATTGGGACAATGCTCGAAAAAAATCAAATGTGAGGGTTGCGAACATTTGGGATTTTAAATCAAGAGAATTTTAATTAACTGATAATAAAAGGTAATGGTGCCTACAGCTGTGCGTTGGAAAGGCAATTTATGGAAATATGATTTATAGTTGATCAATTATGGATGAATGTGGAGCTTATTAATCGAAGGGGAATTTTGCCTGTGGGCGCGAGCCGACTGCGAGTTGAGCGAAGGGGGGAGAGGAAAGTGCTGACGAAGTATGAGGAAGCACGGGAACGACCTCTGCAGTATGCACAAAGGTTTGGCGCATTTTTTGAATCGACGATAGAGATACTTAAAGGCAAGTGTGTGATTGAAAGTAGTGTAGGTACGGAACGGATTGAATGAACACTCTTGCAAACGAACGGAAATCTTAAAAACGATAGGAGAATTTGATGGCTTTTGCTTTTTGAATGAGGTACGATTGAAAGAAGCAAGTGCCATTTGAAGAAACCCTCAAAAAATGTGACAAACCTGCAGCCTGAGCGATTTAGCAGGCGAGCCTAACTCAAACGGCGGCAGACCCCCATTTAAATTTAAAGTAGCGAGTGAAAAGCGAATATGCCTGTGCTTGGGGGAACGAGCGAATTACCGAATTGGGGTATGGGGGGATGAAGAAGCCGTGACTGACGACGCAAGAGGACGTAACAAAGAAAACTAATGGAAAGCCGTAAGTGAGTAGTTCCGACGAATAGGCTTGAAATGGTATTTGCAAGGGCGAAACGCAGTGGAGCTTGTATTACCCTTGCAAATAAGTTTTTCTTTGTAAAAGGACGAAAAGGAGGAAGACCATATTACCTTTTCTTATGTTTTATATAAATATTTTATTCTTTGATAAGTAGTTTCCAATACCCTTTGTAGGTACCAATTCTTTCGATTATTTGTTTTTCTATTAGGACATTAATATGTTTTTGAATAGCTGATTCGTTGATGTCAAGTTTTTCTGCAATTTGTTTTCTAGTAATTTTTAAATCTGATTCTATTAGTTTTAATATTTCTAATTGACGTTCAGATAATTGATACATTTCATTTTCTGTTTGACCACCTGTTTGACCACCTGTCTGACCACCTGTCTGACCACCTGATGATGGGTTTGAATTTAGTTGATTTTTTCTAAAAGTCATTCGAAGAAAATTTTCAGTAAATTGAAAAGATTCCTTACCATAATATTGAAGAATTCTTGGAATGCCAGAACCTAATTGTTCTACTAATTCCAAATCTTTAAAAACTCTCATCAATTCTTTATTTCGCGGAATAGAAAAGCCTTCAAAAAATTCAGATTCTGTAAGGCCTTCAGGAAGAGAACCTGCGGAAGTAATTTCAATTCGATCATCAAAAATCTCAAACTTTGGTGTTAATTCACGTGTATAATCGTTATGAATAAATGCATTGATTATTGCTTCACGAAGTGCAATTGAATTCCAGAATCTGCTTTCTTTTCGTTCTTTGGAAGTTATGGTTGCAAACGTTTTATTTTCAATTTCAATTTTATCTAACACACTTTTTGTTGCTTTTACAAGTGAACAATATCCAAACTCATTGTTTTCTATTAGTTCTACTCGATTATCACCGTTATACTTAGCTAGTTTAATTGAGTTGTTGTTTTCATCTGCCAATAAATATGCAGCATAATTTAATAATCCATCTTCCGTTTGTAATTCTAGATTTCTCTTAAATTGATTATTAAGCGGTTTACCTTTTTCTTCGTAATAAATTCTAAGTTGTTCAAAACCTAAGTCTTGTCTGTTTGATTTTATTTTTCCAATCGAATTACGTGTTCGTGAAGCAAATAATTTATCAATCATAGGTTGTGGCATCGGTTCAGAAGCAGTTCCAATGCGAAGAAAACACCCTTTTTCGGTTAACCCATATTTCTTTTTGAAATAAGGTTTTTCACTGCCACTTGCAACAATGATTTTAATAATTTCTTTGCCTTCAACAACTTCAGAGACTACATCAAATAACCCCATTGCAGATGGAGAAATATTGTGTTTAATACGATCCTTAATTTTAAGCATATCACCATCCATATCTGATACACCTAAAATGTGACCATTTTTATCAATCCCAATGAAAATAATCCCCCCTTCAACATAATTTAAAAAAGCAACTACTTCTTTTTCTAAATCTAAATCTTTCGTCAATTCGAGTTTATATTCAATACGATTGGTCTCCATCTACAGTATGTATTTTAGAATAAATGTAAGCAAAATTATCAATTGATAATTAAAGTGAACTATTGGATAACAATAATTATTGAAATCATAAAGTATTCAATACGAGCTTTTATTTTTAAATCAAAAAACGCTTATGAGAACGATTACTTTTTTGATTTTATTGGTTATTAGCACTAGATTATTTGCTCAATTAGAAATTCCAAAATATGAAGTTGATGATACCATTGTTAAGCATCGTGGGTACACACTTTCGTATAATTCAAAGTATAAACAAGCGAATTGGGTCTCATACCTTCTGACGAAAGATGAAACCGTGAAACGTTTTCAACGTGGAGAGTTTTTTGCACCTGATCCTTTGATACCAGGAACAAATTTTTCAATTGATTATCAAAAATCAGGATTTGACAGAGGACATTTAGCACCTGCTGCGGATATGGGGTACTCAATGGAAACAATGGTACAATCATTCTATTATTCGAATATGTCTCCGCAAGTTCCTCGTTTCAATCGTGGGGTTTGGAAAAAGTTGGAAATGCAGGTGCGTAATTGGGCGATTGCTTATGATAGTTTGTACGTTGTAACAGGACCGATATTTTCGGATTTGATGAAAGTTATCGGACCTCATCGTGTTGCAATACCAAAAGCATATTATAAAGTGTTACTACAAAAACGAAATGGGGAATGGTTTGGTGTTGGGTTTATATTACCTAACGCAAGTTTGAAAGGAGGTATTACGAGATTTGCTACTTCCATTGATAAGGTGGAGGAATTAACTGGGATTGATTTCTTTTGGGGGTTGGAGGATGAGTTTGAACTAAAAATTGAAAAGAGGTCTAATTTTTAAATAAATTAACCTGTATGTTTTAAGTCAACTAGTCAACATTTCATTTCATTTCAATAATCATTTAATTATTGAGGCTAGAATTATGGGGGACAATTTTTTAATGAGCGCGGTTGGCTTAAGATGCATTTACTTGAGAATTTGACAGTTTTATACTCCATTTAAATTTACAGGAAAAAAGTCAAACAATAGCCGAAAAAAAATACCAAGACAAATGAGTGGAATACATAAAATTATTATGTAATTTGCTTTTAAAAAAAGAAATATAATTTAGTTTTACTATTTTTAGGTATGGTTTTCAAAGATTTAAAAAATAAAATATTAAACAGCGTTTATTCGAATAAAATTGAATATGTAATTCATTTTCATGTATTTAGTATTAAAATATATAGTGGATATATACGCAATTGCGTGTAGCGACACGTTATGCGGCAGCTTAGGACGACACAACAAGTCCATATAATTAATAAGACAACGAAATGTTTTTAATACTATTTATTTTTCCACTGACAATTATTTTATTGATAATATGGGCAATAACTAGAAAA
>JBIIKZ010000026.1:0-27558 GCA_044232905.1 Crocinitomicaceae bacterium
TTAGGCGATTTTCTTTATTTAATAGCCGTTCTAATTTAGAAACTATTTCATCTCTTTTAAATTCGGAATTATTAGTTTTATCTGAAATATAAAGTATTTCATTTTTTATTATTTCATCTTCTTCCAACTTGTAATTTTAAAAGTTTAATCAAGATAATATACTATGGTTTTTAAAACTGTATTAACATTTCCAGGTGCATAGCGAAACATCGTGATTGTTGGTATTGCAATGTTTAGGTTTACTTGAAATAGTACAGTTTGACCATTATTAGCAATATCAACCGTCCAATAATTGTAGATGCCATTATCTTTTAATTTTATAGAATAAATATTAAACTCATCTTCATATGTCAAATTTTTAGAGTCGTTTCTTCTGTTTGTATTTGATAACCAGATAACTCCAAAATCATTTGGCTTTGAGTTAGAAAATACAAGAAATTCAAAAAAAAATTTTTTATCGATAGTAACATTTGTCAATAATGCATCAGCTTTGGTTATAGTATGCTTATTACTAACATAAGTTTTACTTTGAGACTTTACTGTGATATAGAAAAAGAAGGTGGTAAGTACCAAAAATATGTATTTCATAATATTTAATTTCGTTAATCTACTCGTTATTTCAAGTTTCAAAAATACTACAGTAAAATTGTCCTACGCCTCTTTCACTTTAATTTATAGTCCTTATATAGATGAAGCTGGTTCATTTTTTTTCATCAAGCCAGTATTTTTTTATTTTGTCATCTATTTGCCTGTATTTTACTCCAATTTTCTTGAAATGTTTAATTGCACAATCAATTTTTCTTTTTTCATTTGGAAATTGTAGAAGATTGGAATTCATAGTGCCTTTAGTTTCACGAACAAGATTTATTGATGTTTTACCATCTTCTCCTAAACGAATAACTCCCCAATCAGGATTATAATTACCAATGATTTTTGGAATTTTGATTTTGAAAGTTGTTGGAAATTTGAAATACCCAACAATATTTCCGTTTTCATCATCTGGGATTACTTGATTTGAAATAAAGCGTTCCTCTACATCACTATCTGTTTGGATAAGATTATAAAGTGAATTTTTTGAACCATCAACAAGTTCTTTTTGGGCAAACTCCTTTGTTTTAGGGAAAACTTCGTCATAATCATATTCTTCTAATTCGTCCAATAGTTTGTATTCAATTTTAGCTGCAATGTGGTCAGCTAATTGATTTTTGATTGTTTCAATGAATACAGAAGAAAATCCTTCTGGGTTTCTGAAAATATGCTGTTTTGTTTCGGGTTTAATTCCTTTAAAAATATCTAAAATTGTAGGTCTTGTAATACCTAAAACTTTACTGGTCCTGTCTATTAAATTAAAAATTGGATAATTTGTTTGTGCTTCTTGCCTTGTAATATTACCTGTAGAATGTCCGGTATTATCACTAATTGTATGCGTTTGTCCTAATATTAATTGTTCTCCGTTTCCGAAATGAACTATGGCATCTGACTTGTATTCTTTGATTTCAACAATTTTAAAACCTTTTAAGCGAGGATCTAATTTTCTTCCAAAGTCATAATCTTTTTTATACCAAGCACCAGTGATGTTTTTATTTACACCATCTGTATCTGAAATGATTAAATCTATTTGAGCTAATCCAACAGAAACTTTATTTAGTTTTAACTGTAATTCAGTGATGACAAATTTACCCCTTGTAATGATGATTTGAGTTTCTGGAAACTTTGTATTTGGACTGTTTAGTTTTAAAATACACTCCTCAATTAAACTCACAGTGTCAATGTTAATGGTATATTCTGTTTTTTTAGAAAGGATATTCCAAAACGCTTTGAAGTCTGCCGAATTGAAAACATTATCATTACGGATTGCTTTTCCCTTTCTTGCTTTTGATGGTTTATTTGGTGCAATATCACCGTTATCTCTGTATTCTTTTTGAAGGTCATTACAATATTTATCATAGTGTTCATTTGCAATCACCGTTAAAATGTTTACACCTTCTTCTTGAACTCTTTCTCCATCTTGATTGACTGCTAAACGAAGACCACGACCTATTTCTTGCCTTTTACGTGTTTCAGAAGTTGCTGTATTTAATGTACATATTTGAAACACATTTGGGTTATCCCAACCTTCACGTAAAGCTGAGTGGGCAAAGATGAAAGATACTTTTTCATTGAAGTTAAGGAGTGCTTCTTTGTTTTTCATAATTAAAGCATAAGCTGCTTTTTCAGCTTCTTTATCCTCTTTGGATTTGGCACTGTCTTCAATGGCAGTATCTGTATATGCTTCTGTTGTTTTATTGATTTTCTTTTTAGCAAAATATCCTTGTCGAACTTCGGAAGGATTTAGTTTTTCGAGGTTTTTATCTAAATGTTTTAATTTATTGAAAGCATCGTCAAATAATTTTTTAATAATTCCATCATCTTGAACATAGTTATCTACTTTATCAATAAAGAATAAACTCAATACTTTAATTCCTTTATTTCTTAACTCTTTTTGTCTTTCAATATGAAAACGGATAGTTTGCTCTATTTGTACTCGAAATATTTCTGTTTTAGAAAGTGTAATTCCTTGTGTATTACTATTACTTAAAACACTACCATTTGAAAAGATTACTTCTTGTGTTTTTGTATTAATATCTTCTACAATGAAGCCCTCAAAAGCAGGATTTTTAGTTTTATCAAATAAATTATCATTCTTTTTTAAAGAGATTGTTTTTAATTGTTTTGCACCATTAACCATACAATGTGCCTTTACCGTAGCTTGAATATTTGTTGCTATTCTTGCTATTTCTTCGATAATTAGACTTAAATCAGTATCGTTCAAATTGTGCTGCTCTGTAACACCTTCGACTTGGATTTTCTTAACTAAATTGAGTTTGAAAGCATCAACCGGACTTAAACGATAAATTAGATTAGGCTTAACTTTTGGTGTTGCTGAATAGTTGATTGCAAAAAGTGGATTAAAGGAACGTAGAGCCTCACGACTTGTCTTAGATTGGTAATTTTGACTTTCATCAAGAATGAAAATAGGTTTAGTTTCTTGAATGTATTGGTAAGGAAGTTTTTCTCCAGGAATTTTTTCAGTTGGTTTATAAATATTGTTTGCTTTACCATTAAAAGCATCAATAGTCATAATCATAATATTAATGTATGGATTTATTGCAAAATCTTTAACTCTTCCTATTTGTTGCCCATCATATTTGATTGCATTAACTGTTGTATTACCATAGATCGTTTTGAAATGTTCTTTAGTTATTTCAATAGATTTGAAAACACCTTCGAAGATTGCAACGCTAGGTACCACAATAATATATTTACGAAAACCGTACTTTTTATTGAGCTCCAAAATTGTTTTTAGATACGCATAGGTTTTACCAGTTCCAGTTTCCATTTCTACTGTGAAACAAGGAAAACGATGTGTATTATAACCACCAAGATCTAACATTGGACCATCATCAATATCAAGACCAATGTTTGGGTTTAGTTCGTTATGATCTTGGACTGCTTGAAGATTTTCGAGCAACCAGTTTTCTTCAAGATTGTAATAAGGCTCTATATTAGGTGCAATATCACTGCTAAACTCATTGACTACTAAGTTTTGAGAAAAGCCATCAAAAAGGTTAACAACACTATTTACAGCAATGTTTTGATGTTCTTGATTACTCTCGAACTTTAATTTAATATTTTTTGCCATTGTGAACTATTAAATTGTTTTGATTAAGCCTTTGTCTTGTAATGTAACTTTATCCTTATCTGAAATAGCATTGTCAAGGCAAATAAAAATATCGTTATCCGATAACTCTAAAGAGTTGATAGTATTATCATCAATATTATCATCAAGGCAAACTAAAAGTTTATGTTCGCAAAATTCTGTACTAACTTTTGTGATTTTATTATATTTATAACTTACCATTTCTTCAATTTTACTATCTAAAGGAAAGCCCTCGATAAGCAAAATTTCAGAAAGTAAATTTTCTGGTTTCCAGTCTTCAACCAATGGAGAATTACTGTTTTCGAATTGCATTTCTAATTCTTTTATGTCAGTTCCCGTATAATTTTTCCAAGGTTTGTAATTTGATTTATGCAATTTATATACCTTAAAACCATCATTATATTTAACACTTTTATTTTCATTCTTTATTTTAGCGATTGATAATTTTAATCGTGCTTTTGTAATTTCTGAAATATGAAAAAAATTAGCCTTAAATGCCTCCGTATTTTCTTTTGTTTTTTCAGGGTATTGTACTAATATAAATTGATATTTACTCTCTTCTGATTGAGTAATATTTTTATAATATACACTATGTCCAGTTGTACCAGAACCTGCAAAAAAATCTAAAACAATATCACCATCTTCTAATACAAGTTCAATTAAAAAATTTATTAGTTCAATTGGTTTTGGATTACTAAATAATTCAGGGATATTGAATAGTTCATTATTAACCATTTTTGTAGCACTGTCTGTTGTTCCGTGATTATCTAAAAGATTTGGATTTGCAGAAGTAGTATCTCTATCCTCAAAATCATATATTTTTAATTTTACAATATCATCTTCAATATAAAATCGATTGTTTTTTTCTAATTCTCTTGCTTTGACTAATCCTATTTGCCATCTTTTACCAGCACGAGGTTTAACGCCTAAAATGTCAAATTTCATTGTGTCTCTTTTGTAAGCACCTGCATCTTTCTTTTCAATAACCGTAGACCTATAATTACCAACATTATCAGAATGTGGATATACTCTTGTCTCTTTTAATTTTACTCTTTGTTTAATTACAGAATTTGAGGTTCTACCATAGGTTAAAATATAATCACATAACGCACTTACCTGAACACCCTCTACATTAGTTGAAGTAGATTTCTTTTTCCATAAAAAATTTCCAATGAAATTTTCCTCTCCAAAAACCTCATTCATTAATAATTTAAGATTTGATACTTCATTATCATCAATATTAACAAATATTACACCTTCTTCATTCAATAAATTTCTTGCTAAAAGTAGTCTAGGATACATCATTGATAACCATTTACTATGGAAACGTCCATCTGCTTTCGTATTTGCAGAAATTTGTTTTGCTTCTTCATCTAATTGGCCTGTTCTTCGCAAATATTCATCAATTGTTTCTGTAAAATCATCATCATAAATAAAATCGTGACCAGTATTATAAGGTGGGTCGATGTAAATCATTTTAATACGATTTGCATAACTTTTTTGAAGTAACTTTAATACTTCCAAATTATCTCCCTCAATAAAAATGTTTTTAGTCGTTTCAATATTTAGACCTTCGTTATCTACTGGAATAAGTGTTCCCTCACTTAATATACTTGCAATTTTACGAGCATCTCTTTTACCAGGCCAAAATAAACCGAAGTGTTCTGTATTTGCATTTTCATCATCAACAAAATCACCTAAAGCTTCTTGAAGATTTTCCCAAATGATTTTCCCATCTGCGAAAGCTTCTGGAGCAATTTGTTTTAATTGTTCTAATCTTTCTACTTCAAAATGAAATGACGGTTTTAATTTTTCTATTGACATAGTATTGTAATTATGAAATGTAAATTTTATGTTTTTATCCTTGTGGATTTTCTGGTATTGTATTGATTTTCTCTAAGTTTATTGATGCGTTTATGAATTCTTCTTGTTCTGCATCGGAACCATAATCTTCATAATATTTTTTGAAACTCATTGTAGTACCACGTTGTAATTTTGTAGCATATTCACGGAATGAAGAACAAGAAAAACGAGCATCGCAGTTACGACAAACACGAGTAGCAAATTTACTATTCGTTCCTTCTACCTTTTTATCCAATATTTCTACTGGTGGCGGAGTGAAACAGTGTTTTTCTATATTATCTACTACTAAAGCAAAATCTAAAATCGTTTCTTTTACATTGTCTTCAATGTATGGTATTTCGATAATTGGTTCCCATTTATCTAATTCTACTTGCATACGAGCTGTATTGCCAGTGAAATTTGCATCTTTTAAAGCTGCCGGAATAACTGTACTAATTACCGCCGTATGGTCTAACGGATTTCCACGAAGGTTTTCCCAAATGTGTGCATATACATTGAGTTGTTTTTCGTAAAGGTCTTTATTTGCTGTAACGAATTCCGGGTCGTGAGTTTTAATGTCGTACATCCAAACTTCGTCTTCTTCTCTAACAATATCAACTATACCCTCGATTGTAAAACTTCTTCCTTCGGGTGTTTTTTGGTCAGGTAATGTTAGTTTCACTTCGGTATCTGTTACTCTTGATGCTACTTCTTTAAGTTTACGGAAATAAAATAATACTTGGTTGAAAGCATCCTTTTGAGTTGCTTCGGTTAGTGAATGCCCACCTTCAAGTTTTAATAACTCGTAGTTTTGTGCAAATATTTCTTGAATTTTTAGTTCAATTTCTTGGTCGGTCATTATGCAGTAGCTTTATTTCTTTGGTTAATCAATAAATGGTGCAAATCTTCAATAGTTTGATGGACTAAGGAACCAAAAAACATTGTTTGGGAACGAGAAGGAACAAAACCATATTTTCTGAAAATCATATAGTTTCTTGGACATTTAGAATATAAAAGATAATCGGAAGTATAACTATAACTTTTGCCTAAATCTTCTTTTACTAAAGCTGCTTCAGGAACTTTCTTTAAATCAAAATCAGGTATTTTTTGTAATGGATAATTATTAAAAATGTTTTTGAATGCTTCTGTTGCAGCCATTCCGTGAGTGTATTGTGGAAGTACTAACAGATTTTGAGCACGAGAAAGAGCAACATAAAACATACGCATATTATCAAAATGAGAAATACGGTCAAGTGGTTCACCTTCTTTATTGAGAATTGAACGAATAATAATTTCTTTTTGATCAGCTGCTTGTTCACGTCTAAAAACACCTCCAACAACGACAACAGGAAATTCTAATCCTTTGGATTGATGTATTGTTAAGAATGGTACTCTACCCTTTGGAAATGGGTCTTCTGCATCTTCGTATTCCGTTTCACCTAACCTTTGCAATGCATATATGTATGATGCAAAAAACGTTCTAACGAATTTTTCTTCTGATAAAAAAGAAGCTGTTAAAAGCGTGCCATATTCTTCCATAAAACGAGAAAGGTATTGAGAAAGTAAGCCAAGGTTACATATTGGACCTTCATCTGTACCATCTTCTGCAAGAAGATACATATCACGGAAATGGCGAAAGCCATTTAGTTGATAAAAAAGGTCAAGAATAGTCCAGTCCAATGATGTTGTACGATTGATGATATAATCTATTGAATAGGGATTATTGTCTTTTTCTTTTAATTCAACAACATTTTTGAAATATGAATTGGTTAAGTTTTTCTTTGCTTTAGTTGACAGTTTTGGTGTTTCGGCAAAATCCCTAATCATTGAAATTTTGAATGGTTCTTTTCTATCCCATTTTTTCTTATTGATTAAATTTATAAGCAAATTATAATCTTCTAATGCTACTTTTATTTCTGCTTTTTTATCAACAACATATTCTTTTAAAAGATTGTCTTCTTTCATCAGGTCGTCTGCATAACTCATACATTCAATCATCCAGTTACGGAACTGAATTAAGTTCTGACTGCTTGTATTACCATAATGAGGACGATCAAATATTTTAAGCATTAATCCGAAAACTGCCTTCGCTTCATCAACTTGAACGAAACTATTTGCTCTAGGTGCATAGACTGGAATTCCTAACTCTTCGAAAGCTGCTGTAAAACCAGTTACTCTTGTACTACCTTTTAAGTATGGGAAAAGAAAGGCACATTGATTGTAATCTTTGATTTTACCAGTTCGTTTTAAATCGAAAACTAACTGAGCTATTTCTTTGTAAACATTTTCGGCTTTATCTCTAGTAGAAACAATAACCGAAGGTTCAACATCAGAACTATGGGCTTTAATTATTTTGTCATTTACTCTAAAATGAGTTCCTAATTTCTTTGGATTTTCCCAGTTTGTTTGTTCTATGAAATGAGTATATAAATCAACAATTTTCTTTCTTGAACGGTAATTAATATCTAAATCTATTCGTTTTGGTTTTTTGCCGATATTAACTAAACATCTGTCTTCAAACTCAACAAGGTTCTCAACTGTTGCACCTCTGAAACGATAAAGTGCTTGGTCGTCATCACCAACGACACAAATGTTTTTTGAGCCACTAGACAAAGCAAAATAAAGTTTTTCTTGTATTGCGTTTGTATCTTGATACTCATCAATGATTATATGTTTGAAAACATTACCAGAGTTTGCAAAGTTTTGAATTGCTTTATAAGCTTCTAATTGTAGAAGTGAAAAATCGACTTGCTTAGTATATGAATTAAGTTGAAGTGAATTAAGATAATACTCATACATCTTTAGTAATGACTTTAGAACTACATCACTTGTTTTTACAGTTTTAGTGTCTAAATTTTCTTCTGAAAATCGATTGAATAATGCAATACAAGCGGTCACTGCTAAGTGTCTTGAATTTATCTCTTTACCGTTAAGGTAATTAGTTATTGAATTTTGTGCTGTTTCTTCATCAGAAAAACCTCCAGCTGTCCATAATTCAGCCCAGAAACGCTTATTGTAAATTTTGAAGTATTGTGATAGTGTGTCCATCAGAATAGGTGCATTTTTTCGAGCTCCTCCTTCTGAAAATCTTCTATCTGTAATTAGTGATTGACAAATTGAATGTACAGTTCCAATTGACATTTTGGAAATATCGAAAGGTTTTCCAGTAACATTAGTAACAATCCCAAGTAATGTTCTTAAACCATCTTTTAATTGATGCGAAGCCTTTTCTGTAAAAGTAGAAAGGAAAATATCTTCGGGTTTTACATTATGAAAAACTATAAGATTTAATGTTCGCCAAAGTAATACTCTTGTTTTGCCTGATCCTGGACCAGCAGTTAAGAATAAAGGACCATCGATGTGAAGAATAGCATCACGTTGACTATCGTTCGGAATAAATCCTTTGATTGCCCAAAGCTCTTCGATTGTTGTAGTTTTATAGGACATTTTAATTTCTTCTTAATTGTAATTTATTAATGTGCATAATCAATCAATGGCAAATAAACTCTTTGTTAACAAATATGAATAAATTTAATGTTTATTAAATCTAATTAAAAGTATAAATATAATCAATCAATATCAAAATCAATGACTTTAAACTTAAAAGGAGGTGCTATTTCAGCACCTCAAAAATTAATGATTGTTTCATTTGTTTGATTAGATTGAGTTGTTTTTGAATGTTGACTTGATGTTTTTCCATTTGAACGATTTTTGAAATGTTTCTTTTTACTTTTTCGGGATTAGAAAGGAGTTTTTCTACTCCTATTTTGATGAGGTCGGACAATTCTTTCAATCGAATAAATGGAATAACTGAACCAATCAAATGAGGATGAATGGATTTTACTTGCCACATACCAAATAATAACCAGTTCAATTCTTCTTTGTCTTGTTCATTTTCACAAAGACAAACAAAACAATTCGGACAAGGCGTTAACAGTGGCTTTCCGCTGTTACTTCCCTTGTTTAAAATGAAAAAGTATGCACCTTGATATGCTTTTTCTTTTCGGTAGGTGGTTAGTTTGAATGTGATCATAGCTTTGATGATAGAATAGGTTGTGCTTACATCGCTTTTTGATCTGGAAGAACCACGGAAAGTTTTTGTCGGAGTAGTTTCATATCGGAACTTACTTTTTCTTCGACCACTTTTGCATAAATCTGTGTGGTACGAATACTAGTATGGCCTAGCATCGAACTTACGGTTTCAATAGGAACTCCATTGGCTAAGGTTACGGTCGTAGCGAACGTATGTCGTGCAATGTGTGAAGTCAAGTGTTTGTTGATGTTGCAAATATCTGCCAGTTCTTTTAGATAACTATTGTAGCGTTGATTGGAATTTACAGGCAATAACTTGTTTTCAGAAACACAATAAGGGTGGTTTTTATATTTTGCAATGATCTCCAAGGCAACAGGAAGTAGCGGAACGCTTTCCTTCGTGCCGGTCTTTTGTCGGTTGGTACTCAACCAAAATTCTCCATCTAACCCAATCGTAACTGCATTTTGCTCGAATTGGAAAATGTCTGAAAAGGCAAAGCCTGTGTAACAACAAAAAATAAATACATCTCGAACTTCTTCTAATCGTGATATGCCTAATTTCTTAAATTGAACGACTGCTAATTCTTCTCTGTTCAATATTTCTCTATCCGGACTTTGATAAGAACATTTGAATTGGTTGAGGGGATTGGAAGGAATCCAGTCTAATCCAACGGCCATGTTCATGATTTTTTTTAAGTTCTTGATGTATTTGTGGGCTGTGTTGGATTGAAGTTTGTCGGTGGTCAATAAATAATGTTCGAACTCGGTAACAAAACGCAATCTTATTGCAGGCAACTCCATATCTGAAACTTTGTATTGTTTCTCCATAAATGCCATGACTTTGTTTTTGGTAATCTTGTACCTTTCCCACGTTTTGTTGCAGACTTTACCGACTTTCAATGTTTCTTCCATTTTTAGATTGTGGTAGTCGAATGCTTCGCAGATTGTGGTAGTCGAATGCTTCGCAGATTGTTTTGTGCTTGGGTTTTGGTTCTTCTTCGATTGGTTTCCCTAAAACCAAATTCCTCAACTTATGAATCGTAATTTCTTCTTCTAAAGCCTGTAGTTTTAAATTGTGCTTTTTAATTTCATTTTTAATTTCTTCAAGTTGAACATTTATTAAATGTGAATATTGAGCGCTATCCTTAACTCTAAATTGTTTTTCGTCCCAATCTTTTAAACATATATAATGCCTTGTTGAAATTTCAGAACGCTTTCCATCTAATGTAATTCGTACAAAAATTTGGTACTTACCTTCTTTAGCTCGTTGTTTATTCAACATCGAGTTAATACATAATTTAACTGTTGTTTTCATTTTCTAAATTATTAGATTAATAATGTCGAAAACAGAACCTTTTTTTGCGGCAAACAAACAAAATTTAAAACAACATCAATCTTCTGTATCCCTTTGTGGTAAAGAGATACAAGATTTATAGCGAACAAAAATATGTTATTATTTTGTTCGCTCAAATGTTCGCTTGAAACTTGTGATAATTTGAATTATTTAGTTTTAGCGTACTTTGATATTTCTATCAAAAGCCTTGATTTTCCTGAAATTTAGTGGGTATTAATAAAAAAAGCCACTCGATTGAGTGGCTTAAGTGATCCCGCTGGGATTCGAACCCAGGACCCATACATTAAAAGTGTATTGCTCTACCAGCTGAGCTACGGAATCTTATTTTTGTCTATTTTGTTAGACGAGTGCAAAGTTAAGACCAATATTCGTTTCTGCAAGTCTTTTTTTAAATATTTTTTAAATTAATTACAGGTTTAAATTTAACTTATTGAAAAACAAAGTCGTAAACTTTAAATTATTTTAATCTTTTCTCAAAATAGTTAATAGCTAGTTCATATCCAGTTAATCCAAAGCCAAAAACACAACCTGCGCACACGGGAGAAAGAAGCGAATTATGTCGAAATGATTCACGTGCAGTGATGTTAGAAATATGCACTTCAACCACTGGAGTATTTATTCCCGCTACACAATCGCGTAATGCAACACTGGTATGTGTGTATCCGCCAGCATTTAAGATAAATCCATCCACTTCTGTATTTTGTAAAAAATCGATCAATTCCCCTTCAATGTTTGATTGGAAGAAAAGTAGATCATTAGTACTGTTGCAAGCTAATTTTTCTAAATAATCCGATAGGGAAACTTCTCCATAGATACTTTTCTCTCTATTTCCTACCAAATTTAGGTTTGGACCATTAACAATTGCTATCTTCATAGGCTAAAATTAACCAACTTTATGAATACTTGGGAACGCTACATTAAGAATTTTGTTTCTTTTCTTAAAATTGAAAAGGGTTTATCTGAAAATTCTATACTAGCGTATCAGCGAGATGTGACTAAATTGATGGAATATTGTATGGATCATCAACTTGAAAATCCAACCAAGATAGATTTAGAACAACTAAAAGGTTTTGTGTTTATTTTGCATGAATTAGGTCTTTCGGCGCGTTCTCAAGCGCGTGTAATATCCGGAGTGAAACAGTTTTTTCAATTTTTAATTCTCGAAAATGAACGCGATGATGATCCGAGTGAACTTTTGGAATTACCTAAAATAGGGTTGAAATTACCAGAGGTCTTAACGATTGAAGAGATTGACTTAATGATCGAAACGATTGATTACAGTAAAAATGAAGGAATTCGTAACCGTGCAATTTTAGAGACATTGTACAGTTGTGGATTACGTGTAAGTGAATTGGTTAACCTCCGTTTTTCAGATTTGTATTTGGAGGAAGGTTTTATGCGTGTTATTGGGAAAGGAAATAAAGAGCGATTAGTTCCAACGAGTCCATCCGTAAAAGAAGAGATTTCATGTTATGTGTCTGAAACGCGCAACCATCAAAGTATAAAACCGGACAATGAAGATATTGTATTTTTAAACCGTCGAGGCGCAAAATTGACACGCGTAATGATTTTCACGATCATAAAAGATTTAGCTATTGCAATTGGCTTGAAAAAAAGTGTAAGTCCACATACTTTTAGACATTCCTTTGCAACGCATTTAATTGAAGGAGGTGCTAATTTACGCGCAATTCAAGAAATGTTGGGCCATGAATCTATCACAACAACGGAAATTTATACACATTTAGATCAGCGTTTTATCCGAGATGCAATTATTTCGTATCATCCGAGGAATAAGAAATAAGGGTTATTTTAAAATTTGAAAGTCAGTAGATTTAAAAACACATTATTTTCAAATCTTCAAATAAACTAATTTTCAAATTAGTTTCCCATACAAATCATAATGATCTGCACTTGTTATCTCTACATGTGCAAAATCTCCAATACGTACAAACACATCACCTTCTTTTTTAACTAGTACTTCATTGTCCACCTCAGGAGAATCGAATTCTGTTCGACCAATAAAATAGTCACCTTCCACACGGTCAAATAAGACTTTGAAAGTTTTACCAATTTTCTCTTGGTTTAATTCGTAACTAATACCAGATTGTAATTCCATAATTTTATCTGCACGGTCTTTTTTTGTTTTTTCTGTAACGTCATCATTTAAGGAGTATGCATGCGTATTTTCTTCATGCGAATACGTGAAGACACCTAAACGATCAAAACGCATTTTCTTAACGAATTCATACATTTCTTGGAATTCCGCTTTTGTTTCTCCCGGATATCCAACGATTAACGTTGTACGAATTGCAATATTTGGCACTTTCGCACGAATTTCTTCAACCAATGTTTCTGTTTTTTCACGGGTGATCCCACGACGCATGGATTCTAATATCTTCGTAGAACCGTGTTGTAAAGGAATGTCTAAATAGAAGTTAACGTTCGATTTCTCATTCATTACCTCTAACACATCCATCGGAAAACCAGAAGGGAAGGCGTAATGCAAACGAATCCACTCAATACCTTCTACATCAGATAATTGCGAAATTAAATCTGCTAACGCTCTTTTTTTATAGATATCTAAACCGTAATACGTTAAATCTTGAGCGATTAAGATTAATTCTTTCACGCCTTTTGCTGCCAAACTTTTTGCGGATTTTATTAAGTCTTCAATCGGAGTTGAAACATGTTTACCACGCATCAAGGGAATCGCACAAAACGAACAAGGTCTATCGCAACCTTCGGCAATTTTGAAATATGCGTAGTGTGATGGGGTAGTCAACAAGCGTTCTCCCACCAATTCTTGCTTGTAATCTGCTTTTAATGTTTTTAGTAAACGTGGCAATTCGCGTGTACCAAAAAAGGCATCCACTTCTGGAATTTCATTTTCTAAATCCTCACGGTAACGTTCAGATAAACAACCCGTCACATACACTTTATCGACTTCGCCATCGTTTTTTGCTTGTGCATAACGTAAAATTGTGTCAATCGATTCTTGTTTTGCGTTATCAATGAATCCACAGGTATTAATAATTACGATTTCGGCATCATCTGACATCGATTCGTGTTCTACGTCAAATTTATTGGCTTTTAATTGTGCCATTAATACTTCGGAATCAAACGTGTTTTTGGAACAACCTAGGGTAATTACGTTTACTTTATTTTTCTTTAATGTTTTTGTTTTCATATCGTTTGATTGTAAATCGTTTAATTTTATATGTATGTTTCAGAGAAATATTGTTTTATTTAACGGTCCCTGAGGCTCTCGAAGGGCCGTTTCCCTTTATTCCCTGCGCCAAAAAATACACCCCAACCATAATCATTGGCAGACTTAATAATTGGCCAGTATTAATAATCCAATAGGTGTCGCGATCGGTTTGTCCAACTTTTATAAATTCAACCACAAACCGCACAGACCACAATAAGATCATAAAGGTTCCAAATAATACACCAGGTTTGTTTTTAGACTCTGTTTTCCAATACATGTACATTAACAAGCAGAAAATCAAGAAATACCAACATGCTTCGTACAATTGAGCTGGGTGTCTAAAAACGTGTGTATTGTTGATCATGTATTCTGCACCGGCATGGTTAAAACGGAATCCCCAAGGTAAATCTGTCGGTAATCCTATGATTTCATGATTCACAAGGTTACCTAATCGGATACAGCATGCCGTAATTGCAGCAGATATTGCTATGCGGTCTAAAATCCATAAAAATGGTTTTTGTACCACTTTTTTGGAGAAAAACCACAAGGAAACAAACAATGCAATCGTTGCACCGTGTGAAGCTAAACCTCCTTCCCATACTTTAAACATGTCGGCAGGGTGAGAGAAATAACCACGTTCAATAATGTTTCCAAACGGATCGATCACATCCCAATACGGCCCATAGAAAAATACATGGCCAAAACGCGCACCTAGAATAGTTGCGATGACAACGTACATCAATAGTTTATCTAAAATTTTCTCATCGATATTTTCGCGTTTAAAAATACGTTTCATGACAAAAAAACCAATGATAATTCCAGAGACAAACAATAAACCGTATTTATTTGGTGTTGGTTGACCTTCAATTAATTCTGAGGTTACGTTCCAATCAATTCCTAAAATCATATGCTGAATTATGGGGTGAAAATTATAAATTTTGGGCCTTGAATTTTAACTTTTCAGACCTTCCTTTTTTGAATATCTTATTGCTGATTTCCTTGCCTTTGCGTAATGCTTTTTGTTCTTCTTCTGATAAATGGATTACATCTTGACAATCAGTAGAACAACAATTTTCGAATTGACTTTTACACGAATCGCATTGGATGAATAACAAATGACAACCATCGTTTATACAATTGGTATGTACATCAGATGGATTACCACATTGGTGACAAACTGAAACGATATCGTCTGTAATACGCTCACCACGACGTTCATCGAACACGAAGTTTTTACCGATAAATTTATTTTCAACGCCTAAATTTTTACAATCGTTGGCGTATTTGATAATTCCACCTTCTAGTTGATGTACATTTTTGAATCCTCGGTGTTTGTACCAAGCCGATGCTTTTTCACAACGAATTCCACCAGTGCAATACATCACAATGTTTTTGTCTTCGTTTCCTTTCAGGTATGCATCTTCAATAATAGGTAGCGATTCTCTGAATGTATCTACATCCGGGGTAATCGCACCTTTAAAATAGCCGACTTCACTTTCGTAATGGTTTCTAAAGTCAATTAAAATGGTGTTTGGATCGTTGGTTAACTTATTGAATTCTTCTGCATTTAAGTGAATTCCTTTGTTACGCACATCAAAATTTTCGTCGTTTAAACCATCCGCTAATATTTTATCTCGAACCTTTATTTTCAACTTCAAAAAAGGATGTTTTATACCACCATCTTCCACAGCAATGTTTAATCGAATACCATTTAAAAAGGAGATATGGTATAATTCATCGCGAAATTGTTCGAAATGGGGCACAGGCACAGAGATTTGTGCGTTGATACCTTCTTTTGCTACGTAAGTTCTACCTACGATATTTAATTTGGACCATTGTAAAAACAAATGATCTCGAAACAAAGAGGGGTTCTCTATTTGAGCATATTGGTAAAAAGAAACAGTGATAAAATTTAAACCACTCTCATTCAATTGTTTGACCAATTCCTCTTTACTTAATGTGTTCCACAGTTGCATGCTACGTACAGATTTAGTTAAAGTGGTTCAAATTTACGATTAATTGTCTAATAAATCTAGATTTATACCTTGGTTTTTAAATGTTGACCTTTCGCTCTACGATTGACTCTCAAGGGTTCCTGAGGTTCTCGAAGTGCCGTCCTCAATTATGATTCACTTGAAAGATCTGAATTAATTTCTCCACGTGTATTCCTTTTCCTGGGTATAATTGAATCAATTTAATCACTTCTTCCGTTGCTGCAGGATTTAAACCCATTTGAAGTCCAGTATTGCGAAGTGCTTTTAATTCTTCGTGGTGAATTTCGTGATCAACAAACATTAATAGACACAAACGATAGAATTGAATGATTCGATCTGCTTCGTTTTTTGGTGGTGTAACTGCAATTTGTTTTTCGAACAATTCAATTAAATCTTCTTTACTTAATCCCAATTGTTGCGAGATTTGCAATAAAAACTCCAATTCCATTTCTTTTGTTTCGCCATCCACTTTTGTCATAGCAACTAATTGACTCGCTAATTGCGTGTTTTCCTCTGCAAGTTTTACGGTCTGTTGTTTTAAGATAAACGTACTTACAATGGTAACTACTTCCTCCAAAGCTTCAGGTAATTCCTCTTGATTCCAAGGGTGTGCGCTACTAAAAACATGGTCTGTATTTTCAATGGTATATAAGGGTGAATTGGTCCATTGTGCTATTTCTACTCCTTCTTCGATGGAAACAGAAGTGTCTTTATCGCCGTGGATAACCAAATTTGGTTTGTTTAAGTTTTTACATGCTTTTTCGATGTCTAGTTCGTCTTTATATTCTACGAAATCCAAGTATTGACTATAGTAATGCGGCATGTCCTGCTTTGTACGTTCGTTTTTCACATAGCGAACCCCAGTTTCTTTCCAGGCTGTCAACATTTTTTCGTCTGCAAATCTTGTTGCTACGGAGGAAATGCTCGCCAAGGTGATGATAGAATTTACGCGTTCGTCAGCGCCATTCAATAACGCAATGCCACCTCCGCGACTATGTCCCATCAAATGAATGCGTGGGAGAGGAGTGACGTGTTTTTCCAATTCGTTCAACATTGCTTGTACGTCAAACTTCTCTTTCGAATAAGTATTATTTGCAAATGCTTCTAAATCGGGGAAATCGATTCCGTTCTCTGTCGTGCCACCATTGTGTGTCAGGTTAAATTTACAGAAACCAAAACCTTGTGCTACAAATGCTTGCTCCATTAAATTCCAAGCGCCCCAGTCTTTATAGCCTTTGTAGCCATGTATAAATACAATTAAATCCTCTTGAAAATTTTCAGGAATTGTCAAATCGTATAAACTACCGCGTTTTTTGCTTCCGATATAAATAGCGTTTCGTTGGGATAACATGAACTTTAGTTTTAAAGTATAAAGTTAAAATTTTAAAGTTAAAAGTATACACTCCGACACTCGTCACTCTCCCCTTATCCTTCGTCCCTCAGGTCCATTAGTTATCGAATGGCCGTCTCTCAAAACCGTTCAATCACTTCACCGCTCAATAACTGATAGGTCTTAAAGCAATTTGCTGTCAAACATGAGTGTACTGGTAAGATATAGACAACATCTCCAACTTGATAATTTTTAATGACTTCGTCTGTTGCAGAAAGGATTCCGTGTTCTTGCGATAAACTTTTTACGTAAATACCATCTAAAATATCTCCCCAACCATTTTCCGTTTTTTCAACTAATTTTCCATAAATCGTTCCGAGTATAGGGTCTTGGAATGCATCTTTTGCAAAGTGAACACCGCCACCATGCATTATGAGTTCGTTTTTATCTGGGTGAATAGCAACAATCGGACAAGCCATAGCAATAGCGATGTCATCCGTAGTGTTGGATCCAATGGAAGTTTGTTGAATATCGTAAAACACAAAATTTCCAGGACGAATTTCATCCACCATCGAGAAATCTTCCACCACACTACATGTTGGTGTATCTCCAACCGAAAGGATTAAGTTTGGATAGTCTTTTTTATAGCGTTCTTTAAATGGAAGAATACGAGCGATACTTTCGGTGTGTGTCGCTTCGATTTCATCGTAATTGGATGATTTATAACTATGTCCAGCATGTCCTAAAAATCCTAAGAAGTTTAAATTATCATTGGAGGCAGCTCGATCAAGAATTGCATCCACCAATGTTAAATTGTCTGGTAGTATTCCGGTACGTTTGTAGCCAACATCGATTTTGATAAAGAAACCTATTGGATGCTGTAAATTTTTCAAAAGAAAATCTACCGCTTCTAGATTTACAATCACAACATTTAATTGAATCTTAGCTGCTAATTCATTGATAGTTTCAATTTCTAAGAAATTTACTGGAAAAGCAACCGTAATATCGTTCCATTCGGATGCAAAATAACGCGCCATATCTAAGGAAGAAACGGTTATTTTTTCTACCCCAGCGTCTTTAAACCAACGACCAATAGCTAATGATTGATGCGTTTTAAAATGCGCACGAAAGATAACATTGTTGCGTTTCGCTTTATCTGCAATTTTTTGGATGTTTGCACGACATTTCTTTTCGTCGACAAGAAAGGTTGGTTTTGTAATCATGGTATAGCTTATAGGAAATAGTTAATAGGAATTAGCTTTACTTAATAATCAAAATTAGTGAAAATAGATTGTTTTTCACCATTGAGAATAAACAACAGTCGACTTCAACCCCGCTCAGTCTGACTTTAGATAGTTTCAGTATGGCTTTGAAATACTCCGTGTGAATTTTTAAACCCCACTTATTTGACACCGTCAAATTCTCAATGAACCTATACGAATCCTTCTCCTCACCAATCAATCTTAATTTCTCAACTTCTCAATGGTTAATCCCGTCACTTTGTCCCTACGTCACTAGGTTCCTGAGGTTCTCGAGGGACCGTCACTCATCACTTCGTCACTCATTTCTTTCTACTTTCAACTATATCCCTTATCTTTGAAGAAAATACAAATCTCACATGCAAGTAGTACTCAATAAAACGCAGATTGATCAAAAGATCATGCGTCTAGCACATCAGATTTTAGAAAATTCCTTGGAGGAAAAATCCATCTTTATTGGAGGTATTTGTGGGAATGGCGTTCGTATCGCGAAAGAATTAGGGCGTATTATTCAAGAAAATTCAGACCATCAAGTGACTGTTTTTGAAATCAAAATGAATAAAGAACAGCCATTAACGGAAGAAATCACAATTTCAATCGATGCGAATTTATTATTAAATGGTTTTATCGTTTTAGTGGATGATGTGATAAATTCTGGTTCTACGATGCAGTATGCCTTGATGAAATTATTGGAAAAACCAGTGAAAGCAATTAAAACGGTTTCTTTAGTTGATAGGCGTCATAGAAGGTACCCAATCAAAAGTGATTTTGTAGGAATTACACTTTCTACTACGATGAAAGAGCGCGTAGAAATGGATTTAGATAAAGAAGATTATTTTGCTTATTTAGTGTAACTTATGATTCGCACAACAGAAACAGTAAGTAACTACGACGGTTTGGAAAAAATGTCAACGATTGAGTTACTAGCAAGTATAAATAACGAAGACAAATCGGTTCCTTTAGCCATTGAAAAAGAACTTTCAGCTATTGAAAATTTTGTGAATGCTGCGTTTGAACGTATGCAACAAGGTGGACGTTTGTTTTACATGGGAGCTGGGACAAGTGGACGTTTAGGTGTTGTGGATGCTAGTGAGTGTCCGCCTACTTTTGGTGTTCCTTTTGACTTAGTAAATGGTATCATTGCAGGTGGAGATAAAGCGATTCGTAAAGCAGTAGAATTTGCGGAGGATGATCGCGAACAAGGATGGAAGGATCTCGAGGAATATTGTGTTACGCCAAACGATGTGTTAGTCGGCATTGCTGCTTCTGGAACGACACCTTATGTACTGGGAGCAATTGAAAAAGCAAACGATACAGGTTTAATCACATGTGGATTGTCGTGTAATGCTGGAAGTCCATTAAGTCAAGTGGCACAATTTGCGATAACACCAGTCGTTGGACCTGAATTTGTAACTGGAAGTACGCGTATGAAAGCAGGTACAGCTCAAAAATTAGTCTTAAACATGATTTCTACTTCTTTGATGATTAAATTAGGTCGTGTGGAAGGAAATCGTATGGTAGATATGCAATTAAGCAACCTGAAATTGGTGGATCGCGGTACTAACATGGTCAAAGAAAAATTAAATATTTCCTACGATGATGCGAAAGAATTGTTGTTGAAGCATGGAAGTGTCCGCGAAGCAGTTTTAGCCTATAATAAATAAGCCATGCGCATAGATATATTAACGATTTTACCAGAATTATTACAAGGACCATTTTCAGCCTCGATTTTAAAACGTGCGCAAGAGAAAGGAATCGCTGAAATTCATTTACATAACATCCGGGATTATGCTACCAATAAGCAAAAAAGCGTGGATGATTACGCGTATGGTGGTGGTGCAGGAATGGTAATGTCTATTGAACCGATTGCAATTTTGATTGATAAATTGAAAGCAGAAAGAACCTACGATGAGGTGATTTACATGACGCCAGATGGGGAAGTTTTGGACCAACGTATGGCGAATAATTTGTCTTTGGGCGAAAATTTGATTATTCTTTGCGGACATTATAAAGGGGTAGACGAACGCGTACGCGAAATGTATATTACCAAAGAAGTTTCCATAGGTTCGTATGTGTTGTCTGGAGGAGAATTAGCGGCTGCTGTATTGACAGATAGTATTATTCGTTTGATTCCTGGGGTGTTGAACGATGAAACCTCTGCCTTAACCGATAGTTTTCAGGACGATTTACTTTCTCCGCCGGTATATACACGTCCACCAGAATTCAAAGGAAACCGTGTGCCAGATGTATTATTGTCGGGTAATTTTGAATTAATCGAAAAATTCCGAGAAGAAAAAGCATTAGAGCGTACAAAAGCACGTAGACCAGATTTATTAGGAGAATAGGATGGAAGAGACAATCGAAAAAGCAAAACTAATTTTAAACGAAGGAGGAACCATTTTGTATCCTACCGATACGATTTGGGGAATTGGTTGTGATGCAACAAATGATGAAGCGTGTAAAAAGATTTTAGACATCAAAAATCGACCTGAGAATAAAAGTTTTATTGTTTTGGTAGATAGCATCCAGATGTTAGAAAAATACACGGTAGAATTTCCAGAGGTATGTTATGATTTGGTAGAATATGCAGATAAACCATTGACTATCATTTATCCAAATGCAAAAGGATTGGCGGAGAGTGTGTTAGCGAAAGACGGTTCAGTAGGTATTCGTGTAACGAAAGATCCATTTTGTGTGAAGTTGATTCGTTCGATTCGTAAACCGATTGTTTCTACTTCTGCAAATATTTCTGGCGAAGCAAGTCCGGCGAGTTATGCAGAAATCTCCAATAAAATCAAGGAGAATGTCGATCTAATTTGTTTAGAAGGAACAAAAACGGCTACGAAACCATCACAGATATTGAAGGTTGGGATTGATATGTCGATAGAGATTATAAGAAAATAGCTAGTTGTGTGTTTGACAGAGTCAAAAAAACTAAGCGACCTCCAAACATCCTTTTCGTCTAAAATAACTCCCATTCCTCTGCGCTAAAAAAACACCTATTCGTCCGTCACTCGTCACACGTCTCTCGTCCCTTATTACCAATGAAACGCCTGCTCTTGAAACCATTTCCCTTGTACACGTAAGGTTTGCTCGATCACATCTCGAACACATCCTTGTCCACCGTTAAATGGTGATTGATAATGGGAAACTTGTTTAATTTCTATAGCGGCATCTTGCGGACAGGTAGCAACTCCAACTACTTTTAGTACCGGATAGTCTGGTATGTCATCGCCCATGTATAATGCTTGTTCGTCGGTGAAATGATATTTTTCTTTCGCGGAGTTATAGACTTCAATTTTGTTCGAAGAACGAAGATATACTTCTGTTACACCAATCCCTTCCAATGCTTGTTTAAGGTCTTGAGATTCTCCACCTGTGATAATTAGGACATTGATTCCTACACGTTTTGCGTATTGAATTGCGTATGCATCTTTTGTATTGATTGCACGTGCAAATTCATTTTTTAAAACAAAAACTTCACCATTGGTTAGTACACCGTCGATGTCTAATATAATGGTCGTGATATTTGGGAGTTTTTCTTTGTAACTAAGCATGATAAGTGTTTAATATACTGTTAGTAATCGCTTTATAAATCTCTTTTTCGTTTCCAGAAAGTTCATTCAAATGTTTTTCTAGGACATTTAAATCCTTACGTCGTGCAGGTCCCGTTTGTATTTCTTTCGGGTTTTCGGTGTTTATTTTAGAAAACGTTTCGCCTAACAAAGGAAGTAAATTTTCCCAAGATAATTCGTGTTTTTCAACATGTTGTTTCGCCAAATAAGCGAGATGGTTGGTGAAATTATTCACAAAAACAGCTGCAATATGTAATTGTTTTCGTTGTTCGGAAGAAGTGATTTCAGCACGTAATCCAATATGTTTTGCTAATTTAAGTAGTTCTTTTTGAAGGTTTTTGTCCTTAGATTCCACGAAAAAAGGAACCGTTTTTAGTTCGATTTGTTTATTTTTTGTAAAGGTTTGAAGCGTGTAAAACACACCGATCTTGTGGGTGTTAGGTAATTCATCTAAACTAACAGTTCCGGAAGTATAAGCGATGTTGGAGGTGATTGGTAATTGAGCGATAACACCTGCGATTGCAGCATCTGGAACACAAACTAACAAAAGGTCGTGCGCTGGTAGATGTTGTAAATCGTTTAATAAAAGGCAATCGAGTGTTTTTGCTAACAAATGCGTAGATTCTATCGAACGACTGTAGCAGCCTGTTATCTCGTAACCAGCTTGTTTAAGTCCCAATCCGACATTTGTCGCCACATTCCCCGCACCAATTAATATAATCTTATTCATCCTTAAATTATGTTCTTTTTTATTTTTCGCCCAAAACGGTCCCTGAGGCTCTCGAAGGGCCGTCACCCAACCTATCCCAAGTCTCAAACATCTTCTCTTGTGCTGGTCTATTCTCTTCTTCAAATTCCAAAGGTTCGCATTCTTTCAGTGTATCGTAACATTCTCTTGGTAATTCTTGGTATAACTGGGTTCCGCGCGTTTTCCAGTTCAACATTTCATCTGAAACCTGTTTGATAACTCTACCTGGATTTCCGACAACTAAACTACGTTTTGGAATGGTAGTGCGCGCAGGTATAAAGGATAATGCACCAATAATGCACTCATCTTCTACCACGACATCATCCATTACGACCGCATTCATTCCGATCAAACAATTTTCACCAATCGTACCGCCATGAACAATTGCACCGTGACCAATATGCGCTCCTTTTTTGAGTAGGGTAGTCGTACCTGGAAACATGTGGATGGTACAACTTTCTTGTACATTGCATCCGTCTTCTAAAATGATTTTACCCCAGTCGCCACGTATGGTTGCGTGTGGACCCACATACACCTTTTCTCCAATGATTACATTGCCGATAATGGTAGCTTGTGGGTGAATATAACTCGATTTTTTTATCACAGGAATAAATCCATTAAACGAGAAAATTGCCATAGCATCTAAATTTTAAACAAACATACTAAAGCTTTGTGTAAAATGCTTAATTTAGGCCGTAAATAGATTTAAAATGAAAAAGTACAGAATTTTAAGAGGTAATATATATGTTGTTTTAACTTTTTGTTCGTTTCTTTTTTTGACTGTATTTCAATCTGTTCATAGTCAGATTTATGCTGGGGTAGGATTGGATGCTATTAAAGGTTTTACGGTAGTTAATCCTTATGTTGGAATGAGTTTATTACTTGAGAAACAAGACGACGAACATTCTATGTATGCTCGTTTTTGTACTACCTTGAGTAAAAATGAAAAACAAGAATATTTTATTGTGGACACAATCTTAGGGAATTTAACCTATCGCTACAATACTTTAGAAATCGGAAGAAGAAATTATTATGGAAATGATTTAGAATATGGGCTAGGGTTTTTTACTGCAGAACATGTTACTGTTTCTTACAATCGCGTAGGGATTAATTTACTCAATGCCCCATCTAATTATTCACTACCATCATCCATACCTGCAAGTGGAAATATTCTCTCATTCGCAATTGGTGCAAATGCTGGGGTACAATATGCTTTTGTGCGTGGAATTATATATTCAGAGATCGGTTTTAATTACTCGCTTACTGGGGGAATGCCAAATAATGCAACCGCACAAAGTACAAGCTCCTATAGCGGAATCACTTTTACTGCAAATTTCGGATTTAAAAAAATGATTCGTTACGGATATTAGCAGTTAAAATCTTTTTCGTCTAGCATGACAATAAGGAATACCTCCCGTTTTTTCATAATATTGTTGATGATAAGTTTCGGCAGACCAAAATTTTGTTGCTGGACGTAAAGTTGTTGCAATTTTGTAGCCTTTATTTTCTAATAAATGAATCAGTTTTTCTGTAATTTCTTTTTGTTGTTCAGAAGTATAAAATACTACAGAAAGGTATTGTTCTCCGATATCTCCACCCTGACCATTGGTTTGTGTAGGATCATGAATTTCGAAAAATAATTTTGCAAGCGTTTCGTAGTTAGTTTTCGTAGGATCGAATGTTACTTCCATCGCTTCTATGTGACCTGTTGTGTGTGCGCACACTTCTTTATACGTTGGGTTTTCTTTGTGACCGCCGATATAACCAACTTGTGTTTTTAATACGCCAGGAGCATTTTGAAAATAGTATTCCACGCCCCAAAAACAACCGCCAGCAAAAATGGCAACTTCTGTTTTTGCTTTTATTTGATTTTGAGCATCTTCTTTTTTAATAAATTCCATCGAAATAGAGTTCACGCAATGACGTGTATCTTTTGCTGTAAATCCTTCCCCATAAAATACATGTCCGAGGTGACCATCGCAATTTGCACACACAATTTCAGTTCTACGTCCATCTGCATCTAGTAATTTTTTTACGCGACCAGGAATTTCTTGGTCAAAACTAGGCCAACCGCATCCTGAATGAAATTTACTTGTGGAGGTATATAATTCACTACCACATTGTTTACAGCTGTAAACACCTTCTTCAAAATTATCTGTGTATTCTCCGATAAAAGGCGCTTCGGTACCTTTATTTAGTATAACACGTTTTTCTTCTGCGGTAAGTTCTTTTTTCATTTGAGTGACTTTTGTTACTTTATTTTTTTGTGGTTGTTGCGAGCAAGCGTAAAAACTGAAAACACTTACGATTAACAACTTTAAAAGTACATAGTTTTTTCTTTTCATAACTTAATATTAAGGATTCGTTTTAAGAGTGATCGTTCTTTTTGATCTTTTCATATTTATATAAAGGTAATTTAACATTTTATAGCGATTACTATGATTAATTATAAAATGCTCTTCCGTTTTATTATGATATTCAGTTTTTAGTTTTTACGCAAAACTTTCCACTTTTAACTTTTAACTTTCAACTGAATAAAGAGTTTTCAACATTTTTCTTTACATTAAGTTAATATTTATTTAGAAAACGGAAAAAAAAAATTGACTATTTAGTATAAATAGGTGTACTTTTGCATCCTAAATCAAAGCGAAAGCTATAAAATAAAAGTACGTATGAACGATTTTGGTAAAAGAGGAAATAATGCCAATTTAAACGATTCTATCGGCCTAACTAACTTAGGTAATGTATTTTGGAATCTTACACCAGCTGAATTAGTAGAAGATACTATCATTAGCGGGCAAGGTGTGTTAACTGACACGGGAGCAATAGCAATCGAAACAGGTGAATTTACAGGAAGATCTCCAAAAGACCGTTTTGTAGTCTTTGATGAAAAAACTGAAAATACAGTTTGGTGGGGGGATGTAAATATTAAATTCTCTAAAGAGAAATTTAAATCCTTGTATAGTCGTATGCAAGCGTATTTAACAGATAAAGATGTTTATGTAAGAGATGCGTACGCATGTGCAGATGAATCTCATCGTTTAAATATTCGTGTAGTATCTGAATATTCTTGGTCAAACATGTTTTGCCATAATATGTTCTTGCGTCCTACAGATACTGAAATCGAAAACTTTACTCCAGATTGGCACATCGTATGTGTACCAGGATTTAAAGCAGATCCAGCAGTAGACGGAACACGTCAGCACAATTTCGCTATCTTGAACTTCACGAAAAAAATGATTTTGATCGGAGGTACAGGATACACAGGTGAAATGAAAAAAGGAATTTTCTCTGTATTGAACTATTTGTTGCCACATGAGAAAAATGTATTGTCTATGCATTGTTCTGCGAACATTGGTAAAGATGGGGATACAGCAATTTTCTTCGGTTTATCTGGAACTGGTAAAACAACATTATCTTCTGATCCAAACCGTCAATTAATTGGGGATGATGAGCACGGTTGGTCGGACAACACTGTTTTCAACTTTGAAGGTGGATGTTATGCGAAAACGATTGATTTATCCCGTGAGAAAGAGCCACAAATTTTTGATGCGATTAAATTTGGTGCAATTTTAGAAAATATTGGTTTTGTGGATGCTACTTCTACACCTGATTACATGGATGGTTCCATCACAGAAAACACGCGTGTTTCTTACCCAATAGATTTTATTGAAAATATTGTAAATCCATCTATCGGATCTACGCCAAAAAATATTTTCTTCTTAACTGCAGATGCATTTGGTGTATTGCCTCCAATCTCTCGTTTAACGAAAGAGCAAGCAATGTACCACTTCATGTCAGGTTACACAGCAAAAGTTGCTGGAACTGAAATGGGAATTACAGAACCAACAACTACATTCTCTGCATGTTTCGGAAAAGCTTTCTTACCATTACACCCAGCGAAATACGCGAAATTGTTAGGAGAGAAATTAGAAGGAACAGATATCAAAGTATGGTTAATTAACACTGGTTGGACTGGTGGATCTTACGGAGTTGGAAGTAGAATGAAACTTTCTTACACACGTCAGATGATTACTGCTGCTTTAGAAGGCAAATTAAACGATGTTGCTTATGATACTTTACCAGTTTTTGATTTAGCGATTCCTACATCTTGTGAAGGTGTTCCTGCTGAAATCTTAAACCCAAGAGGTACATGGGCAGATAAAAATGCATATGATGATACAGCTAATAACTTAGCTGGACAATTCGTTAAAAACTTTGAGCAATACGCTTCTGAAACATCTACGGATATTTTAGCTGCTGCGCCAAAAGTGAAACAAACAGTATAATACCTTACTCTAATAGAGAAAAAGGCATTCGAAAGAATGCCTTTTTTTTGTTTTATTTTTTCCTCCCTTGAGGGAGGATTAAGGAGGGTGACCGTATAAGGTTTATAATTGCCTGCATTCCATTTATTTTCTACAAGAATTTCATAAAGGGCCAATTTAAAGCTTCGAAATATTTTTGTAGAATCGAAAATATCGCTGTATCTTTAACAAAAAAACGTGTATGAGAG
>JBIIKZ010000027.1:0-27315 GCA_044232905.1 Crocinitomicaceae bacterium
GGGGTTAAATTATCTCTACATGGAGATAAAAAACCAAATAAGTTAACGACAGTATTCGCAGGTGTGGATGGTGAGGCTGTTGCACAAGCTAGAAAACATTTTTTACCTTATCCTCCTTCCTCTCCTTCTATTGCATTATTCAAAGATGGTGAATTGGTTCATTTTTTGGAAAGACATCATATTGAGGGTGGTACTGCACTTATGATTGCTGAAAACTTAACAGAAGCATATAACGAATTTTGTTAATCACATTTAGCATTTAAAACAGCGTTGAAAAAACATACTTTTGACGCTGTTTTTATTTACACTTCCTTATGTTTATTGACACCCATACGCACCTATATTCTTCCCAATTTGATGAAGACCGAGACACAGCTATTCAAAGTGCTTTAGCTGTTGGTGTTTCTAAATTGTTACTTCCAAACGTTGATTTACGTTCTATAGAAGGGATGTTAACACTTGAACAAAACTATCCTGGCGTTTGTTTTCCCATGATGGGACTTCATCCTTGTTCGGTAGATTTAGATTGGGAAAAAACATTAGTAGAATTAAAAAAGTTCTTAGATCAGCGAGCATTCATTGCAATTGGCGAAATTGGAATCGATTTATATTGGGATAAGACATTTCTAAAAGAACAAGAACACGCATTTATTACACAGATTAATTGGGCGAAAGAACTTCAAATTCCAATTGTTATTCATGCGCGTGATTCTTTTCCAGAAATCTATGCAATCTTAGACGAACACAATGACGACCGATTAAAGGGTGTTTTTCATTGTTTTTCAGGTGATGAAAATGATGTGCAAAAAATCTTAGGGTATGAAGGTTTTTCCTTTGGAATTGGAGGAGTTGTAACGTATAAAAAATCTACTTTACTAGAATCTGTAAAACATATTCCCTTGGACAAATTAGTTTTAGAAACAGACGCACCCTATTTAGCACCTACTCCATTTCGTGGTAAACGAAACGAGAGTGCCTATTTACCTTACATAGCTTCAAAAATATCCGATATCTTTGAAATATCAGCGCAAGAAATTGGAAGAATTACAACACAAAACGCACAAAATTTATTTTCTATTTAACATGCAACAACCGAAGGTATTAATCATTTATACAGGTGGAACTATCGGAATGGTAAATGATCCGAGTTCAGGGACGTTAACTGCATTTAATTTTGATCATTTGTATCAACAGATTCCAGAAATTAATCGTTTAAATGTTCGATTAGAAACAATATCCTTCGAAAAACCGGTTGATTCTTCTGAAATGAATCCAACGTATTGGAAGCAAATAGCTGAAATTATTTTTGACCATTATACTGTTTATGATGGTTTTGTAATTCTTCACGGATCAGATACGATGGCATATACAGCTTCCGCATTAAGTTATATGCTTCAAGGTTTGTCTAAACCTGTAATCCTTACTGGATCTCAACTCCCTATTGATGAGATACGTACGGATGGTAGGGAGAATGTACTTACTTCCATTGAAATAGCTGCAGCAAAACATACTGATGGTTCAAGTAGGATTAAAGAAGTAGCCATTTATTTTGAGAATAATTTATTCCGTGGTAATCGTACAACAAAAATTTCAGCGAATGCTTTTAAAGCATTTAGTTCACCAAATTATCCTCCTTTAGCTACAGCAGGAATTCATATAAATTATCTTAAAGGATTACAATACGAAAAGCAAACATTGAAATTATTCACTGCGCTAGATAATCGAGTGGCTTTACTTAAAATCTTTCCTGGTTTTAATGCTTCTGTTTATCAAAGTTTGTTTGATATTTCTAAAATTAAGGGAATTATTTTAGAAACTTTTGGGGCTGGAAATGCACCAACAGACAAATCGTTTGACGATTTAATTGAAAGTTATATCGCAGATGGAGGAATTGTATTAAATATTACACAATGTAATAGTGGTTCGGTCGAACAAGGATTATACCAGACGAGTTCTTTCTTCCAAAAAGTAGGAGTTATTGGCGGTGGCGACATGACAACAGAAGCAGCAGTTTGTAAATTCATGTATGCTTTAGGAAATAGTTTGAGTCAAGATGAAGTAAAAAAAATACTAGCTCGAAATATTTCCGGTGAATTAACTATGTAAGTCTTTTTTTTTGTACTTTCGCAAACCAATATTCATAAGTGATTTATAATATTGGAGAGATGTCCGAGTGGTTTAAGGAGCACGCCTGGAAAGCGTGTATAGGCCGAAAGCTTATCGCGGGTTCGAATCCCGCTCTCTCCGCACAGCAAAAAAGCCCGATTTCGATTGGGCTTTTTATTGAATATCAAATAGTTAATTTTTTTATTTTTCGATGCGATTGGGGGTAGTTTAGCACTGTTTTAGCGCTCGATTGATTTTTTTACGTTCCCTTCTAATTCAGTTACAATTTTTGCAACCGCAGGACATATCTCTACATTCTTCGCTGTCAAATCTAAAATTTGAAACATGTTTTTTCGATCTGTATGGGGATACTCACGACATGCCAAAGGTCGCACATCATAGATAGAACATTTATTGTCATTGCCTAGGAAATAACAAGGGGAAGATTTAAGTACAAAATCACCATCTTCATCTGTACGCAAAAATTCATCTTCGAATTTACCAGATTTCATTCCAATACTTTTTGAAATTCGGTCGATATCTACTTTTCGAAAAATAGGACTAGTCGTTTTACAACAATTAGCACAGGATAAACAATCGATTCCTTTAAAAGTTTTTACATGCGCAGTATGAAATTGTGTATCTAAAATACGATTATTCGTTTTTTTTAGACTTACAATTTTCTTTTTTAATGCTGGAAGATTCGCTTTAGCGTCGTCTAAAATTCCTTGGTAATTCATTATTTTTTTAATAATGTTGCGAAATCTTTTGCAAAATAGGTCAATATTCCATCTGCACCAGCCCGACGAATACTTAATAACATCTCAGACATCGTTGCTTCATAATTTAACCAACCATTTTGAGATGCTGCATAAACCATTGCACATTCTCCACTTACATTGTATGCGGTTATTGGCACCGGAAAATTTTCTTTCAAAGTAGCGATTACATCCAAATAACATAGTGCTGGTTTTACCATTAACATATCTGCACCTTCTTGGATATCCAATTCAGCTTCTATTAATGCCTCACGACGATTTGCAGGGTTCATTTGGTAGGTCTTTTTATCTCCAGCTTTTGGTGCTGAATCTAATGCATCGCGAAATGGACCGTAAAAAGCACTTGCATACTTTACAGAATAAGACATAATGCTCACATCCGTAAAATTCGCTTGATCCAAAGCCTCACGGATATATCCAACTCGTCCATCCATCATATCGGAAGGACCGATAATATCGATACCTGCTTGTGCTTGTGCAATGGACATTTTAGCTAAAATAGGTAAGGTTTCATCGTTAATAATTTTTCCCTCACGCACTAATCCATCATGACCATCCGAAGAATATGGATCCATTGCTACATCACTCATTAGCACAATTTCTGGAAAACGATCCTTTAAAGTTCGTATAACATCTAAATAGAAATTATCGGAAGCATAACTGTGGGAAGCGATTGCATCTTTCAAACGTTCTTGTATTGCCGGGAAAAGTACATAGGTATTTATTCCAAGCTCCAAACATTTTTCTACCTCTGGAAGTAACATATCAATACTCCAGCGAAAGTTATTTGGCAAAGACTTTATTTCCGACTTTATTCCTTTACCATCTTGCAAAAAGATAGGATAAATTAAGTTTTCAGCACCTAATTTAGTCTCTTCCACCATTGAACGAATAGCAGCGTTTTTACGATTTCTACGAGGACGAATTAACATATGAGTGACGAGTTAAGAGTGACGAGTGACGTACGAAGTATTCTTTTAAAAGACAAAAGACTCTAATAAATTAAAGTCTTTTGTCTTTTTTCTTTTGTCTAAAAACTAATTGATATTTTCAATGATAACTGCAGAAGCACCACCGCCACCATTACAGATAGCAGCACCACCGTATTTAGCGTTATTTTGTTTTAATACATTTACTAAAGTAACTAGTATACGAGATCCAGAGTTACCAAGTGGGTGGCCTAAAGCTACTGCACCACCGTAAATATTTACTTTTTTAGGATCTAATCCTAAGATTTTAACATTCGCTAATCCAACTACTGCAAAAGCTTCATTGAATTCCCAGAAATTAATATCTTCTTTTGTTAAGTTCGCTTTTTCCAAAGCTTTTTCAACTGCTTTAGCAGGTGCAGTTGTGAACCACTCTGGTGCATGTGCAGCATCTGCATAAGCAATAATTTTAGCAACTGGTTTTAAATTATTTTTAGCAACAGCATCGGCAGAAGCTAGTATCAATGCAGAAGCACCATCATTTAATTTAGATGCATTTGCAGCAGTGATTGTACCTTCTTTATCGAAAGCTGGGCGTAAAGATGGTATTTTGTCTAAAAATACGTTTTTGAATTCTTCATCTTCATTAACAAGCAAAGCATCTCCTTTACGTTGAGGAACCGAAACTGGAACCACTTCGTTTGCAAAATGACCGTTTTTCCATGCCTCCGCAGATTTTCTATAGGAATCTACCGCGAAAGCATCTTGGTCCTCTCGAGTAATTGCATATTCTTTAGCACATAATTCAGCGCAATTACCCATTGGAACTTTGCTGTATACATCTAGTAAACCATCTTTGGTAATACCATCTAACATTAAGATATTACCGAATTTCGTTCCATTTCTTCCATCTATATAATGTGGTGTTTGAGACATATTCTCCATCCCACCAGCTACAACTAGATCGTTATCACCAGCAATAATTGATTGTGCACCTAACATTACAGACTTCATTCCAGAAGCACATACTTTATTGATTGTAGTACTTGGGACAGTATTAGACAAACCAGCTTTTAAAGCTGCTTGACGCGCAGGTGCTTGACCTACACCAGCTTGCAGTACGTTGCCCATAAAAACTTCTTGAACATCCTTAGGATTCACCCCAGCCTTTTCAACAGCACCTTTGATTGCTGTTGCTCCCAGATCAGTAGCTGATACATTGCTAAACGCACCTAAAAAACTACCAATTGGTGTTCTTGCCACAGAAACGATATATACTTCTTTTTTGTTCATAAATTCAATTTTTTGACGCTACGAATATAGTAAGAAAGCATCTAAAATAAGGAAGACTTTTCTAATTAAAAAAAAGGATTATGAACAAATGGAAGTGAGAAATTGTTTTGAAAAATCAACACTTTAAATTGAACTATTTTAGATTTGAAACACATTGATTTATAGTTTATTAGAAGGTTTAGTCTCTTTTTTTAAATAATTAAACTTTTAGATCTTTTTTATTAAAACTTAACATGGTATTAATAAAATAAAAAAATCCCTAGCTAAAAACACTAGGGATTTGGAAACAGATATTGTCTAATTAGCTATTTCAAGCTTTTAATAACCAACCAAATTCATCTGGAATAATTCCTGATTTAAGGTCATTCATGTATTTTTCAATTTTTAAGGAGAACTCTCTAGTTTCAATCGCTGGAATTATAAAGTCTTCACCTCTAAATCCAATTTTATGAATATGTGCAATTGTTGCTGCTGTTCCAGCGCCAAAAACTTCTGTACATGAACCGTCTTTAATTGCAGCAATCACTTCTTCAACTGTTATTCTGCGTTCTTCAATTTCATAGCCCCAAAGTTTAGCAACTTCCAATACACTTCGTTTAGTTATTCCACGTAATATCGTATCATTTTCTTCTGTTGGAGAAAGGATTTTGCCATTAATTACAAAAACAATGTTCATCGTACCCGATTCTTCTACAAACGTATGTGTTTTAGCATCTGTCCATAACAATTGGTGGTATCCTTTTAATTGTCCTTGTTTGGCAGGATATAAAGAGGCACCGTAGTTACCAGCAACTTTTGCTCTACCTACTCCACCTTCAGCTGCACGAGTATAATGTTCTTCGATTAACACGTTTACTGGTTCGTTGTAATAGGCCCCAACAGGACAAGCAAAAATGATGAATTTATATGTTTCTGAAGGACGAATTCCCACGAACTCGTCTGTCGAGAACATGAATGGACGTATATATAGCGAGAAACCAGGTTTATTTGGTATCCAATCGCTCTCAAGTTCAACGAATTTACGAACACACTCTACAAAAAGTCCTTCTGGAACTATAGGCATACACAAACGTTCGCACGATTCAATAAATCTTTTAGCATTCATATCTGGTCTAAAAATCAACAAATCACCTTCCGCTGATTTGTTTGCTTTCATGCCTTCAAAAACGGATTGACCATAGTGAATAGCAGAAGTTGCAGGATGAAAAGAAATTGGTCCAAAAGGAACAATTTCAGGCTCTTGCCATTCCCCATTATGATATTCCATAACAAGCATGTGATCAGAAAACATTTTTCCAAAAGGAAGATTTTCCCAATCTACTTTAGAAATCTTTGATTCAGAAGTTGTGGTAATTTTAAAATTTATTGTTTTTTCTAACATAATCTATGCGTGTTATATTGCGAATATATGAAAATAAAATAAAAAAATTATCCTCTATTCAAAAAAACAACTACCTACCTATCGAATGTTTGTATGAAATTTAATCGTAGGCTACCTCTTCAGAAAGGGTAAATTCTTTTTCGCTTTTGGCAATAACGATAGATGCCAGACAATTCCCTAATACATTAACACTTGTTCGAGCCATGTCCATCAATGCATCAACCGCTAGTATCACACTTGCTTTTTCCACTGGAAGTTTTAAATATGCCACAGCTCCAGCAAGTATAACGAATGAAGCACCTCTTACACCAGCAACACCTTTTGACGTTAACATGAGTAATAAGCCAATACCGATTTGTTCCGCAATAGATAAATCCTTTCCACACATTTGTGCAACGAAAATGGTTGCTAACGATAAATATAAGGTTGTTCCATCTAAATTAAAACTGTATCCTGTCGGAATAACAAACGAAACTACTTTTTTAGAAGCTCCCAATTTCTCCATGTTTTCCATAGCTTTAGGAAGAGCCGCTTCACTACTTGCAGTTGCAAACGCCAAAGAAACAGGTTCTGTGACTGCTTTTATAAAACGTTTGATTGGTATTTTAGCCATTAAAGCTATTGGTAATAAAACACATGTTATAAAGACAATTAAGGAGACGTATAATGTGCCAACTAATTTAAATAAGTTCATTAAAATGTCAATTCCAGATTTAGCAACTGTACTAGCTAATGCTCCAAAGACAGCAAATGGAGCAACATACATTACGATATCCGTAAATTTGAACATTACTTCACTTAAACTTTCGCATCCTTCTAACATTCTATTTTTGTGAGAAGCATTTGTTAACATGCTTATGGCAACTGCAAAAATGATAGAGAAAATTACAATCTGTAGTACTTCACCCTCTGCTACAGATTTCGCAATATTTTCCGGGAACATTTCTACCAAATGATCTTTTGTAGGTTGTTTTAATAAATCTTGAGATTTTTCGAGAGCTGCTGCAGTTGTTTCTACTTTTACTCCTTTTCCAGCCTGACTAATATTGATTGCTAACAATCCTATTAATAAAGCAAATGTTGTGACAATTTCAAAGTAAAGAATACTTTTCAATCCCATTCTACCTAATTGTTTCAGATTGCTATGTCCAGCTATACCAATAACCAAGGTGGAGAAAATTAAAGGCGCAACCAATGTTTTAATTAAACGTAAAAATATGGTTCCTAATTTACCCAAATCTTTCGCGAATTCAGGGAAATCTACCCCTACTTCAATTCCTAATATCATGGAAGTAAAAATCCATAAGGATAATTTACGCTTTTTGAAAGTTATAAACGTCACGAATGCCAGTACTAAATAACGCATTGATTTGTAAATGTAAGGGTTCGATATCGGAAGTTTTGATTCAATAAAAAATAGAACACCAAATAATAAAAAACAGGAAACATACGTAAACATGGACGTAATAAACTTCATAAGTATTTCTTTTTAAAATGAATGGGATAAAGATACAAATATAAAACTTGAAAAAATGGATACATTCAAACTTCTAAAACAAGCTATAAAACAAGATATATTGCTTAATTTTATAATTATAGTATAAAACAAACAAATATGATACTTCAAATCGGTCGCCTTAAATTATTAATCATCAGTGTTTTTACATTATTCCTTTTCTTTTTCGCTCCTAATTTACGGATGTTAATTATTGGTCAAAAAACAGAAGGAACCGTTTTTAAATTAAATGCATTTACAGCAGGAGCGCATAACTCACGAGTTAATTTCATTGCAGCAAACACGAAAGAATACCGATTTGAAATAAATTCTAATGTAAAGGGTACAGCTATGGTTATTTACGACCCGAAAAATCCAGAGGATGCTTACCTTTTTAATTTTATGAATTTTGTATTGGAAAAAATCATATTTATTTTATTAACTGCTATTCCAGCTACTATTTTCGTCTTTTTCTTTTTGAAGAAAAACCAATATTTATTTATTGATTTAAAACGATTTAAATTTAGTAAAGGATTAAAGCGATGGACAGAGGCTGATGCAGATATTTTTAATCATTTGGCAAATCAACCACTTACTTATTCCATTAAACCTTATGAATATGCTTATTTAATCCATTCAGAGGCAATATTCACTCATAAACTAATTGCAGTAACCTTACAATATTTATTTCTAAACAACTACATTGAAATAACGATGAAATTAGTTCAAGTTAACAAAACGGATGATAAACAAAAACCAAGACCTTTTGTTCAGTTAGGATCTAGTTATACACCTACTCAAAATTTTTCGATCATTGAAAATGAACTATTATCGATTTTTTCTTCGAGTGCCAGTTTGCGTTTGCACGAAATTAGAATGAAGCTACAACAAAAATTTGGTCCAAACTTTGAAAAGTTGCACACGGAAATAATTAAGCCATTTTTTGAAAATTCAGTATTATTCAATCAAGGTAAACCAAATGAATTAGGAAAACAAGTATTATCTGAAGTGAATGCACGTATCCTATTTATTGAAAAACATGTAGATGATTTAAGAAATGGTTATTTAATTGAGCTATCTAAATTATTAAGTAATTTAAATGATTGTTGGTTGTTTATTCCAATAGAAACGTTAGATAAAATTAAAACAGCATTGCTTTTAAGAAAAAATGAAATATCACCTGAAATTTTCACGAAGATTACTTCGTCCTATTTAAAAATAACTATTAAATAGCAATTATTTTTTACTTTTTTGAAAATAAATATTAAACTAATAAGCTTCTTCGCTTTTCCTTTTCAATATTTTTTTCTGTTCTGAAGATATTTTCAGATTTTTATTTCCATTGATATTAATGTATTTTATATTCGGCATTATCCATAGTTCATTTGGCATTTCTTTCAGTTTATTTGCCTGTACATCCAAACGTGTGAGATTAAATAATTCAGTAAGTTGTTTAGGGATTGTTAATAATTGATTATCATTTATATAAAGCTCTTTTAAGTTGGTTAAATTCGAAATATTTTCAGGAATATCTCCAATTTTATTATATCCAAGATTTAAAATTTCTAAATTAAAAAGCCGTGTTATAACTTCCGGGAAAACAGGCATTTCTAAAAATGTCATTTCCAACTCTTTCAAAGAAGTTAATTGTGAAAAATTTTCATCCAGTTTCATTAGTGGGTTAAAACTTAAATTTAAATATACCAAAGCCTTCAATTTGGAGATCTCTTTTGACAATTCTTTAATACCATTTTCCTGTAAATCTAATCGTGTAAGATTTTTCAATTCACCAATAGAAGCAGGAATCACAAATAGTTTATTCCTAGCTAAATTGAGTGTTTTTAAACTTAAAATAGCTGAAATACTATTAGGATATAGAGTAAATCGATTGATAGAAAGACCTAATCCTTCTAATTTAGAAAGCGTCGTTATGGATTTTGGTAAAGATGAGATTTTATTGTTACTTGCTTCTAACCAAAATAAATTTGAAACATTACCAATGTTTTCTGGAAGCATGGAAATTTTATTAATTGAAATATCTAATTCTTTTAAATTTTTAAGTTCGCAAATGGAATTTGGAAGTGCTATTAATTGGTTGTGGCTAATATTTAACGTTCTTAATTTGATTAATTTACCGATTGATTCAGGAAGTTTTGTAATGTTGTTATTTGAAGCGTGCAGGTAATTAAGTTTTACTAATTTACCTATAGATTCTGGTAAATTAGTTAATCTATTATGCGCAACATTTAATTCCTCAAGATTTGTTAATTGCGCTACTACATCTGGTAATTTTTTAAGTTTTGTATAACTCAAATCGAGTTTGTAAACGTTTAATGGATTTTTTAAAGCGTCATTTATATCCGTATATACTTTTTCACGTTGCGTAAAACAAATACTGCAAAGACTAATAAAAAAAATTAAAAGACTGTTTTTTTTCATATTTCCAAAATTCCTAATCTACGACCGATTACTTTTTCTTCTTTAGGAACGAACCATAGTAAAATAAATCCAATTAAAAAGAAAACGCCAATTGAAATAACCGAGAAACGCAAATCTCCAGTAACAGCTTCAATCATTCCGAAGAAAAATGTACCTAACACAATTCCTAATTTTTCGGTCACATCATAAAAAGAGAAATAACTCGCATGGTCTTTTGTTTCTGGTAAAAATTTAGAATATGTCGAACGTGCAATCGCTTGTACTCCGCCCATTACTAATCCAACCGTAGCCGCTAATATATAAAATTGCATCGGTGTTGTGATAAAATATGCACCTATACAGATAATCAACCAAATGGAGATTGCAAGCATTAATGTTTTTATATTTCCGATTTTACTAGATAGTCGTGACATACAAAAAGCACCAAAAGCACCTAAAATTTGAATCAATAAGATTGCGATTATTAATCCGGATTTTTCGCCTCCTTTAGGCCAATTGATTTCTTTCGAAGCGAAAATAGTTGCCATAAGCATTACTGTTTGTACTCCTGTGTTGAAGAAAAAGAACGAATACAAGTATTTTTTTAAACGTTTTGTTTTTTTGAATTTACGATAAACGATATATAACTCTCTGAATCCTCGCCATAAACCTCTTTTGGGTTTTCTACCATACACATTGTTAGGTAAAACACGATAGGTAATTTGACTAAAAACGATCCACCAGATACCTACAAAAACAAAACACCATTTGGTAGGATAATCTAATACTTGAATCCAAACAAGACAAAAAATTAGCAGTAACATAGATCCAAAATACCCCATGCTAAAACCACGTGCGGAAATTTTATCTTGGTCTTGTGGTTCAGCAATTTCTGGTAAAAATGCATTGTAAAACACTAAGCTATTCCAAAATCCGATACTTCCAAAAAAGACAGACAACATCCCAAATTCTATATGCTCAGGATTAAACCAAAATAAAGAAATACAAGCGAATGAACCTAGATAACAAAAGAAACGCATAAATTTCTTTTTACTTCCTGTGTAATCAGCTATCCCAGATAGCATTGGTGAAAGAAAAGAAACAACTAAAAAAGAAGCTGAAAGCACGAAAGAAAGTAAAACAGAATTTGTTATGTTTAAACCAAGAAAATCTACTTTAATAGCTACTCCAGCTGGTAATTCTAATTCTTTTGCTCTTTCAACCGTAGTATTAAAAAATCTTGCTTTGAAATTATTCGTAGTGACTGTATCATAAAAAATAGGAAAAATAGCGGAGGAAATAACCAAATTATAGACAGAATTCGCCCAATCGTAAAATACCCAACCTCTAATTATTTTTTTATTTCCTTTTTCCATACTTTGAGATGAAAGATTTTTAAACGAAAATAAAAGACTATTTCCATTTATTTATTTTGCATTTAATCATTCACGTATTCCTGTAGGTAAGCAAAACCATCGGTTAATTTGCCATCCAATGTTGTTTCACTTCCTCTTCCGATGATATTGTCAGGATCTCCATTAAAGAAAGTTGGTAAAATAAATTGAATAAAGTCGTTCCCGAAATCTTCCGAAGCGTCTTTTGGTAATTCACATGGAAGATTATCGACTGCCATAACTGTTATAGTTCCATCTTGACGGTAATCTGTTTCTTCCGCGGTCTTTGGGTTGTATCCGTAAATTGGATCAGCAATCGTACTTGGTCTTAATGTAGATGCGATTGGTCCAGCAATATCACATGAAATATCTGCTACCACTTTCAAGCGTAAATTCTCTTTTTGCAAATCTTCTTTCGTCAATAAATTTGGAGATTTATTCGACCAAAAATGACACGCAACATACATGTCTGATTGATCTATGTAGGTAGGAAGTATGGATTTAAAGTTAGTTGGATTTGTGTAAAATTCTTTTTTATCGAATTCATTTCCTTCATTGTGCGCATAATAATCACCAACTTCTAAATGCGTAAAAACTGCTTGATTAAACTCTTTTGACAAATATTCGTTTGGAGCAACCTCCATGATTGGTAACAGATGTAAAATCTCACGTGCTCCAAACCCTACTCGCCCAAAACCAGTCGCTACAACCTTTGTATTTGGCGGAAGAATCACTTTTTTTAATTCTTCTTCTAATTCTTTTCGGTCATGGCATTCCGTTGCTTTTTTGAGTGTATATAAATTATTTTTTAGTCCAAAAGCTCTAAATCCATTATAACAACCAACGATACCCGCATAACGACCAAAACCAATTAAACGTTTCCCTACCTTGTTCTTAAGTACTTCATAATCAATTAATTGAATTTTTTTAGCAAGAATTTCTTGCAGTAATTTTTTGTTATAGGATTGTTTTTTAATCGTATGCGAGAAGAACATAAAGCGTTTATTAGGAATCAATGCTGAAACCGGTACTTCTTTTACGCCCATAATTAAATCACAAGCAGACAAATCTTCGTGTACAATAATTCCTTTTTCGGTGTATTGATTATCTGAAAAACTTCGAATTGGACTCGGTTGAACTACGATTTCCACTTGTGGATATTCTGATTGAATTCTTTCACATTGATCGGGAGTTAACGGTACACGAAAATCAGCTGGCACCTTACCTTCTCTAATAATTCCAATTTTAAACTTTTCCATATTTTAAAATGTTCCCAGCGGAGCTGGCAATAAATAATTATCAATAAATTCTCTAACACAACCTTTTCCACCTTTCAGGGATAAAATTACATCTACTTGTTTTTTAACAACTTCTACAGCATCGGCTGGACAAGCAGAAAAACCTGCTACACGCATGATGCTTAAATCATTAATATCATCTCCAATAATTGCAACTTCTTCTAAAGAAATTTGCATTTCTTCTATCCAAGATTCTAATACAGAAATTTTAGAATCACGTCCAACATAACAACGTGTCATTCCAAGCATTTCAGCGCGTTTATGCACTAATCCTCCAGTAAATCCGGAAGAAATGATTCCTAATTCTACCTGACCTTGTTTAATAACTTCTATAATCCCCATACCGTCTTTGGTATTGAATTTCTTTTGTTGATCTGTACTTTCAGAAAAAACCATCCCTCCGTCTGTCATCACACCATCTACATCAAGAATTAGCAATTTAATTTTAGCCAATTTTTCTGTCAGATACTCATTTTTAAACAGTGGTTTGAATAAGAGTGCATGTAAATCTAATTCATACTCTTCTGTAATTGCTTCCAACTCCACCAAGGGAATTTCAGTTACACTTTCTACTTGGAAATCACCTAAAAAAGACTCGAAATCTAATCCGAATTTCCCACAAATCCCTCGAATATTTTGCTCTAAAAAAACCATTTACACGATGTTATAACCTACGCTAGTTGCTACTGGTCGTAAGGAAGAAATTAAACTTTCGAATTCTGTATGATTCAACTGTTGGGAAGCATCTGATTTAGCTACCGAAGGATCTGGATGTGTTTCAATTAACAAACCATCAATTCCCATAGCTACGCAAGCACGTGCTAAATCTGCTACACCATAAGCATACCCCATAGCGTGACTTGGATCTAATATAATGGGTAAGTTTGTATGTTGTTTTAGCCAAGCTACACCGCATAAATCTAATGTGAAACGTGTACCTGTTTCAAACGTACGAATTCCACGTTCACATAAAATCACATTAGGATTACCACCTGAAAGAACAAACTCGGCTGCTTGAACAAATTCTTGTAAAGTTGTCCCAAAACCTCGTTTAATTAATATTGGTTTTTGTGTTTTTGCACATGCGCGAAGTATTCCTTGGTCATACATTGCTTTCGCACCTACTTGAATAATATCCGAATATGCAATAACTTCATCAATTTGTGTTGCGTCACGTACTTCTGTTATAACCGACAATCCAAACTCATCCCGCATTTTCTCCAATAATTTCAATCCATCTAAACCTAATCCTTGAAAACTGTATGGACTAGTTCTAGGTTTGTAACATCCTCCACGAAGAACATTAAGACCTAAACCGCTAATAAAAGTGGAGGAAGCACGAATTTGTTCTTCACTTTCCACAGAACAAGGTCCTCCAATAATTACGGTATTCTTTGTATCCCCACCAATCAATACATTTCCGAACTGAACAGAACGTTTTTTTGCAGAAAATTTACTAGAAGCTAATTGTAAATCATTTGGAAAAACCCAAGAATTCACCGTTTTATCTACTAATATCGTTGGAACTTCTTTTACTCCTGAACCTGTAATCAAATAGTTCTCCTGTTCATAAACTATGTGAAATGCTTTGATTTCTGAAGCGATTTTAGCTGCTTCCTGTTCGTTAATATTTTTTTGTAGTTGAATTATCATATTTCTCCTCGAATTAGGTTTACAAAAGTAACAATTCCTACAGCATTTAATCCTTCATTTAAAACGGGTAAATAAGTTATAGGAAATGCATATTTTTTTATTAGCTGTATCATCTCGTTAACAGTAGCTGTCTCTTGAATCCCAACCGATGCAGTATTAATCATCCTGGATACATCCAAATTAGATAGGTCATTTATTGAATGTAGTAGTGCTTTACGGACATCTGCGTTAGAAACTAGACCTACATATTCATTATTTTCCTTAACGACAAGCGCAAACCCAAGTTTTCCTTTTTCAATCGTTTCGAGTACATGCTTGAATGATAAGTCTTTCACCTGAATTACCGGACTTTCTTCTAAAGGAATCATAAAATCGCGTAATACAAATTGGGATTCTACATTTCTTTTTGTAAGGTTCATTAAAGCGTGACCAATACTTGGTCCATTAAATAAGTAAGAGCCAGAAACAGAACTACTTACACCCATATTTCTCAAGATGAAAGAAACCTCACCATTTACACCTCCATCTACATGTACCGATTTTGCAGGATACAATTTTTTGAATTTACGAATTTTCGAAAAATTAAAGGTATCAAATACTCCTCCACTTTGCCCTGGTATAGTAGCCATGACTAAAATAAAATCAAATTCATCGTACTCGTTGAACACAGAAACATCCGTTGGTGTTATGACAGCTAATCCTTTTTTACCTTTAAAATTAGAAGGTAATTCTATTTTTTCTTTTAAATCTTCGTATTGAAATGTTACATATTCTACTGGATTGTCTCGTAATAAATCTTTGTATTTACTCGGGTATGGAGTAATAATATGTAGGTCGATCGGTAAATCACACCAAGTTCTAATGGTTTTTATATCCTCAAAAACAGAAACGTCATCATTACAATCCACATGTAATAAATCAACCTGATGCACTTGTAAATCTAAAATAACGTCTTTTAGTGGACGTTTCTTATCGCTATAAATAGATGCAGAAATTTTCATTGTTTAAAAATACAAATTTTCAGTTTACAAATTACAGCCCTTACTTGAGCGCTTGCTATAATTGAATAATTAGAAAATAAAATAAGAATAAGTAATGTGACAAGATTGAACTATAAACCGAAAAGTTTACCACTATTTTTTTTTATCTTTACTTATTGATTCAGTTGATTAAATCCATGCAAAACACGCTATTACTATTAGTTATTTCTTTTCTTTCTACAGCGTTATTCTGTCAGAAAGCAGCGGATTTTTTGGAGACTGGCATTGCAAAGGAAGCAGAAGGTAATTATAAAGCAGCGATACTTGAATATAATAAAGCTCTAAAAATCAATACCCATTATACAGAAGCGTATGTGAATCGAGGAATTGCAAAATCTTATCTTGGTGATTATCGTGGTGCAATTGCTGACTATAATCATGCTTTAGGAATTAATCCAAATTCTTCTGAAGCGTATAATTTACGTGGTGAAATACATAATATTTTAGGAGAATATCAGGAAGCTATTCGTGATTTTAATCAAACTTTACATTTAAATAAAAAACATGCTAAGGCTTATTTTAATCGCGGAAATTCTCATCAAGCAATTGGACATTATAAACGTGCGATTAAAGATTATTTAAAATCAATTGCTATTAATCAATCATTTCCGAATGTGTTTTTCGAGTTAGGAAACGTATACACGATGTTAGGGACTTATCCTGAGGCTATTACAAATTACGATCAAGCGATAAGTCTTAAAACAGATTTTGCACATGCATATATCGCAAGAGGAGTAGCAAAAATCAAAAGTGGCGAGCAAGGTGGTTGTGGAGATTTTACAAAAGCGGAAGAATTAGGAGATAAAACGGTTCAGTATATGATACAATTGTATTGTAAAAAGGGGAATGAAGAGAAGAAGTGACGAGTGACAGCTCTTCTTTTTGAAAGGCTCAAGGTTAACTTGCCTCAGGGACCGGAGTGAAGAGTGATGACAAAATACATAAATGAATAAAAGTCAAGAAATATTAAAAAAATACTGGGGTTTCGATTCGTTTCGAGCGCTTCAGGAAGATATTATTGATGCTGCTATTTACGGAAAAGATACCGTTGCTTTAATGCCAACTGGTGGTGGTAAATCCATTTGTTTTCAAATTCCTGGTTTGGCACGCGAAGGAATCTGTATTGTTATTTCACCATTAATCTCCCTGATGCAAGACCAGGTAGATCAATTAGAAGCAAAAGGAATTCGTGCCAAAGCAATTACGAGTATGATGAGTTATCGCGAAATCGACATCACATTAGATAATGCTAAATTTGAAGGGCTTGATTTTTTATATACTTCTCCAGAGCGTTTACAATCACGTTTATTTATTGAACGATTTAAACAAATGAATGTTTCTCTCATTGTTGTAGATGAAGCGCATTGTATTTCAGAATGGGGGCATGATTTTCGTCCTCCCTATCGTAAAATTGCGGAATTACGAAAACATCATCCGGAAGTGCCTATTATTGCTTTAACAGCTACTGCAACCAAGGAAGTAAAAGAAGATATTATACTACAATTAGATTTAAAAAATCCAGCTGTTTTTGAAAGTTCATTTCAACGTGTTAATTTAAGTTATGAAGTTCATCAGGTTGAAAATAAAGATATTGCACTACTTAAATGGGTACAAAAATTTCCGCACATGTGTGGTATCGTTTATTGTCAGACTAGAAAATCGGTTAAAGAAATCGCTAACTTTTTATATAATCATGGCATAAAAACTGGGATTTACCATGGAGGTTTAGATGCAATTCAACGTAATCAAATGATGCAGTTGTGGATGAACGATGAAGTCCACTTAATGCTAGCTACAAACGCTTTTGGAATGGGGATTGATAAACCAAATGTTCGTTATGTGATTCATTATGAATTCCCTAACAACATAGAGGCTTATTTTCAAGAAGCAGGTAGAGCAGGTCGAGACGGGAAAGAGTCACGTACGTTGGTGCTTTTAAATCAACGCGATATAGCTACTACCCATGATACTGTTGAAAAGCAATTCCCTCCTATTCAAAAGGTAAAATCAACTTACAGAGCTTTGTGTAATCATTTAAAACTAGCAATAGGTTCTGGAGAAAGAGAAACGTTTCCAATTAACCTGAGGGAGCTTTGTAAAAGTTTTAAATTAGAAGTAATTGAAACCTATCAATCCCTGAAAATACTTGAAATGAATGGGGATATCTTATTCAATGAGAGTGTTTTTAATCCAACACGTGTGAAATTTTCAGTTGGGAATACAATAGTATACAGTTTTCAAATTAAATATGAGAAAGTTGCAAAACTTATTAGTTTTTTGAGTCGTAGTTATCCTGGGATTTTTGATCACTTTTTTGATTTGGATGAATCCGTGTGCTGTTCCAAACTTGGAATTACAACTAAAGAGTTAGAAAATCAGCTTCGTTTTTTAGAACAAAATGGGATTATTGATATAACTTGGAAAAACGATTTACCGAAAGTTACATTTCTACACGAACGATTGCCGGATGATTACATGCGTGTTTCAGACGAAGTATACCATAACCGTAAAATTCGTGCTTTCAGACGTTGGGATAATATGCAACACTATTTAATGACCAATCATTGTCGCGAGCAATTCATTTTGCATTATTTTGGGCAAGAAGTTCTTACGTGTGGTAAATGCGATTATTGTAGAAATCTTCGTAAAGAGAAAATTGCACAAACAAAATTAATCGAGATAGTTCTTATTCAATTAGAAGAAAATCCCTTGTCTCTAGAGGGACTTTTAGCTCAAAACCCTAATGTAATTGAAGAACAAATGAAGCAGGTATTGCAATATTTGATATTAGAAGAAGTGATTTTCTTTGATGGGAAATATAAGAAAAGTGTCGTTTGATTATTTCACCTGTATTGGTCGACCAAGAATCTTGGCGTAAACTGCAGTAAATTTCGCGCCAAAGAAGATAATCTGAGAGGTATAATATACCCAAGCTAATAAAATCAAAATAGTTCCAGCGATTCCAGCATCTTTTGCAAAAAAGTAGTGTGTGAGGTAAAATTTAATCCCTAATTGACCTAAATAGAGCAAGGTAGAAGTTACTATACTTCCGGCTAATGCCAAACGATGTAATACTATACCGTCTGACAGATATTTTAGTACACAATAAAAAATTATAATATTTGTAGCTAATGGAATTACATTTTGTGTAATAAATGAATAAAATTGTAGTAATCCGTGAAGATTATTAAACAATTTATCTCCAAAAGATAACAATACTATTTGGGCAAAATAGGTTGTGATAATTATTAAACCAAAAAACATCAATAACAGAACATGTACTAAACGATCTTTAAGGTTTGAGAAAATCATTTTCTTTTTTGAAGAATGAATTAGTTGAATATCGTAAAAATCGTTTATACTGTGTTTTAGGGATGATAATATAGCTGTCGAAGAAATCAATAATACAATCACACCAATTAATTGTAGTACAAAATTACTTTTGTGAAAATCAATTTCAGATAAAAAAGACATAATTCCCTTTACATCTTTTATTCCGATTTGTTTAGTCAACACTTCAGATATAATTGATTGCATTCTGAATTTACCAATAAAAGCACCAAACGATACTATGCTCAAATATAAAATTGGAACTAAAGCAAAAATGGTATAATAGGATAAAGCCGCTCCATGAAACAAACTGTTTTCACTTGCAAATTCAGTAACCGTTTTTTTAAACAAATTAACACATTCGGCCCAGGACAGTTTTTGAATTTTATTAGATGTAGATTTCTTGGACATTATTTAAAGATTCCGAATGATTTAATACAATAATTTCTTTTTTGTTTACTTTGAAAGTTGATTGTACAAATCCCCCATAGTAGGTAGAGAATTGAAAATTTATATGAATTTTGTTAGTGCCTGTTAATGCATTTAAACTGAATTGGTGAGGTCGAAACAATACTTCTTTTTTGTTGATTTTTATACGATTTACTTCTCCGAAAAATAAGGCTTCTTGATAAGAGGATGGTTGTTCATAAAATACCCTAGGTATATCTAATCGTTTGATCTTCCCTTCCGAGAAATAAGCAATTTTATCCGCAAGACCAATAACATCTTGTCCATCGTGTGTCACGAAAACAAAGCTTGTCTTACGTGTTTTTTTAAGTGCTTGTAAATAATGTACCACTTTACGTTTAATATGCGCATCCATGTGCGCGAAAGGCTCATCCAACAAGATTACTTTTGGCTCCATGATTAAGGCACGTCCTAAAGCGAGTCTTTGTTTTTCCCCTCCCGAAATGTAAACTGCTTGGCTATTTGCAATACTTGTCAAACCTAAAAGATCTAATAGTTCATCTGCGAATTGATCTCGAATTTCTTTGGTGAGATGGTTTGCTTTAACGATTAAGTTTTCACGTACCGTATGGTATAAATCTAATCCAAATTCTTGGTTTACTAATTGAACTTCTGGGTGTCCAGGTACTAAACGGTCTTTTGGACCTAAAATGAGCTCGCCATCTAATTTGACTGTACCTTTTGAAGCATCTAGAAGACCGGCTAAAATATGAAGTAAAGTAGATTTTCCAGCGCCACTTGGTCCTACTAGGCCTAACATCTCTCCTTTTTTAACTGTAAGTTGAATGTTAGATAGAATAGAACGTGTAGCACGTTCAAAGTAAACACCTTGAATAGAAAACATTAATCGCGTGCTAAATCGGTTGGAAATTCTTTGGAAGCAATGTAAACTCCTGGAATAGGATCTGCTAAAGGTTCATAGTCTTTAATAAATACTTTGAAAAGTACTGTTTCTTCTTCTTTTTCGAATATATAAGAATCTACAATACTTTCTGAAATTGCGAATGCTCCTTCTACCCCATTTTTCATTTTCAATCGTGCTACTAACATATTAGGTATTTCATAGGAAAAAGGACCTTCATTTGTTTCGCCTTGTAAAAGATAAATACTTTTTTCATCCAGAAATACATCTTCTAATTCTTCTGAAACCGAAAATTCATCTTCCCATTCATAAAGTGGATTGTTATCTGATTCTTTTCCTCCATGATTAGCCTCTGCGTATTCCGGTGAAAAGTCATCATTTAACAAATAAAAGTGTGCATTTATTTTCATTGAAAATCGTGTTGATAAGGTAGTTAGAAATTGGATTTAGAGTTTCCAGTTCTTTTGAAGATCCATCCAATACTGCATGTAGTTTTTTTGCATGATTAAAGACATATCAAAAACATTAGTCACTGATATTGGTGTTACAGAACGCATGTATAAAGTAGTTATTACTTGTTGTACAGACATTTTGTTTTCAAGTGCCAAGGTTTTTATTTGCTCTTGAACATCTTCGAAGGATGTTTTTTGTAACGCTTTAGAATCTATAAATTTTTCCGTAATATTTGGTTCAGCTTTGGAGGTGGAAATAATACCATCCGCAGCAACTACAACTAATGATAACGGATCTTTTTCAAAAAAATCATCAGTATCAGAAATGGAAGATGTTTGTAATACAGACTCAGTTTGTAAAAAACGAGTCAAATCATTTAATGTTGTATTTTTTTTAGCCATCTGTTAAAATAGGGTTAATATTTCTTTCGTTATTCCAAGATACTCTTTTTCTGCGAGAATAGTACTACTTTGCGTAAACATATTTCTCGAAGGTACGAAATTTTCTAGGATGTGTGCGTCTAATTGATCTAACATGCTTGAAATCGTCTTTGTACGCGTTGATCCATGAATCCTATTTGGAAGAATTGCAATTTTCAGATTCTTATTTAATACTTTAGCAGGTTTTAAATCTTCTACCGTTTGATAAGTTACTAATAAATCATTTTGAGATAAACTTGTCGGGATAAGTACAAGGTCACTCGACACACATATTTTTTTAATACTAACATCTGTCGTTTTACCAGCAGTATCTAATATAATAAAATCGATTTTTTGTTTTTTATAGCTTTCTAATTCTTCGGCAATCAAATGATCTTCGGAAGGAGTGATTGTGAAAAGTTGCTCTTCTTTCGCTCCTGTTTTAAACAATTCCATTTTACGTAAAGTGCTCAAAGTATAATTAGTGTCTGTTTCTATAACACGAACTGCGTAGCCCAAACTATGAAGCATAGTGGCTAAATTTATAGCATTTGTTGTTTTACCTGTACCGCCTTTACGACTAATAAATGAAATAACTTTGGTCATGATTTAAATTTTAAACTAAATTAGCTCTAATTATCAGCCCAGCATCACTACATTTGATAACATTTAAACAAAATCACTGTTAATTTCATCATTGTGTATAAACTATGAAGTGATTGCATGCGTGAAAAAAGTATAATTAAATGAATATTTCATTTTTTTTTACTTTTACTGAAGTTTAATTAAATTTTATTCGTAATATTGCACTCCGAATTTATCGGAAAATTGTAAAAAGAAATTAAGAATCATGGATATCATTAAACAACTTGAGAACGAATTAGTAGAAGTTAAGAACTTCCCGAATTTCAAAAGTGGTGATACAGTTATAGTATCTTATAAAATTAAAGAAGGAAACAAAGAGCGTATCCAGCAATTCCAAGGTGTTGTTTTACAACGTCGTGGTTCTGGTGTTACTGAAACTTTTACAGTTCGTAAAATGTCAGGTAATATTGGTGTTGAGCGTATCTTCCCTATTGCGTCACCATTTGTTGATCAAATCGTAGTTACTAAGAAAGGTGCTGTACGTAGAGCTCGTATTTTCTACTTTAGAGAATTAACTGGTAAAGCAGCTAGAATTAAAGAAAAAAGAAGTTTCTCAACTATCAAAAAGTAATAGAAATTTAACCATATTGAAAGACTGCTTAATAAAGCGGTCTTTTTTTTGCCTAATAAATATGTCTGTTAACCAAAAAAATACGCAAAAATTAAAAGTTTCCAACGATTTGATGGTTGCTGGACTCCGGTTGTTTTTAGACGCACACATTTTTATCTGGAAAAACAAGCTGAAACGCTACTTACTTATTTCAGGGTTTTCTTTTTTAGTTTTATTCTCTATTAGTATACAGGGATTATTACATTGGATTGATCTCAACGAAGCTTGGATTACAAAATGGTTACTCGCCAAAGGATTATATTATGTTAAACTTTCCAAAATAGAATTGAATTATGGAATAAATGGTGTTTTTTGGATAGTTCGACATTCGATTAATGTAAATAAAGACTCTTTTTTCACAACCATTTTTTTAGTTATTGGCACACCTTATTTCTCTTTAATTAGTCGGAAAGTACATCAATTGTTAAATACCCAACCTAAACGTGAAAACTTTGGCTGGATGGCTGAAATTTGGCGTGGTATAAAATTATCGATTAGTAATTCATTAAAACAATTTGGACTCATTTTGGTAATCACAGGGTTATCTTTCCTTCCAGTTATTTCGATTATTACTCCCTTATTGACTTTTAGTGTATTAGCCTATTATAATGGGATATTAATGATGGATTATTCTTTGGAACGAAATGGATTTAGCATAAGTGAAAGCAGGCTTATTTATAAACAAAATAAATCCTTGCTATTTGCGCTCGGACTTGGATTTATGTTTTTACTTTTAATACCAGTTATCGGGTGGTTTTTAGCACCTACATATGCGCTTGTTACTGGTGCGCTAGTGTACAAAAATTACATTCAATTGAAGGATAGTACTTCTTTGTAAAGTGCTTCATAAACAGGTAGAACGTTCTCAATTCTGAATGTTTGTGCATGTTTCCATGCTTGTTGTTTAAACTGTTGTAATACTGTTTCATTTTGTAGAATAGACTTTGCATTAATCGCCATATCCTCTACGTCTCCTACATTGGATAAATACCCTGAATAACCATGTTTATTTACTTCTGGTATTCCTCCAGTGTTGGATGAAATTACTGGTACACCCAATGCCATTGCCTCCAGTGCTGCTAGACCAAAACTTTCTGTTTCGGAAGGAAGTATGAATAAATCACTTATTTGTAAGACAGGTGTTGTGTCACGAACTTTTCCAACAAAAATAACTCGGTCACATATTTTCAATTCTCGCGCTAATCTTTCTGCTGTGCTTCTTTCAGGTCCATCTCCAGCAAACAATAATTTAGAGGGAATATCTTCATTTAATCGCGCGAAAACAGCAACAACATCCTCTACACGTTTTACCTTTCTGAAATTTGAAATGTGACAAATGATACGTTCATCATCTAAGGCGTATTTTCTTCGTATTTCTAAATCTTGTGAAGGAAATACAGCAGGGACATGAATGAAGTTCGGGATTACAGTAATTTCTCGTTCTGTCGCGAAGTGTTCGTAGGTATCTTTTTTCAAACTATCAGAAACGGTCGTTACAGCATCAGACTTGTTTAAACAAAAAGTAATAACAGGTTCAAACGATGGGTCTTTACCTACTAAGGTAATATCTGTACCATGTAATGTTGTAATGAAAGGAATGTGAATTCCTTGCGTCTTTAAAATCTCTTTTGCCATATACGCTGCAGAAGCATGCGGAATAGCATAATGTACATGTAAAAGTTCTAACCCTTCATACTTAACAACATCTACAATTTTGGATGTTAATACCGTTTCATATGGTTGAAAATCAAACAATGGATAATCGGATACTGAAACTTCATGGTAGAAAATATTTTGACGAAAGCTCCCTAAACGAACAGGTTGTGAATAGGTTATGAAATGAATCTCGTGGCCTTTTACAGCAAGTGCTTTCCCTAATTCTGTTGCAACAACACCACTTCCTCCAAATGTTGGGTATAAAACAATTCCAATTTTCATAAATTATTTTTTAGTACGTTTCAACACTGCTTCGTAAATGACTTGTTGAATATTTGTTCGGATATTCATATCTCTTATTTTCCAATTCTCAGCACTTGGACATACACGATTGGAAAGAAAAACATAGTTTATTTTATACACCGGATCCGCCCAAGTAAATGTACCTGTAAATCCAGAGTGACCATAACTTTCTGCAGATACTAACGCACATGTTTGACCTTTTTTACTAGGTGTAGGTTTGTCGAATCCAGCACCACGACGATTCCCTTTGAATTGAACTCTGGTAAATTCATCCACCACTTTTTCATCCAATAATTGCAGTTTTCCTGCTTTCCCTTTATTTAAAAACAACTGCATTATTGTCGCTAAATCGTGTGCATTTGAAAACAAACCTGCGTGACCTCCTACTCCACCTAACATAGCAGCGCCAGGATCGTGTACATATCCATGAACTTGTTGCCCTCTAAATGTTTTGTCATTTTCCGTAGGAACAATTTTATCTAACATATACCAAGTCAGTGGTTTGTATCCAATATGTGTCAATCCTAACTTAGTGTAAATTTCTTCTTGTAAGAATACATCCATGGATTTACCACTTTGTTTTTCAATGATTTTCTTCATAAAGTAATACCCTAAATCCGAGTATTCATAGTGGTTTCCAGGAGTTAAACTACTAGCTAAAAGACGTTGGTAAATGGTATCTGTATAGGAAGAATTCAGCCATAAATCTTTTGCTACTTCGTTTTCATACCCATTTGCTTTTGCCGTTTTGTATAATTCAGAAGCTGGCTTTCCATTTTTTAAGGTTTTTTGATAGAATGGTATCCATGCAACTAAACCGGCTTGATGTGCCATCATATCGCGAATAAGCATCTTTGAAAATTTACCATCTCCTACTAAATCTGGCAAATAATCGTTTAAATGTTTCTCTAAAGAAAATAAATTCATAGTTTGTAAGCGCATTAAAGCGAGTGTTGAACCAGCGATTTTGGTTACTGAAGCTATGTCATATAAATAATCGTTTCGGATAGAATCATTATTACCATACATGCTTGTCCCGAAATTCTTCTGGTAAATGATTTTTCCATCTACTGCGACTAAAATTTGACATCCTGGAAATGCACCTGCTTTAATAGCGTTAAGTGCTATCTGATCTACTTTATCTAAATCCGTCGAAATAATACCTAAGGATTCAGGTTTTGCTTTCGCCAATAAAATATTATCCGGTAAAAGCACTTCTTTGGATGTTTTTTTTTCTGTTTTAGTTGTTTTTAAATCCTTGTTTTGACAAGAAGAATTCATCCATCCATAGGATATGATACACAAAAACAACACTAAACCAGAAACAAGAATTTTACGCATATTTTTTCAAAGTTAACGAATCAAATTTACCTATTTTATAGGTTTACAGATCTATTTTTTTAAAAAATCAGATAGCATATATATAAAACACTATATAGACCAATGTAAAACTATTCATTTGTTGCAACTTACATTTTTGATACTAAACAATTATGTTATTTTTGTTGGAATATTTTATGTTCTTAGCAATGAAATTCAATTTTGTATTTTTCTCCTTCCTTATTTCAATCCTTGGATGTAGTAAACTAAATGATACTGAAAAACCTGTTATCAAAATTATTTCACCGAATCAAAACGACACTATTCCTGCTAGTTCTTCTGAGGTTAGTTTGCAATTTACAGCAATCGACAACATTGCATTATCTTCACTCATTTTAGAAATAAACGATACGAATGGAAGTACCTATTTTGCAGATTCAAAAAAATTATATGGTAAAAATTACAGTTATAAAAATTCTTTTGTTGTGTTGAAAAACACAAAATTGAAAGCTTTAGTGATGAAAGTTCATGTGCTAGATGATGCCAAAAACGATTGTGTTTCAACAACAACCTTCTATTTGGCTCCATAATTCATTTCTGCACTTAATTTATTTTGTAATTTTAAACTACCTTTTATAATTTATTGCGTCTATTTAAAAAATATTTTTTATGATACAAAAAATTTCTGTTATTACTTTTTTACTCTTCTCCTTCTGGTTACAAGCGCAAGAAAGATGTGGTTTTGATCAATTACACAGACAACAATTGTCAAACAACGCTGATTTTAGTAGATCTGTCGATGATTTTGAACGAAATTTAATTGAGAATTTTCATTCGTTTAAATTAAAAGCAAACGGTTCGTATAAAATACCGTTAGTAATTCATGTTATGGATGCTAAAAATTCTTTAACGCAAATTACAGATGAACAAATCTATGCCGCTATTCAAAATTTGAATGAAACCTATCGTAAAGTAGCCGGTTCCCATGGAGATGGAAATGGTGTAGATGTAACAATTGAATTTGCTTTAGCAGTTCGCGATCCACAAGGTAATTGTACTACTGGTATTACTCGTAGAGATATGTCTTCTAATGCTAAATATATGGCAGCTGGTACGACATCAAATACAGATGGGATTTCAGATGCAACATTAAAAACATTTGATGTTTGGGACCAAAAAAAATATTACAATATTTGGTTAGTTTCGGAAATTGATAATAATAATGGAGGCTCAGGAACTCAAGGGTATGCCTATTTCTCTTCTAGTCATGGGTATTCAAACGATGGAACTGTGATTTTAGTGAATGTATTTAAAAATAAAAATGATATTACTTTACCACACGAATTAGGTCATGCTTTAAATTTATTTCACAGTTTTGAAGGAGATCAAGATGCGCAGGGTAAATCTATTTGTCCTGTAAATACTAATTGTAACACCAATGGAGACAGAGTTTGTGACACACC
>JBIIKZ010000086.1:0-8419 GCA_044232905.1 Crocinitomicaceae bacterium
TATGAATAATAGCAAAGGAGTAGTATACATTATTGGTTCTGGATTATGCTTCATGGTTGTCAATTTTCTAGTAAAACTGCTTGGTGGACAAGATACAATTGCACAATTACCTGTCTATTCCAAATTCCCAACCCATGAACTTGTTCTTTTTCGTTCTATTATCTCCTTCTCTATTAGCGCCTACTTACTTCGTAAGCGAAATATATCCATTTTAGGTACAAATCGAAAAGGGCTATTCGTTCGAGGGTTTTCTGGTATGATTGCGCTTACATTATTTTTTTACACGATTCACCACCTACCCATTGCAATTGCTTCCACACTTCAATATTTAGCACCAATTTTCACCATTATTCTTGCTTATTTCTTTTTAAAGGATCGTATAACTGTTGGACAGTGGATTTGTATAGGGATTGCGCTAATCGGTGTTTTTATCCTTGGGTTATCCAAACTTGAAATTTCCGCATTATCTGCCAAAATCTCTTGGAAATGGATTATAGTTGGTGTCATTTCTGCATTTTTCTCTGGAATAGCATATATTTCTGTCGCACGACTAAAAGCAACAGAAACTCCATTAAATATCGTTATCTACTTCCCGATGATTTCGCTTCCGGTGATGGGAATATGGTCCTGTTTTGATTTTGTTATACCACACTATGAAGAATGGATTTATCTACTTTTATTAGGCATATTTACGCAAATCGCCCAAGTTTTAATGACGCGTGCTTTCATGATCGCAGAAATTGGCATTATTAGTCCATTTCAATACCTAGGCTCTATTTATGCATTAATTATCGGAATTTATTTTTTTGATGAAAGTTTACCGATTCTTTCTATTTTAGGAATTATTTTCATCTTATCAGGAGTATTGGTCAATCTATTTGTAAAATCTAAAAAACATGCATAAAATCAATAAAGCGGATTTAGCAAAATTTGGAAACCTAGAATTACTAGCAAAACAAGTAGTTGAAGGTTTTATTACTGGACTGCATAAAAGTCCTTTTCATGGTTTTTCAGTAGAATTTGCAGAACATCGTTTATACAATACAGGAGAATCCACAAAACACATCGATTGGAAACTATACGGTAAAACTGATAAATTATTCACCAAAAAATACGATGAAGAAACAAATTTGCGTTGTCAAATAGTTATTGACTGCTCAAGCTCTATGTATTTTGGAAAACCAAACCAATTAAACAAACTAGAATTCGCAATAGTTAGTGCAGCTTCATTCATTGAATTGTTAAAAAAACAACGAGACGCAATAGGTATATCTTTATTTTCTGATGAATTAGAAATTAACACCCCCGCAAAATCATCGTTAGCACATCAACACTACCTTTTACAAGCCTTAGAAAAACGTTTGCATACGTATACACCTAATAGCATGCGTCAAACCAACACGATTTCATGCATCCATACTATTGCTGAATTGACCCACAAACGAAGTTTAATTTTACTCTTTACAGACTTAATGGATGATGTGCATCATGAAAACGCCTTTATTGAAGCACTTCAACATTTACGACACAACAAACACGAAGTTATTGTTTTTCATACCATTGAAAAATCGAGTGAACTAGCATTAGAATTAGGTAATCGTCCGCTAAAAATAATTGACATGGAAACCGGGGAAGAAATGAAACTCCAAACCGCTGATATCAAAAAGAATTTTACGGAAGAATCTAAAAAATATTTTGATCAAATAAAAATTAAATGCGGACAATTGAATATCGATTTCGTTGAAATTGATATTGCGCAAGGCATTGAATTCGTATTACAACAATACCTTCTAAAAAGACAAAAAATGAGGATATAAACTATTTTAAAATAGATTTATGTTCATTCCCTAACAAATCCAAAACGGTTTTTACGGGACTAAATGCTGCGGATGGTATTTCTACAAAGATGGTATTCCAGAATGCCATGGAACCATTCCAAAGACCAGGTAATTCAGAGAAGAAAATATCTTTTCCTTTATATTTCTTTTTAACCACAAAATATTTACTTGGGTCAGAAAATTCAGTTAAATCAAATTTTTTGCCGTATACATCTTTCGTTACTGCTGCAATGACTACTGGATTGAAGTAAGTACTTTGCACCATTAATCGGTATTGTTGCCCTTGCATTTTAATTTGAGATTTCTCTACAATTTGTTTCGTTACAAATCCATTTTCTTCTACCCAAAAAGGACCTCCTCCCGCTTGACCTTCATTACGAACCATTCCACAAATTCTAAATGGACGGTTTAATAATTTAGGGATGTCTTGTTCTTCCAGTTTCTCTAATTCAGACAAAGAAATAAATTGAAATGTGCTATTTAATTTTATGAGTTCCTCCATCGAAGGACTCTTCATTAATTTGGTGATTTTTTCTTGAAACCAAATGGCCATACCCCCTAAATATTTCCAGGTTTCGTTCATTTCTATTGACTTATCATAATGTTGAATATTGTCAATGTTTTTAATGAAAATAACATCCGATTCAATGGCATTTAAGTTTTCTAACAATGCGCCGTGACCAGAAGGACGCGTCAACATTTCTCCGGAATCAACGATTAGCGGATTTTGTTCATTATCAAATGCAATCGCATCTGTTTCTGGATTTTGATAGGAAAAGGATAAATCAATTTCCTGCCCTATAAATTCTTTCAAGCCTAAAATTCCCTCTTGAATTTTAGACTCAAAATTTTCCTTTATTGTATAATGAAAAGCGATATTTTCCTCTTGAACGGATAATCCTTGTAGCATTTGCTCTTGGTAAGGATTTAAAACAAAAGGTCCATTTTTATGAAAAGGAATCAAACCTTTAGGTAAATCCCCAAAGCCCATTCCAATATCCGTCAATAAATACCGAACGAAATCATCCAAAATAATATCTTGACTCTTTATTTTTTTTCGAATCTCTAAAGGTAATTTATGGAAAAATGCAAAATCTTCTATATGGTTTAAGAAACGTTCTATTTGACTTGTATTTTCATCGTTCGTATTTTCTAAGAAATCAAATAAAAACTGAAACATACGAGAACCAGAACCAGATGCAGGAATGAAAAATGTAGATTTAGGTGTAGATGCTTCAAACTTATCCATCAACAATTCTTTTTGATCCTCCGGAAAAGCAATCACACCGTCCCCTAGTTTACAAGGAGAAACCAATTTTAAATCCGGTTGAACACCGAAAACTTTTTCTCTTTGTGTTTCCACATTTGTTATTTCTATGCTTGAATTATACATTTTACAATGCTTTTTTATTATTTTGCACTATGCATTTGATACGCGAATATATTAATTACATTCGAAAAGCCCAAGGAAGACACCAAATACACTCGCCATTTGTGTATAATTTTGTAGATTCCTGCCTTGAAATCAAGATTTCTAACGAATTTAAAACTAAAATTAAGCTTTTAACGAACAGCTTATCTAATAATCACACCAAATTATCGATAACCGATTTCGGAGCAGGTTCAAAAAAAATGGGACAATTACGCACAGTATCGTCTATTTATAAAAACGCAAGTTGCAAAGGAACTTATGCACATTTACTTTATAAATTATGCAACTACTATAAACCTAAATCTATATTAGAACTAGGGACAAATCTAGGAGTTGGAACTTTTTTCTTACACGAAGGGAATCCAAATGCAAAAATCATTACCGTTGACGGATGTTTAGAAACACAAAATATTGCTATCCAAAACCTAACAAATGAAAATATTTGTTTTATTCATGCAAAATTTGAAGAATACATAACAAATTTAACACCTCAAAAATTCGATTTAATCTATATTGATGGTGATCATCGTGGCGAAGCTTTGTTAAACTATGTAGAAATTTTGCAAGCATTTAGCCATGATGAGACTATTTTTGTATTAGACGATATACGATGGAGTAAAGACATGTTTGATACTTGGAAACAACTAATCACATCCAATAATTTTAATTTAACTTTAGACATGTTTAAAATCGGAATCTTAATTAAAAAACAAGGGAAAGAAAAAGAACATTTTATCATTCGAATTAAAAACGTATTAACCAGCTTATAAAAAAACTATGAAAATTTACACCAAAAAAGGAGATACAGGAACCACGCAACTAATTGGAGGAACACGTGTTCCAAAACATTCATTACGCATAGAGTCGTATGGTACTATCGATGAATTAAATTCCCATCTTGGCTTGATTAGAGATCAAGAAATAAAGGATGTCCATATCACTCAATTACTTGAAATTCAAGATCGTTTGTTTACAATTGGATCATTACTAGCTGCAGACCCAGATACTAACACCATGAAACTTCCTGAAATTTCAGAAAATGATGTTGTATATCTTGAAAATTGCATGGATGAGATGGATTCACTTTTACCAGAAATGAAGTCATTTGTACTTCCAGGAGGACACACAACCGTTTCTTATTGTCATGTAGCAAGATGTGTATGCAGACGCGCAGAACGAATTACAGACAACTTAAACGAAGTTAGTTTTGTCAATCCGATTATTTTAAAATATTTAAACCGCTTAAGTGATTATTTATTTGTGCTTTCACGAAAGTTATCCCAAGATTTAAGCGCAACTGAATACGCCTGGAAACCAAGATATTAAATTAAAAAAAGTTTAATTAACAGGCTACATTAACGCAAAAATTTAAATTGTTCAAAAATTAACAAATAGATTACAATTAAAAAATTATGATGTTATCAAAATAAAATTACTTTTGTGCAAAAAAGAAAACTTAATAAACTAGTATATTATGTATTGGACATTAGAATTAGCATCCTATTTAGAAGATGCACCTTGGCCAGCGTCTAAAGACGAATTAATCGATTTTGCTATTCGTCACGGAGCACCATTAGAAGTTGTAGAGAACTTACAAGATTTAGAGGATGAAGGCGATGTATACGAAAGTATTGAAGAAATCTGGCCGGATTACCCATCTAAAGACGACTTTCTTTTCAATGAAGATGAATATTAATTGAACAAATTATAAGCTGCTTTTTCTTCGTTCGATTTCAAAATTAAATCCGTCAAGTACTTTAGTACACTCTGAAATTTAATTTTTTATCTGCCTCAAAAAATCTAACTTATAATTCATTCAATAAAAAATCCCGAATCAAAATTTGATTCGGGATTTTTTTTATTTGTAAAAATCGTCACTTCGTCACTCGTCACGTTTACACATTAAACCTAAAATGCATAATATCACCATCTTCCACAATATATTCTTTACCTTCCACTTTAAATTTACCTGCTTCTTTAACAGCAGCTTCCGATTTTAAAGATGTATAATCTATATATTTCATTACTTCAGCACGAATAAATCCCTTTTCAAAATCAGTATGAATTACACTTGCCGCTTGCGGAGCTGTCATTCCTCTAGTAATCGTCCAAGCCCTAACTTCTTTTACCCCACAAGTAAAGTATGTTTGTAAATTTAACAAAGAATAGGCAGATCGGATTAACCTATTTACGCCAGGTTCTTCTAATCCTAATTCCTCTAAAAACATTTGACGCTCATCATACGTTTCTAATTCGGTAATATCCGCTTCAATTTTCGCACCAATCACCAACACTTCTGCGCTTTCTGCTTTCACGTTTTCTCTTACTTGATCTACGTATTTATTACCCGTTTTCACAGAGGATTCATCGACATTACATAGATATAAAACTGGTTTAGAAGTAATCAATTGAAATTTATGGACAAACTCAATTTCTTTTTCATCAAATTCCATCGAACGAACAGAAAGTCCTTTTTCTAGATGATCCTTTACTCTATATGCTATTTCGTTTTCTTTTAAAATATCTTTATCCCCAGTTTTTAAACTTTTAGAAAGTGCTAGAATACGTTTTTCAATCGTTTCAAAATCTTTTAACTGCAACTCAATATCAATAACCTCCTTATCTCTTATCGGATTTACACTTCCATCCACATGTATAATATTTCCGTCGTCAAAACAACGTAAAACGTGAATAATCGCATCTGTTTCACGAATATTTGCAAGGAATTGATTGCCTAACCCCTCCCCTTTGGATGCGCCTTTAACTAAACCAGCTATGTCAACAATCTCCATGGTAGTTGGAACAACTCTTTCTGGATTAACAATTGTTTCCAACACCTCTAAACGTTGATCAGGAACTGAAATAGTTCCTACATTTGGTTCAATTGTACAAAAAGGAAAGTTTGCAGACTGCGCTTTAGCATTTGACAAACAATTAAATAAAGTGGATTTACCTACGTTTGGTAAACCTACAATTCCACATTTTAAAGCCATTGGTAATTTTTTTGTGCAAATATAAAGAATTCCGCGTTGCTATATACACAAGCATTTTATTAGAGTAACAGAATGTATAGTTTTATGAACCAATACTGTTAATAAAAAGAAAAAACGCGTGAAAAAACAACCTAAAATCTCATTAAATTCGCATTAGATAACATTTGTTTTATATTAAGTAAACACTGCAATTATGGCACAAGACATATTTGACAAAATCAAAAAAAATAGAGGTCCAATCGGACAATATTCAAAAGGAGTTCATGGTTATTTCACATTTCCTAAATTAGAAGGGGAATTGGGTAACAAAATGCTTTTTAGAGGGAAAGAATGTTTGATCTGGTCTTTAAACAACTATTTAGGTTTAGCAAATCATCCAGAAGTTCGTGAAGCAGATGCAAATGCAGCGAAGCAATATGGATTAGCCTATCCGATGGGAGCACGTATGATGACTGGTCAAACAGTAGAACACGAAAAGTTAGAAAATGAATTAGCAGACTTCATGCAGAAAGAAGACTGTATTCTTTTAAATTTTGGATATCAAGGAATGGTTTCGGCGATTGACTCATTAGTAGATCGTTCTGATATAATTGTTTATGATAGTGAATCGCACGCATGTATTTTGGATGGAATGCGTTTACATTCAGGAAAACGTTTTGTATTTCAACACAACGACATGGAAAGTTTTGACAAACAAATGCGAAATGCAACACGTTTAGCAGAACAAACTGGCGGTGGAATATTAGTAATTACCGAAGGTGTTTTTGGTATGGCTGGTGATCAAGGTAAAATAAAAGAAATCGTTGAATTTAGAAAATCTGGGAAATATAACTTCCGTCTTTTTGTAGATGACGCGCATGGATTTGGAACACTTGGAGAAACTGGTCAAGGTGCTGGTGAAGTTCAAGGGATTCAAAATGAAATTGACGTGTTATTCGGAACTTTTGCAAAATCGATGTCTTCAATTGGTGGTTTTATTTGTGGAGACGAGAGTATTATTGAATACCTACGTTATAACATGCGTTCGCAAATGTTCGCTAAAGCCTTACCAATGACAATTACAATTGGTGCACGTAAACGTTTGGAATTATTACGCACACGCCCAGAATTGAAAAATAAATTATGGGAAATCACAAATGCATTACAAACTGGATTTAAAGAAGCTGGATTTGATATTGGTGCAACTAACTCCCCAGTAACTCCAGTATTTATGAAAGGTTCTTTAGCAGAAGCTACAAACCTAACGTATGATTTAAGAGAAAACTACAACATCTTTTGTTCAATTGTAATTTATCCAGTTGTACCAAAAGATGTAATTATGTTACGAATCATCCCGACAGCAGCACATACGCTGGAAGACGTGAAATACACCCTAGAAACATTCAAAAATTTAAAATCGAAACTAGATTCTGGAGAATATAAATCCGATGAACTAGCAACTGTCGAAACTGACAAAAAATAAAACAAAAAATGGGGATAATTAACCCCATTTTTTTTATCTTTTTAACGGCATAACCACATCAATCTTCAATATAGAATCTACTCCATCAGTTGGATTTCCTACCCCATAATCAAAACGATTAATTGAAAATTTAGCATCTAATTTTGCTTTCTTTTTCATCTCTATAAAAGTAAAGGGAATCTTCATTTTACGCTTTACTCCATGTAAAGTCATATCCCCAAGTACATAATAATTGCCATTTTCTTGTTCAAAGGAAGAAGAAACGAAATCAATCGAAGGATAATTTTTCGCATCTAGCCAATCTTTTTGTTGAATGTGGCCATTTTGCATAGCATTCCCCGTATTCACAGATGCAGGATCAATTGTCAGTTTAAATGAAGAAGTTTTTAAATCATTTGTATCAAATATTACTTCTCCTTTGAACGAATTAAATACACCGCCAACCGACGGACTAGAAAATCCTACTCTGTATTTTTTTTCTATTTTCCACCCAAGTTTCTCTTGTGGTAAAAAAGCAAACGCCATCCAAAGAATGGACAGCGTTGCAAAATAAATCGAAATATGTTTCATCTTAGTTTTTAGCGAACTCAGTATTTGCAATAATTGTAACCTCATCACTTGCAACAACACCTGGTAATTCAACACCAACTTTAAAGTCTTTACGGTTAATTACACCAGACAATTTAAATCCTAC
>JBIIKZ010000097.1:0-6106 GCA_044232905.1 Crocinitomicaceae bacterium
TTTCCATACTTCAATTTAATGCGTTTTTTTTTAATTTTAATTACAATAAATTTTTATTCTCTAAATCAGTAGCAAAATAAAATATTCTAATTTGTAAAATTAGCTTTTGTTGTAAAAAACAAGGGGGTATGAAATCGTTTTATTAGGGGTATGAAATCGTTTTATTTGCTATAAAAAGCCTTGAAGTATTGAAAACAGTATGGAAATGGTTTTTTGTTTTTAATTATACTATAAAATTAAAAATACTGGTAAAATTAAAACCAATCAATTTTTTTTAGAAATTTTTAGCTGTTTTTAGGATTCAAAAATCAAACTTATTTTTCTTTTAGATAGAAAGTTGGTGGATTACCAAAACGCTCTTTGAAGAGTTTGCTGAAATATTTACGGTCAGAATATCCCACTTGAAAACAAACTTCATTTATGGTAAATTGTTTTGACAAAAGAAGTTGTTTGGCTTTTTTCAATCTATAATCACGCATGTATTCCACAAGCGATAAGCCCGTTATTATTTTCAATTTTTTATACAGTACGGAATGACTCATTCCTATTTCTTGGGCAACAAATACAGCACTAAGATTATCCGAATCTATATTTTTTTCAATAAATAAACCTAAATTTTCAAGAAATTCTTGGTCACTCTTATTTTTAACAAAATCACCAATATCGGTGGTGTCTTCTGAATGAAATTTTTCGTGTAATAAACTTCGGTTTTTAAGAATATTTTTAATTCTGGCACGAAGAAGCGACTCATTAAAAGGCTTGGTGACATAATCATCGGCACCCGTTTCAAAACCTTCCATTTTATGCATAAAAGAAGCCCGAGCCGTTAAAAGTATAATTGGAATATGACTAGTATTAATATTTGATTTTAACTGATGCGTAAGCTCAATGCCATCCATTATAGGCATCATGACATCACTGATAATGAGATCTGGAGATTTTTCCAGCGCTATGGCCAAACCTTCTTCACCGTTAGAAGCCTTCAAAATCATATACTCATCAGAAAAAAGTTCGGCTATATAGTTACAGATATCGACATTATCTTCAACAACAAGCAATGTTTGTTCTTTGGTAACAGCACTAGAACTATCCTTAGTTACCAACCCTCCTAAAGGCTGATTAGGGGAGAAATAATTTTCGATAAGCTCGTCATTGGTTTCACTTTCACCTATTTCAGATTCCTGATAAAAAGAATTTCCTTTTTTCAAAACAATAGTAAAGGTACTCCCAGCTCCTTTTTTACTTTTAACCGTTATTTCTCCTTGATGTAGTTTTATAATTTCATTCGAAATGGTTAATCCTAAGCCAAAACCTGCTCCATTGATACTATTGGCGGCACTGGCTTGATAAAAGCGGTTAAATATTTTGGAGAGGTGTTTTTTCGAAATTCCAATTCCTTCGTCCACTAATTCTAATTGCACTTGGGTATCCGTTTCTGAAATAGTGAGCTTTATAGAACCCCCTGTACTTGTAAATTTCAATGCATTGGAAAACAAGTTGTAAAACACTTTTTCCATTTGATTTTTGTCAAACCACAAATCTATTCTTTCACTTGAGGATTCAAACTCAAACTTAATCTCTTTTTGGTAGGCAAATTCTTTAAACGAAAGGTAAATTTCTTTGCTAAATTTCACCCAATCTTGTTTTACCACCATTAACTTAATTTGATTCCCTTCCATCTTTCGATAATCCAAAAGTTCATTCACCAGATTCAGTAAATATTCCCCATTTTTTATGATGGCATTAAAAGGATTTTGTTGATTTTCTCCGGAATACGGATTATTTTTTAATAATTTATTAATAGACCCTAAAATTAGCGTTACGGGAGTTCTTATTTCATGGGATATATTGGTAAAAAAATCTTGTTTTAAATTATAAAGCTCCACGTCCTTTTCATGTGAAAACTTCTCAAATCGCAGATCTGCTTTCATTTTTTCCCATGAGACAACATATTTAATAAAAACATACAGCGTTAAAATTCCCAATAAAGCATAAATTAAAAAGGCCCACCATTCTGTCCAAAAGGGTTTTTGAATAACAATATTTAATGCGCTAAACTGATTCGACCATTCGCTTCCCAATTCCCTGCTCCTTACTTTAAAAACATATTCCCCAGGAGAAAGGTTAGTATAAGTAGCGGAACCCTCCTTGCCAATTGACCGCCAATTTTCATCAAAATTATCCATTTTAATCTGGTACTCACAATTCGCAGATGACGGAAACAGCATCGCAGCGAATTCAAAAGTGATTACATCCTGATCGTGTTTTAAAGTAATATTTTCAGAATAAGAAATGTCATTTTGTAAGATCTCCTCTTCACCAATTGGGACTTCCTTGTTGAAAAGTTTAAAGCCGGTGAATTTTACTTTAGGGGTTACATTTTTGACCTTTATGGTTTCAGGATTAAATTTAACAACTCCTTTAGAACAGCCAAAATAGAGTATTCCTTTTTCGTCTTTGAAACAGGAATTAATATGATAATCTTCTTTAAGATTTGAAAAGCTTCTGAACGCTTTTGTGGCGTAGTCATAATTAAAAATCCCTTGCTTAGTACTAAACCAAATCAATCCTTTATTGTCTTCTATAATGGCAGTCACCGTTTGATAACGGACATCCTTATAGTTGTCAAAGCGATTTATTTTTTTGGTTTTTGTATCCAACAGATTGATTCCTTCTCCTGCAGTCCCAATCCATATATTTCCTTTGGTGTCTTTTAAAATAGCATAAACATAATCACTGCTAATAGAATTCTGATTTTCTTCTACACTTTTATACACTTTAAATCGATTGGTTTTTGTGTCGAAAAGATTTACGCCACCACCAAAAGTAGCCAGCCAGATTAAATGGTCGTCTTTTTGAAGCGATAGTACATTGTCGCTGCTTATAGAAGTTTGATCTCCTATTTTCTTTTTAAAACTTTTAAATTCTTTTGTAATTACATCATAATAATTAAGTCCACCTCCCCAAGTAGCTACCCAAATATTATTTTTCTCATCTTCGATAATGTAACGAACATCGTTAAAACTTAAAGATTTTGGATTTCCTATAGCTTGTTTGAATTGCGTAAAACGCCCCGTTTTATAATCAAAATTAACCAATCCATTTACAAATGTTCCTATCCAAAGCGTTCCGCTACGAGCCTCATTGATGTATTGAATATAATCATCCCCGATTGAATTTTTGTTGGTGCTATTGTAGCGTTTTACAATATTGGTCTTTTCTGGCAAAACAGTCAGTCCTTTGCCGTCTAATCCCATAAAAAAAGCATCCCTGTTTTTATAAATCGATAATACTGAAACGGGAGATTCCCCTTTATTTGTGCTAGGTAATAGCGTATAATCTTTATTTAAACTCAACACATCAACACCACTCCAAGCTGTTCCCAACCAAATATTAGAATTCTCATCTTCCATAAGGGAATAAATAGCATTACTGGAAATGGAAAATTCTGATTGAGAATCATTGGTATAATTATTAACTGTTGGTTTTGGGCTGTTTATGTTTTTTATTTTAAAAAGTCCGACGCCATCCGTTCCTATCCAAACTGTCCCATTTCTAGCTCGTTTTATGCAGCGAACAATATTGATTGTTTTATCTATTCCAAATGCCTTTTTCTGAAAACTCAAACTATTCACGTCAAATGTCAGCAATCCTTTTCCACTGGTTCCTATCAAGATTTCGTTCTTGTTTATACCGCATATAGAATGGATATAATCGGGCGAAATTGTACTTGAAGAATTAATTCGGTCAAACTTCCCTGTTTTAGGATTGAATTTATTCAAACCTCCTCCGAAAGTGCCTATCCATAGGTTTTTATTTTCGTCTTCAAAAATACTCCTAACGTCATTATGGCTGATGGAATACCTGTTTTTACTATCAAACTTATACGTTTTAAAAGTTTTTTCTTTTTCATTAAAAAAAGACATTCCATTTTTAGTTCCCAACCAAATTGTGTCTCTAGAATCTTCAAAAAGAGTATTCAATTCATTAGAAGGAATGGATTTATCATCGTTAGCACTATTTTTGTAGGTTACAAATTTATCATTTGAAGGATTGTATAAGTTCAATCCACCACCCAATGTGGCTATCCAAATTCTACCTTTATGATCTATTAATAAATCGGCTACGTCATTTGAGCTTAAGGCACTATTTTGCTTATTGTATATTTTTATTTTGTTGCCATCATACCGATTCAATCCGTTTTCGGTACCAATCCAAACAAAACCATTTTTCTCTTTTACAATACTACTTACCCTATCATTAGACAAGCCATTGGTTTGGTTTATCTTTTTAAATATAGTTTGTGATTGACCAAAACAAGACGTGATACTACTATTTAGTATGGCTAAATATAAGAAAAAAAAGGAGTTTATAAATTTTGTTTTCAAAACCAAAAATTTAAATGAAGGGATTTTTATACTAAATTATTCAAATTTATTAGTATGCATGATTAAGTAAGACGGAAGATTCTCCATTAACCTAAGTTTGAATATTATTTTATCCCGTAGGGATTTCATATTGGTAGTAATATTGATGTGTTTCAATCTTTTGTCCCGTAGGGACTACATCTATTTAGATATATAGTCCCTATGGGACAAAAGAACCCATCCTATTTTTTCTACCAATATGAAATCCCTACGGGATAAAAGCATTATAATTCAAATAGTTAAAAATCAAACACAGTTTATTACTAAAAAGACTGCCCTTTCGGACAGCCTTTTTCAAACAAACAATTATTATGAAATTTTTATTTCTTAATCACTCGAAGTGTTTTCACTTTCGCCCCTTTGTTTACAATAACATTGTAAATTCCTGATGCATAGTTTCTACCTACTTCAACCGAATTCGATTTTGCCTGACGGTTTTCGATCAAACGTCCAGCCATATCATAAACTTGTACTCCTGTTGTTCCTTTACTTGATGATTGAACATCAATAGTGAACTCTGATGAAGATGGATTTGGATAGGCGATAACGCTGAATTCGTCAGTAGCAGATGCTTCTGGTGCAAGTCTACAACCACCAGCAATTCTTTTCACAGTAAGTGATTTCACACCACTTGTACCTGTACCGTTTGTTGCAGAACATGTTACTGCTACAGCTAAACCTAAACCTACAGTTGTACCTGAATAATCAACCACGATAACATTTCCTGTACCACCTGTAAATGGTGCATTTCCAGGAACTGTCCAGTTGTAAGTAGCCCCTGGGATTAAAGTAGCAGTATAAGTTTTAGTAGCACAACTACTAAATTGAGTAGGAGTTCCAGTTCCACCACTTCCAACTATGGAAGGAGTCGCTGGCGCAGCAGCGGTTACCGTTAATGTCCTGGCTTTTGAATTTCCAGTTCCGTTAACAGCATATACACTCAATGGGAATGTTAATACTCCTGCAGTGGCAGCACCAGAGAAATCAATGGTTATTGTGCTTGTTGCAGTAGCAATAGCATCGGTAATTGTCCAAGGTGTTAGAACTGTTTCTATAACCGTTGAACCTGTTAAGGTTGCTCCTGTTGTATGTGTCGATGTACAAACTACTCCAGGAGGAAGTTTCCAAGCATACGAAGTTGCAGTACCCCCTTGAGTCGTAAATGGGGTAGCTGTCAATGTCAATACAGTTGATTTTCCTGTGTAAGGACCAACTTTAGTTATTGCTGTTTCAGTAATTCCATCAGTTAATACTAATTTAGTTGGAGCTGTTGGTAAGGCTCTCAATAAATTAAGAGTTCTAGCTGAAGATAATCCACAACCACCCACTGATTTAACCACTATTGGCAATGATACAATACCTGGTGCAACATCTGCAAAGTCTACGGTAATTATTCTTCCATTACCTACACCTGATAGATTCACTCCTGATGGCAATGTCCATTCATAGCTTGCTGCTGTTGGAGCTTCTGGAGCTGTCAAAGTAAATACCGTTTCAGTACCCATATACGGCCCTACTTTTTTGATTCCAGAAGTTAAATCTGAAAGACTTGTAAAGTAAGCTACAGGGTCACTCAAAGGAATTTTCATGCTAAAATGGTCTGTAGTATCACCACTAGTCAATGTTAATGACGTTGGAGCCGTTGGCAATTTAGTGGTCAAAGCAATGGTTTTTGCTGT
>JBIIKZ010000007.1:0-65755 GCA_044232905.1 Crocinitomicaceae bacterium
CTTCTTACGCGCTTCCGCTTCCTGCGCCTCGCGAAGGGCTGCTTGACGTTCTTCTTCTAACTTTTTAGCCGCTGCAAGTGAATCTGCTTCTGCTTTCTTACGCGCTTCCGCTTCCTGCGCCTCGCGAAGGGCTGCTTGGCGTTCTTCTTCTAATTTCTTCGCTGCTGCAATTGAATCTGCTTCTGCTTTCTTACGCGCTTCCGCTTCCTGCGCTTGTCGAAGGGCTACTTGACGTTCTTCTTCTAACTTTTTTACTGCTGCAATAGAATCTGCTTCTGCTTTCTTACGTGCAGTTTCCGCAGCTGTTTCTGCCTGCATTTTATTTATTGCATCAATTCGATCTTTTGCTTCTTGTCCATCGATGATTTTCAAGGCATCGTTATATTTATTTACCGCTTGTTCGTATAGCTTCGAGTTTTCTAGAGTTCTACCCTCTGCTAACAAGGTTTGGTATTTGTTTTTCTTATCTTTTAATAGTTGATTATCAATTATTAACTTATCAATTTCTTTCAGTTTTATGACAGCTTGAGGTCTTAATTTATCGCTATTTTTAGCTTCTTGAAAATTTATCTTTGCTTCTTCAAAATTCCCTGCAACTAAAGCCAATTCACCTGCTTCCATTGCTGCTTGAAATTTTTCATTTTGTTTAGTAATAATTAATTCTTGCGAAATTTTAGAATCCATTTCACTTATTTTAACTTTTACAAAAGCTTGAGTTGGATCAATTTGTTGCGCTAATAAAAATTTATTTTTAGCTTCGGTCCAATTAGATACAGTAATTTCAATATTTGCTTCAGATATTGCTCTATCAAATTCTTTTTTAATTTCTTCTTTTTTAGCTAATTCATCTGCTGCTTTTTTAGCTTTTAATTGTTCCACTTCTTTCATTAAGGCAGTTACATGAGATAACATTCTCTCTGCCATATCTATATTAAATATAATACCATTCTCTTGATTATAGTAGTATTCGGTACCAGGAGTGTTTTTAACATACGAAAAATCAATCGTAGGATATTCGTCAAATAAATAAACGTCACATGTTGGACTTCCTTTAGTCGGATCTGCACTCTCTTCCTTCATGGTTTCTTCATTAATATCCAAAAGATTTACAATTACAGATCGTGTAACTTTTCCTGTCTTGGAAATTTCAATTGTATATTTTTTTCCAGAATCTAAAATTAAACGAACTACCCCTGATGCTGAAGTAATTTTGGATTGAACAACAGTTGCACCATCATACACTGTAACGGTAGCCCCTGGTTCATTTTTATTTGAATTATAATTTACAGCATGTACTAAGAATGGAATATCTAGTTGTGAGAATGCATTACTAATAAAGATGCAAGCAAAAAAAATGACTAGAAAAATTCGTTTCATAAATTTTATAAAAATCAGCACAAAAATGCCAAAAAAAAATAAGAAAATCTAGTCTACGCCAATGTATCTATTATATTTAACCTATCCCGTGTTCTATAAATTATAGATTTACAATTCAAACATAAAATTCAACAATTCAACTTTTTTTAATAAAATCATTCACATAAAAAAAATACTTTTGTATTCCTAAAAAGAAATATAATGAAATCACCTATTAAACTTGTTCTAAGCATACTGGCTACATTAGTTCTAGCGCAAAGTGTTTACGGACAAAATATTGGACAAACGATTAAAGGATCTGTGGTAGACAAACAATCTCAACAACCATTAAAAGGAGTTCAAATTTCGATTCTAGGCATTGAACCACTAGTAACATCCATAACAGATAGTAACGGAAACTATCGAATCTCTGAAGTTTTGTCTGGAAGGTATGATATTCAAGCGCTGAATAAAGGTTATAAAAGTGTTACAATTCCTAACGTTGTAGTGACCTCCGGTAAAGAAGTTATACTTGATTTTTCTCTCGATGAAAACGTTACTCAATTAGAAGTTGCTAAAATTTCAACTGGAAAAAAGAACGAAACAAACAATGAAATGTCATCCGTGAGTGCCCGCTCTTTTAGTACAGAAGAAGTAAATAGATATGCTGGTGGACGTTCTGACCCATCGCGATTGGTTGCAAACTTTGCAGGCGTTAGTAGTCCTGATGATTCAAGAAATGACATTGTAATTAGAGGTAATTCACCTACAGGTGTACTTTGGCGCATTGAGGGTTTAAATATTCCAAACCCAAATCACTTTTCGACGATTGGCACTACAGGTGGTCCAGTAAGCGCACTAAACACCAATATGTTAAAAAATTCAGACTTCTTTACTTCTGCTTTTCCATCAGAATATGGAAATGCGAATGCTGGGGTATTTGATTTAGGTTTTCGAAAAGGTAATTCTGACAAACGCGAACACACTTTTCAAATTGGTGCATTAACAGGAATTGAAGCAATGACAGAAGGGCCAATAAACAAAGATAAAGGTTCCTCCTATTTAATTGCCTATCGTTATTCATTCACCGGAGTTGCTCAAGCAATTGGGTTGCCAATTGGGACGGCAGCAACACCATTTTACCAAGATATTTCATTCAAAATAAACGGTGCCAAAACAAAATTCGGAAAGTTTGTACTCTTTGGTTTAGGTGGTGTCAGCAAAATAGACTTTGACCACAACAAAGTAGATAGTACCGATTTATTTGCCTATCCAAACCGCGATAGTTATTTCAAAAGTAAAGTAGGTTTGGTTGGATTGAGTCATACTATTCGTGTGAATGATAAATCCTATTTTAAGACAGTTGTTGGCGTCTCCTATTTAGGTTCAGATTATGACGAAGACACTATTAACAAACAAACTTCTGCAGTTACTCGTGTTATTGAAAACGCAACAGAACAATTACGCTATATAGGAAACACCTCTTTCAATTCCAAAATCAATTCTAAATTATTTGTGAAAATTGGATTTTTAGAAGAATTAATAAATCTCAATTTATTTTACAGAAACAGAACTTTTACTCCGGATTGGACGCAAATCTGGGATTTTAAAGACTATACATCTTTATTACAAGGGTATGCACAAATCAAATATAGTTTTACAGAAAAACTGACGTTAAACGCTGGTTTACACAGTCAATTTTTAACTTTAAATAACTCAAAATCAATTGAGCCACGTGCAGGTTTAAAATATCAAGTTAATGAAAAAAACATATTTAGTGCAGGTGTTGGTGTACACTCTCAAATGCAACCTACGGATGTGTATTTCTACAGAACAAAGCTTATCGATAATTCCTATATACAATCCAATAAAAATTTAGATTTTACACGAAGTGTTCATTATGTACTAGGCTATGATTTCTTTCCTGCAAAAAATTGGAGATTTAAATCTGAAATCTACTACCAGCATTTATTTAACATTCCTGTATCTAATTCCGATAGTAGTTACTCCATCTTAAATGTTGGGGCTAGTTTTATACCAAACGAGCAAGGATACTTAGTAAACAAGGGGACAGGTGAAAATTATGGAATTGAATTAACCATTGAAAAATTCTTCAGTAAAGGTTACTACGGATTAGCAACAGGTTCACTCTATCAATCTACCTATAAAGGCACTGATTTAAAAACACATAACACAGCTTTTAATGGTCAATATGTTGCCAATTTATTAGTTGGTAAAGAGTTTTTATTAGGAAAAGAAAAAAAGAATCGATTTACGATTGATGTTAAAATGACAACAGCTGGCGGAAGGTATTTCACACCGATTGATTTAGCTGCATCACAAGCTGCTGGAATTCAAATTTCCCAAAAAGGGGATGTTGCTTTTTCTGAACGTAATCCTGCTTTTTATCGTTTAGATATTAAATTTGGGTTTGTTAAAAATAGTACAAAACACAAATTGTCTCAATCCATCTTTTTTGATATTCAAAACGTTACTAATCACAAGAATGTATTTACACAGCGATATAACCCGGTAAAAAACACAATTAACACAGCATATCAAATCGGATTCTTTCCGAACTTCGTTTACAAAATTCAATTTTAACCTTATATTGAACTTTGGTTAAATCTATGAGAGGTTTCTTTATTTGATCACTTTAGGAATCATTATTTTACTGCTGATTCTTGTGTTTCTCCGTGACATTGAGCCCTTAGTGTTAAAAATTTCCTACTTTATATCATCGTAACATTTGTCTTAAAACCACTTGCAATTTTAAAAACCACAAAGAAACTTCATCATTTAGTATACTATCAATAAATCTTTACGAACTTTACGCGGAACTTCAATGCTCTTTGTAGCTAAAAATGTCATCATGGGAAAAAAAATCAAAGAAATCACAAAACCAAAATTACATAGTAATAACAAACACATCGAAGGGTATGATTTTCAACTACTAACCAAACACCTCCCAGAACTTCAACCCTTTGTTCGCAAAAACGAATTCAATCAAAAAGACACCATAGACTTCGCGAATCCTGAGGCAGTAAAATTATTAAATAAGGCTTTGCTTTTGGCACATTATGACATTAACTATTGGGACATCCCTGAAAATTATTTATGTCCCCCAATCCCTGGAAGAGCAGATTATATCCATCACGTTGCAGATTTATTGCAGGTGTATAATTACGGAAATATCCCTATGGGTCCTGAAATTAAATGCCTAGACATTGGAACAGGGGCAAATTGTATCTACCCTATCCTTGGTCACCAAGAATATGGTTGGAGTTTTATCGGTTCAGACATTGATCCCGTATCTGTAGAGTCTGCGAAAAACATTATTTCTAAGAATGAAAATTTAAACGATTTTGTAGAAATACGTTTACAAGAAAATTCAAAAGATTTGTTGTTTGGTGTAATAACAAAAGAAGAAATTATCGACGTAACTTTTTGTAATCCTCCGTTTCATGCAAGTCAAGAAGATGCACTTAAAGGAACTCTTCGTAAGGTTACCAACTTATCGACCCTTCGACAAGATCAGGATCCTAATGTGGTTCCAACACTTAATTTTGGAGGTCAGAGCAACGAACTTTGGTGTGAAGGTGGCGAAGATTGGTTTGTCAATAAATTAATCCGTGAAAGTACGAAATTCGAGAAGAATGTTTTTTGGTTTACTACATTAGTTTCCAAGCAATCAAATTTAAAAAACGCCTATAAAACATTTGAAAAATACCGCGCGTTAGAAGTAAAAACCATTCCAATGGGACAAGGAAATAAAACAAGTCGCATTATCGCTTGGACTTTCTTAACCAAAGAAGAGCAGAAAGAGTGGAAAAATTCACGATGGAATATCGATGCTTCGACAGGCTCAGCATAAATTTCGACAGGCTCAGCATAAATTTCGACAGGCTCAGTTTAAAATTTGAAAATGCGTTTTTAAGTACTAAAAGTTAATACAAAATCGATTTAAGATTTTCCAATAAAACGTTGTATCTTTGCGCTAAATTTCAATAAACATGATTTCTGTAAATAATCTATCTCTACAATTCGGAAAACGTATTCTTTTTGATGACGTTAACCTAAAATTCGGTCAAGGAAACTGCTATGGTGTGATTGGTGCTAATGGTGCTGGAAAATCCACTTTCTTAAAAATATTAACTGGTGATCAAGACCCTACAAGTGGTCGTATTGAATTAGAGCCAGGAAAACGTTTAGCTGTATTAAGTCAAAATCACTTTGAATTTGATGTATACCCTGCTTTACAAACTGTAATCATGGGTCACAAGCGTTTGTTTGAGATCATGATTGAAAAAGATGCTTTGTATGCTAAGGAAGACTTTTCGGATGCTGATGGAATGCGTGCTTCCGAATTAGAAGGAGAATTTGCGGATTTAGAAGGTTGGAATGCAGAAACAGACGCTGCCAGTTTATTGAGTAACTTAGGAATTGACGAATCAAAACACGATACGTTAATGTCTGATTTACCAAGCGAAATTAAAGTACGTGTATTATTAGCGCAAGCGTTGTTTGGCAACCCAGATGTACTTGTACTGGATGAGCCAACGAATGACTTAGATTTAAAAACGATTGGATGGTTAGAAGATTTCTTGTTAGATTTCAAAAACACCGTGATTGTTGTATCGCATGACCGTCACTTTTTAGATACTGTATGTACACACATTTGTGATATCGATTTTAGTAAAATCAATATTTTCTCTGGTAACTATTCATTTTGGTACCAATCTTCTCAATTAGCTTCACGTCAACGTAACGATAAGAACAAAAAAGCAGAAGAAAAAAAGAAAGAGTTGCAAGACTTTATCTCTCGTTTCTCTGCAAATGCTTCGAAATCAAAACAAGCAACTAGCCGTAGAAAATTATTGGATAAACTAGATTTAGATGAAATTCAACCATCTTCTCGTAAATATCCAGGAATTGGATTTACAGCAGATAGAGATGCTGGTAATCAAATCTTAACGGTTTCAAACTTATCGAAATCTGTTGAAGGAACTTCCTTATTCAAAGGGTTAAACTTTACTTTAAATAAAGGAGATAAAGTAGCAATTATTTCTAAAAACTCGGTTGCAATTACAGCTTTCTTTGAAATTTTAAATGGTAATCAAACTGCAGACACAGGAGATTTCACCTACGGAACTACCATTAGTACTGCATATTTACCAAACGATAATAGTTCGTATTTTGAATATGATCAATCTTTAATTGATTGGTTACGTCAATACGCACAAACGGACGAAGAAAAGGAAGAAGTAAGTATCCGTGGATTTTTAGGAAGAATGTTATTTTCTGGAGAAGAAGCATTGAAATCTGCAAAAGTACTTTCTGGAGGTGAAAAAGTACGTTGTATGTTGTCCAAAATGATGTTAGCAAAAGCAAACGTATTGATGATGGATGAACCAACAAACCACTTAGATTTAGAGTCGATTACTGCATTGAATAATGGAATGCGTGATTTCCCTGGGAATCTTATATTCACATCGCATGACCACGAGTTGGTAAACACGGTTGCTAATCGTATTATCGAAATTACTCCAACTGGGTTCATTGATAAGATGATGCCGTATGATGATTATTTAGCGGATGCTCGTATCGCCGAATTACAAGTTGAGTTATACGCTTAATTAATTTTTTAATTGCTTTTTCTTCGTTCAACTGCGAAATTTCCCTGCACTAACGTTTGGTCTTCGAAAGCAGTGCTTTCTCACCTCATGTACTAATGTAAACTGCGGTATTAATTTCTAGTCTGCCTCGAAAAATTCTAATTAAAAAATCAATTAAAAACTAAGGGCCTTCTTTTGAAGGCTTTTTTTTATTTCGTATTTTCCAACATCGGGACAAAACTAAACACCCCAAATTCCTCCGTCTTAAATTCTGTTTCAGAAATTTTGGTAATACGTTGCATTAATTGAGTATCTCCTTCTCCGATTGGAATAACTAGCATTCCTCCTACTTTTAATTGTTGTAATAATACATCTGGAATAAATGGCGCTCCACAGGTCACTAATATTTTATCAAAAGGCGCATCTATCTGTCTTCCTTTGTATCCATCCCCATAAAATAATTTTGGATTGTAATGCATGTGATGAATGATCGGTTTTGCTTTTAAATATAATTCTTTCTGACGCTCGATGGAAAACACTTTCATTCCCATCGCACAAAGAATAGAAGTTTGAAAACCAGAACCTGTTCCAATTTCTAGTACCTTCTCCCCTTTTGTTAGCTGCAATAATTCGGTTTGAAAAGCTACCGTATACGGATGGGAAATGGTTTGTCCGGCACCAATTTGAAATGCCGTGTTGGAGTAAGCTTGTTTTTCAAACGCAAGGTCCAGAAAATAATGACGCGGAACTTCAAAAAAAGCATCTAATACTTTCTCATTAGAAATTCCTTTTTGACGTAATTCTTCGATTAGAAGTTTACGGAGTCCTTTATGTTTAAACGAATCTTGCATGTTGCAAAAATATGGCTATTTAAACTGATATTTTTGAAAAGCGGATAATAAATATTCACGTATCCATGTTGGAACAACAATTCTAACCCATCAATTCAAATTCTAAATCAAATTCCTTCAAGCGTTTCACAAAATCATTGTTCGGATCAATGCGAATATTTTTGGAGGGTAAGGTAACTTCTAATTTATCCAGCGGATCATAAATTACAAATTTCACAGAACAACGCCCTTCATTTTCCAAGAATAAACGGTTCAAATCTTGAATCATAATTTGATTTAATTTTTTATTGGAAATTTTTAATTGAATCGTATTTGCTCTCTTTTCCTTTAAATCATGTAATAATTCCATCGTTTGAATCACAAACTCAGGTTCTTTTCGGTGACGCGGAATTTCGAATTTTCCTTTGATAGAAACAAAGGTACCTGGAACAAAAAACGGCTTGAACTTTAAATAATTTTCTCTAAATAAAAATAATTTATAGGAATCAGTGTAGTCTTCAATCACCATTGTACCAAATGGTTCATTATTTTTAGTCATCCGATTCTCACATTCTGAAATTACCGCCGCCATCAAAACTTCCTTATTGATATTTTCCGCCGGATTATTCAACATAGAAACTTGTCCATTGCAAAATGATTCTATCTCTAAACGGAAATCGTCTAGTGGGTGACCAGAAATAAAGATTCCTACTACCTCTTTTTCTTTGCTCAATTTATACATGGACGGCCATTCATCCGCTTTCGGGATTTCAGGTTCAGGGATTTCTGCTCCGGAAGACTCCCCAAATAACGAAGCTTGCGAAGAATTAGCGTTCTCTTGAAAACTGTTCCCGAAACGAATTGCATTTTCTAAAAACATTCTACCCGAACCATCTTCTTTAAAATATTGCGCACGATGTACATTTTTAAATGAATCGTAACCACCAGCATACGCCAAACTTTCAAATGCTTTTTTGGTACATACACGTAAATTCACGCGTTTAGCAAATTCAAAAATCGAAGTATAGGAACCATTTTCAACACGTTCTTTTATCACCGCTTCCACTGGTGCCGTTCCCATCCCTTTAATTGCACCTAAACCAAAACGAATCGCCCCTTCTTTGTTTACCGTAAATAAATAAGAAGACTCATTCACGTCCGGTCCGAGAACAGGAACACCCATACGTTTACATTCCTCCATAAAAAACGTCACTGATTTGATGTCGTTCATATTGTTCGAGAGAACCGAAGCCATATATTCCGCTGGGTAATTCGCTTTTAGATACGCAGTTTGGTATGCAATCCATGCATAACAAGTCGAATGCGATTTATTGAAGGCATACGAGGCAAACGCCTCCCAATCTTTCCAAATTTTCTCTAAAGCAACCGTATCGTGACCAAGTTCATTCCCTTGTTGAATAAACTGAGGACGCATCTTATCCAAGAGGTATATTTGTTTTTTACCCATTGCTTTACGTAGCGTATCCGCTTCCCCTTTAGAGAAACCTGCTAATTTTTGCGAGAGTAACATTACTTGCTCTTGGTATACAGTAATACCATATGTTTCTTTCAAGTATTCCTCACACGCATCCACGTCATAGACAATCGGTTCTTCCCCATGTTTACGCTTAATAAACGAAGGAATATACTCGATTGGTCCCGGACGGTACAAGGCATTCATGGCAATCAAATCGGCAAATACAGTTGGTTTTAGTTCCTTCATGTATTTTTGCATTCCTGGCGACTCGTATTGGAAAATACCAACCGTTTCTCCACGTTGGAACAACTCATAGGTCGCGGTATCATCCACCGGAAATTCATCTGGAACCAAATCAATTCCATGACGTTCTTTTACATTTTTTACCGCATATTTAATTAGGGTTAAGGTCTTTAGCCCCAAGAAGTCCATTTTCAATAATCCAGCCTCTTCTGCTACCGAGTTATCAAACTGCGTACACCACATATTCGAATCTTTCGCAGTTGCAACAGGGACAAATTGTGTAATGTCGGACGGTGTAATAATTACCCCACATGCATGAATACCCGTATTTCGCACAGAACCTTCTAATTGTTTTGCTTGTTGAATTACTTTAGCAGACAAATCCGTTCCTTGCGACAAACGTTTTAATTCATTCGCTGCTTGAATATCCTCGGTCTTATTTTTTAGTTTCGATGCTAATTCTGCATCATCAAGGGAAAATAATTTCTTAAGTGAAATATCTGGTACCAACTTCGCTAAACGATCCGCTTCAAACAAGGGTAAATCCAATACCCGCGCTGTATCTCGAATGGAAGACTTCGCAGCCATTGTACCGTACGTAATAATCTGTGCAACCTGATTAGATCCATATTTATCAATAACCCAATCGATTACACGTCCACGACCTTCATCATCGAAATCGATATCAATATCGGGCATTGAGATACGATCCGGATTCAAGAAACGCTCGAAAAGTAGGTCGTATTTGATAGGGTCCACATTTGTAATTCCAGTACAATACGCAACCGCAGAACCTGCAGCGGAACCACGACCGGGCCCTACAGAGACACCCATATCACGCGCCGCTTGACAAAAATCTTGCACAATTAAGAAATAACCTGGATATCCAGTACGTTCCACCGTTGCTAATTCGAAATCGATTCGATCGCGGATTTCATCTGTTATAACAGGATATCGTTTTTCAGCTCCTTTGTAGGTTAGGTGTCTTAAAAATGCATTTTCTCCACGCTTCCCTCCATCAATTACATCTTGTGAATCTTGAAATTCTTCTGGAATATCAAATGCTGGCAAAAGTACATCCCTAGCTAAACTAAAAGGTTCAATTTTCGCAACTATTTCTCCAACCGTTACAATTGCTTCCGGTAAGTCCGCAAACAATTCTTTCATTTCATCCCCAGACTTAAAATAATACTCTTGATTTTCCAAGCCATATCTAAATCCACGACCACGACCCACAGGTGTTGAAACTAACTCATTATCTTTGACGCACAATAAAATATCGTGGGAAACTGCATCTGCTTTATTTAAATAGAATGTATTGTTTGTAGCAACTAATTTGACTTGGTGTTTCTCGGCGAATCTAATAAGCGTTTGATTGACACGATCCTCATTCTCTTGTCCGTGGCGCATCACTTCTAAATAGAAATCTTCGCCAAATAAACTCTTCCACCAAAGCAGTGCTTCTTCCGCTTGATTTTCGCCCAAGTTCAAAATCATGTTAGGGACTTCACCGTAAAGGTTACCAGATAATACAATTATATTTTCGTGGTATTGCTCTATTAATTGTTTATCGATTCGCGGAACATAATACATACCTTCCGTAAAAGCGATCGATGAAAGTTTAATTAAATTTTGATACCCTTTTTTATTTTTAGCGATTAAAACAATTTGATAACCATTGTCTTTCTTTGATTTATCTAAATGATTACTACAAACATTAAAGGTACATCCAATAATTGGAATTATTTCTTTCTTGGAGAATTCAAGACCAGCTTCTTCCGCTTCATTCCGTTCTTCTTGGACCTTTTTATTGTACCCACTAATTGCTTTCTCAAAATGGAAAGCTGCCATCATATTCCCAATATCCGTTAGCGCAACTGCATTCATTCCAAGATCAATTGTTTTTTGAACTAATCCTTGAATAGAGATTGTAGATTGGAGAATCGAATATTGTGAATGATTGTGCAAATGAACAAACGGAACATCTTTTAGATGACTAATGTCTTTTTTTAATGATGTTCCGATTATTTGATCTGCACCTTTCGTTTCCACTTTTAGAGCAGCACTCGCTTGTTTTAGATTTATATGTTCTAATCCTATCGGCTGAATAAGTGTAGGATTGTGTTCTCTGAAACGATCAAAGTACGCGATTTCTTGCTTTAATTCATCAACCGTAAATACCTCCCTACGAATTAATTCAAAGAAACAACGTGTTGTCGCTTCCACATCCGCAGTTGCGTTGTGCGCTTCCGCAAAAGGTTCGTTAAATAACTCTTTATGTAATTCAGATAAAGTTGGCAGTTTAAATCTACCCCCACGTCCTCCAGGTAATTTACACATAGCTGCAGTAACTTCCGTACACGTATCCAATACAGGTAAATCTTGCCATTCATTACCTAATCCTAAACGATGGAATTCACAACCAACAATATTTTTATCGAAGCCAACATTTTGTCCAACTATGAATTTTGATTTTGCTATAGCCTCTTGAAATTCCGACATTGCTTGCTCAAGGGTCACCCCTTCATGCAATGCATACTCCGTAGAGATTCCATGTATTTTTTCAGCATCGTAGGGAATATCGAAACCAACAGGTTGAATGATATAATCTTTTGCTTCGATTAATTCCCCAAGATCATCGTGTAATTGCCAAGCAATTTGTATTGCACGCGGCCAGTTATCTATATCGGTAAATGGTTTTTTCCAGTCCTTAGGGAGACCTGTGGTTTCGGTATCGAAAATTAAATACATGATGTCTTCTGTAAATTGCTTTTTTTTCGTTTTATAAACTCTTTTTAATTCCCTGCACTACCGTTTGGTCTTCGAAAGCAAAGCTTTCTCCCCTCATTTACTAAAGTAAACTCCGGATTTATTTTTTGGTTTGCCTCAAAAAATCTAATTTCTAGAAGCCGCCATAAACTTTAATTTGAATATCAAATTTACAAAATCAGGATTGATTATCGAATACGATTATAGAGGAATAAAAAGATGTTACAAACATAAAGTTAAACTTAATATAAATTAATAGAAAAATTTATAATTCAATAATATAATTAAAATTATATAAAGTAATAATTTAATTTTTTATATTTGATAATTACAAAAGAAAAAAATAATTATTGCAATTTAAATTGTACATTTAAGATACAAATTATATTGCCCCACAAATAAAATTCCAATGAAAACAATCTTTCATAAATCTGACACACGTGGCATTGCGGATCACGGCTGGTTATTAGCGAAACATTCCTTTAGTTTTGCTGGTTATCACAATCGAAATAGAATGCATTTTGGAGCATTGCGTGTTTTAAACGATGATGAGGTATCAGAAGGCATTGGCTTCCCTGAGCATCCGCATGAAAACATGGAAATCATTACTATTCCATTAGAAGGAGAAGTTGCACACAAAGATAGTATGGGGAATTCAGCGACAATTTCTGCAGGACAAATACAAATCATGAGTGCAGGAACAGGAATTTATCATAGTGAGTACAATCCTAGTTCTATTAACAAAACGAAATTATTACAAATCTGGGTTTTCCCAAACAAACAGAATGTTACACCTCGCTATCAGGAAATCGATGTAAAAGCAACTCAAATACTTAATGAATGGAATCAAATTGTATCACCAAATGCAGATGATGCAGGCGGATGGATACATCAAGATGCTTGGTTTTCGCTTGGAGAAATGGGAGCTAATTCATCCAAATCATATGCTTTGCAAGGGGAAAATACTGGAATTTACATTTTTGTTATTGAAGGTAAATTAATTGTGGATGGGCAAACCTTATCGCGCAGAGACGGAATGGGCGTGTTAGAAACAAAAGAAGTACCAATTTCTTTTCTTGAAAACAGTAAAGTTTTAATCCTAGAAGTTCCATTAGAATTTTAACCTAGTTTTTAAACAACCTATTAATAATCAAAATAATACTATTTAGACAAATTACAAACTAAAGTTCTGGCACAAACCAAGACAACATAAGTGTTTAATTGTCGTTATACTTGCATACAAATTATTTATTATGAAAATCACCTTTTTAATTCTTGCATTTTTTAGTTTTTTATTTATTTCTTGTGAACGCGAAGGTTCTGGAAATTGCACAGAAACTAATATAAGCACTGCGAACAGGTCTAGCCATAATCGCGGAGAAGACTGTACAAAATGTCACTCATTAGGTAACGATGGAAATGGATGTTTCTCCATTTGCGGATCTGCTTTTAAAAGCGATAAAACAACACCAATACAAAATGCAGTTATGGTTTTGTTCTCCAAAGATGAAAATGGAAAAATCACGGATGCCAGCAAATCTATACCTGTCGATAAAAGCGGAAATTTTTACACAACAGAAACGATATCTTTTACCGGGAAATATCCAGCAATCATTTCTAATGGTGACACTTCAATGATGGGAAGTGAACTAAAAAGCAGTGCATCTTGTAATACATGTCATGCTTCCAATGGATCTCAAGATCCTATTTATTCACAGTATTAGTTTTGGTTTTTAGGTAGGTTTTAGTATTGGGGTGAATCTCGATTCACACTAACCTCGATTCAAGATTTGGGAGTTAATTCTGATTAATTCTTACGATTGTAAGACCCCTTCTTTTAGCGAACACGGAGACACAATAATTTTTTGAACTCCAAGTTGTTGTATCACCCAACGCGTTTTAATCGCGGCAATTGGAGCCATTTTTCGTCGTATAGGAATGATATGCGGGTTTAAATCACGTTGTGCCTGGCTAGACATGATTATCCAATCTAACGTGCGCACAAAGTCATTAATCGGCAATTCTTCTGTTTCTGTAAAACTTGGAAGTGGCTGTTTGTTTATCATTTCATAAAACGTTTCAAAACAACCAGATGCACCAATTAAAGTTTCACAGGATTTTCCTTTCATAAATTCACCCGCACGAGAAGAAATCCATTCTTCTACACGCAAACATTGTTCTAGCGTTAATGGATCACTTAATTCTAATTCTTGAAAGATACGAGAAACACCAATATTTAAGGAAACCAAAGCATCTACTCCATCAGGTCCGGCAAAAATAAACTCCGTACTTCCACCACCAACATCCATCACCATGGATTGTTCCGTGAACTCATGCGTCCATTTAACTCCTTCGTAGATATAATTTGCTTCTTGCTCACCTGAAATTATTTCAACTTTTACACCAGTTTCTTTTTCAATCAACTGCACAAAATCTCGGCCATTGATTGCATCTCGAATTGCAGAAGTTCCAAAAGCACGAATCTCGTCCACTTCATGACGATCACACATACTTGCAAAATGTGTCATTGTCTTTACTGCACGTAAAATAGCGTCTGAAACGATTACACCATCATTTAACCCACCCATACCGAGTGCGACACCGTCTTTTTCTGCATGAATCACCTCTATTTCCGCTTTGGAAACATCCGCAATTAAGAGATTAAAGGTATTTGTTCCTAAATCAATGACTGCAATACGTTTACTATCCATTTTTTAACCAAGTAACAAATTGTGTAAGTCTTAAACGATGACCAAATTGAAGAATTCCATTTTGATATAATCGCCCTGCTATTCTCAATGTAGCAAATGAACTCAGCGCTAAGATAATAAAAGAAACATAAATCTGATATCCTTCCCCTAAAGAATAACCTTGTGCTAATTTTACCATACAGACCATTGGCGACGTGAAGGGAACAAAAGATAAAACATAAGTCAAATCACTTAATGGATTTTGAACCGCATAATACCCTGCCCACAAAGCCATTATTAACAATACCATAATTGGCAATACAAATTGCTGCCCATCATTTTCAGAACCAGAAGTTGCTCCTAATGCAGCGAAAAAAGTTCCATAAAAAATATAGCCCCCCAGAAAAAATAACAAGAAAAAAACTAACATATCTCCAAACTGAATGCGGGAATAAATTAATTCGACAAAATCATTGTAGGCTTTCGAACGAAATAAACTATCCTCCATACCTGTCGCTGTTTTACTCGAAACTTCTGACAAATTCCAATTCGAAATATGTAACATATCCGGAAATAACGTTTCTCTTAAAATAAATAATCCTATCCAAATTAACAATGTCCAGATTACAAACTGAAGAATTGCAGCAATACCAATCCCTGCTATTTTTCCAAACATCAATTGTCGTGGCTTTACAGATGCCAACAATACTTCTACGATACGATTAGATTTTTCGCTAGAAACACTTCTTAAAATTGTCATTCCAAACAACAAAATAAAAAGTAAAATCACTCCACCGAAGAAAAAACCAACCCAACTAGATAGGCTATACGACTCATTTTTAGGGTCATATAAATTTCTAAACGCAATACTTATTGGCTGTTTTATTCCTCTAAATTCTTGTACCGACATTTTCGTAAATCGACCAACCATCACTTCTTCTAACCTACGTTCCAAATGAAATTGGATACTCGTAGCAAATAAAAAACTTGGTTTCTCTTTATAAAATAAAAAAGCAGCCTTGTTACTTACAATTTTTTCGTTTAACTCTAAAAGTGCATCGTATTTTTGAAAACGCTTACTTCCTTCAAAATCTTTCAGTTGAATATAATTATTTGCAAAATCATAGCTTATACTTCCAGTTGTATTTGCTAATATTTTATTCTCCATGATTCCAGCCGGATCCACAATCAATACATTCCAATGTGGCTTATTGTTTTCTCCTATAGAAAACAAAATATACACCAACAACATAACCAATAGCGGTCCTGCAATTGCCATACCAATAAAAGAACGTGTTTTAATTCGTTCTTTTAGTTCACGTTGCGCTATTAACCAACTTACATTCATATATTTTTGGCCGTTACAGTTTCAATAAATATTTGTTGCATTGAAGGAAGAACTTCCCAAGCGGCTTCAATTTCGATTTGACCAATCAAGGTTTTCAATAAATCCTGAAAATTATTTTCTCCTCGCATTGCTACGTATGCTATAAAACGGTCTTTAGCAACCTCTTCTTTTTCAAGCAGTTCAAAACCAGTCCAAAGTGCATGTGTAAAAGCCAACATATTTCCTTTGAACTTAATCGCATAACGTCCGTCTTTCCGGTCATCCCGTAATTGCAACACACTACCTTCTAGTATTTTTTTTGATTGATGAATTAAAGCAGCACGATCACAAATTTCTTCGACGCTTTTCATGTTATGACTAGAAAGCATAATTGTCTTTCCAGCTTTTTTCATCGATTTCAATTCATTTTGAATCAATTCCACATTTACAGGGTCAAAGCCCGAAAAAGGCTCATCTAGGATTAAAAGTTTAGGTTCATGTAACACCGCACAAATAAATTGCACCTTCTGCGCCATTCCTTTTGACAATTCCTCGATGCGTTTATTTTTCCAAGAAGTAATTTCAAATTTTTCTAACCAATTATTTAGGCTTCTATTTACCTCTTCTTTTGACATTCTTCGTAACCTGCCTAAAAACATGGCGTGGTCGTAGACTGTCATCGATTTGTAAAGTCCTCTTTCTTCTGGTAAATAGCCAATTTCTGCTAAATGCTTGCCCTTCATTAATTCACCTTGGTATCGAATCTCCCCTTTTTCAGGTTCTATGATACGATTGATAATTCGTATTAATGTTGTTTTACCAGCACCATTTGGACCAAGTAAACCAAAAATTTCACCTTCATTTAAAGAAAGAGACACATCGTCTACTGCAATTTTTTGAAAATACGATTTGGTTATCGAAGTGAGTTGAAGCATTGGAATTATTTTAGATAAAAATACGATTTAATTATAAAATCTCCTCTTTTTGTACATTATCGTCTAAATCAATTTTTTCAAATAATACTTTACCCCAAGATTTCCATTTATACACTTTATGAAAAACTAAAAGTAATATCGGAAAACAAACCAACACCATTATCCATAAGTCCCAACCTATGACTGGCTCTGAAGTATCCATAAACAATGCATCCGTCTGAAAAACTTGCCAATTATTAGTCAATAATAAAGCGCCAAAAATATTATTTATCGTATGAAATCCAAGACTCAATTCCAAGCCATCATCCAGCACCGTTAATAGCGCCATAAAAAGCCCACAAGCAAAATAATAAAGCAAAATTACAAGTCCTAATTTTTCAACTTCCGGATTACCGATGTGTAAACTTGCAAAAAGAATGGAAGAAACAAAAGCAGCTATTATTGGTTTTTTAAATAAGTTGATACTTCCCTGTAGCATATAGCCCCGAAACAATAATTCTTCCACAGCAGTTTGAAGCGGCAATATAAAGATTGAAATTCCACATAACATCCAAAAAGAATTTACTTTGTAATTCCAATGTATTTCATCATTAGTTAGTGACATATACAACAAGCCAAGTCCAAGGATACTTCCAAACAAGCCAAAACTCAAGAAAAAACGTTTCCAATCAAAGCTTGGTCTTGCAGTAAAAACAGTTAAGATTGGGCGTTTATGTATGAACTTTATCGCTAATAGCATTGCAAAAAACAGCGTAACAAAAGGAAGTAAAGTAATGATGAAAAATAAATTCGCCCCCATTAATTCCTGTGATTGCGCCAAGGTATAATGCGACAACTCGGAATTAGGAATACCAACCAATGACATACCAAAGGTATATGCAAATTGACCTACGAATACAAAAACAGAAATTATCCCGATCAAAGTCAGACTATAACGGAGGTAAGATCTTTTACCGAGGGATGCTAGTTGGAGGTATTTCATAAAATTATTTTCACAAAGATAGTAAACAAAAAAAGCCTTAGATTTCTCTAAGGCTTTAACTTTTAACTTTTGCGGTCTGGACGGGACTCGAACCCGCGACCCCATGCGTGACAGGCATGTATTCTAACCAACTGAACTACCAAACCAATATTTCTACTTTAAACAAGCTCTAACTAAAGTTAGATTTACTTTCAATATTGTGTATACCTTTCGTTAAAAGCTGTGCAAAGATACACTCATTTTTTGTTTCTGCAATAATTTTCCAATAAAACTTTTAAAAAAAAATTAATTTTCTACAATTAATAAGTAGTTTGTCTTTTTACCTTTCCCAATCAAAACAAATTTATCATTTATTAAATCGTTATTAGTCAATGAATAAGTCTCATTTACTTTCTCTTTATTGACAGCAATCGCATTTGCTTTCAATTCACGTTTTGCTTCTCCATTACTTGCCAAAAAAGAAGATTTTGCAACTAAAGCATCCATTATAGAAACACCCTCCGTGTATTCAGTTCTAGAAATTATTGCCTTAGGCACTCCATCAAACACTTCTAAGAACTGCTCATTATTTAATTTGCGTAAGTCTTCCGAAGTGGATTTTCCAAATAGAATATTACTTGCTACGATAGCAGCCTCTAAGGCTTCTTTTCCATGTACACGGGTTGTTACCTCTTCTGCGATTGCTTTTTGTAATGCGCGTAAATGCGGAGCTTCTTCGTGTACCTTTTCTATGCATTCGATTTCTTCTCTAGAAATTAAGGTAAAATAGCGAATTAATTTTTTCGCATCCTCATCGGTTGCATTTAACCAAAATTGATAAAATGTATATGGAGTAGTTTTTGTTGGATCTAACCAAACTGTTCCAGATTCTGTTTTTCCAAACTTTCCTCCATCTGCTTTCGTTAATAAAGGACAGGTAAAAGCAAAAGCATCTCCCCCACCTTTTCTCCGAATCAATTCTGTGCCAGTGGTAATGTTCCCCCATTGATCTGAACCGCCAATTTGAATTTTACAATCGAAATTTTTATGTAAATGTAAATAATCGTAGCCCTGTAAGAGTTGGTATGAAAACTCGGTAAATGAAATTCCAGTTTCGATTCTTTTCTTCACAGAATCTTTCGCCATCATGTAGTTCACTGTAATATGTTTACCGATATCGCGAATAAAATCTAAAAACGAAAAATTCCGCATCCATTCGTAGTTATTCAATAATAAGGCTTTATTATCCCCATTTTCAAAATCCAAGAATTTTTTCAACTGATTGGAAACACCTTCTACGTTTTTGTTTAAGGCTTCCTCGTCTAATAAATTTCGTTCTGCAGATTTACCGGATGGATCACCAACCATACCAGTGGCACCACCAACCAAGGCGATAGGTCTGTGTCCTGCATTTTGCAAATGAACGAGCAACATAATTGGCAGTAAACTACCTACATGTAAAGAATCAGATGTTGGGTCGAAGCCTACATATCCAGTAGTCATTTCCTTCAACAATTGCTCTTCGGTTCCAGGCATAACATCCTGAATCATTCCTCTCCACTGTAATTCTGCGATTAAATTTGTTTTCATTTGAACGTTTCTAAAGGTGAAATTTGTTACAAAAGTAAAAAGATTTTTGCAAGTGAAATTTTCCGTCTGTATCTATGCTTCCATAAGTGTGAAAAAAAGTCTAAATTTGCTTTTAAAACATATACTATGAAACAGATTTTACTTATTACTTCCGTTATCTTTTCAAACTTTTTATCTGCTCAAAATTTTACCTTACCCAAACTTTCGTATGCATACACTGCATTAGAACCAACCATTGATTCTGTTACGATGCGTATACATTATAGTAAACATCACCAAGCGTATATAAACAACCTAAACAAAGCAATCGGGACATCTAACACTAAAAGTTTAAATGAATTATTAAACACAGTAAGCTCACAAACTTCAGTTGTTCGCAATAATGCCGGCGGACATTTTAACCATACCTTGTTTTGGGAATTATTATCTCCAACTCCATCCAAAATACCATCTGCAGAATTATCCGCTCAAATCACAAAACAATTTGGCTCTTTGGACTCCTTACAAAAAACAATTACTGTTACAGGTACTAGTTTGTTTGGTTCCGGATGGGTTTGGTTGATTATAACACCTACCAATGATTTAAAAATCACAACAACTAGTAATCAGGACAATCCATTAATGGATCTTGTTACAGACCGAGGAACTCCAATTCTAGCAATCGATGTATGGGAACATGCCTATTATTTGAAATATCAAAATAAACGTGCAGACTATTTGAAGAATATTTGGAATGTATTAGATTGGAAAGTGGTAAGTGAAAAATATGCTACCGCAATTAAGAAATAAAGAATGAAAAAAACAATATTAGTAACTGGTGGCGCTGGTTACATTGGTTCGCACACCATACTAGAATTAATCGAAAAGACAGACTTTGAGATTATTTCGATTGATAATTATTCGAATTCATCCGCAGAAACTTTTCCTAGAATAGCGAAAATATCTGGCAGAAAAATATATAATCATCCGCTCGATTTATGCAATAAAAAAGGATTATTTGATTTTGTTTCTACTTTAGAAAATGTAGTTGGAATTATCCATTTCGCAGCATTTAAATCTGTTCCTGAGTCTGTAGAAAATCCATTTCTATATTATCACAACAATTTAGAATCCTTAATTAATGTGATTGAGGTATGCAAACAGTTTAAGATCGACAATTTCATTTTCTCTTCATCCTGTTCCGTTTATGGAAACATTGATTCTCTGCCTGTAACCGAAAACACACCATTTAGTCCTGCAGAATCGCCTTACGCTCACACGAAGCAAATTGGAGAACAACAATTAGAATTATATGCTAAATGTGGCGTAAACTTTAAAACGATAGCATTACGTTATTTCAATCCTGTAGGAGCACATCCATCTGGTTTGATTGGAGAATCTCCAATTAATCCACCAACAAGTTTGATTCCAATTATCACCCAAACGGCAATTGGTAAACGCGACAAAATGTTTGTACATGGTTACGATTATCCAACACGCGATGGATCTTGTATAAGAGACTATATTCATGTGTGCGATATTGCAAATGCGCATGTTAAAGCCTTAAACATATTAATTGAAGGAAAAACAGATTTAAACTTTAATGTCATAAATCTAGGAACAGGAGATGGTGTAAGTGTGAAAGAAGCGATAGCAAGTTTTGAAAAAAATGCAGGTGTTTCATTGAACTACGAAATGGGACCACGCCGCGCTGGGGATGTTGTATCCATTTATTCTGATACTACTAAGTCCTCTGATTTTTTATATTGGAAAGCCGAGAAAACCTTGGATGACATGGTAACTTCTGCTTGGATTTGGGAACAAAACATCACAAAAGAAACTCGATAAATCAAATTAACAAAAAACATAATATATTTACACTCCAAAAAACCTAACGATGCAAAGCAACAAGACAAAGATTTTAATTACAGGTGGTGCGGGATTTGTACCAAGTTCAACAGCTGAAAAATTATTAGAGAATTCTAACAACTATGTTGTTTTGGTAGATAATTTTTTAACAGGCAGAAAGGAAAATATTCCAAATCATCCGAATTGTAAATTTATTGTTGCTGATGTTAATCATTTGGATGAGATTAGTCCTATAATGACTTCCTATCAATTTGATTATGTGTATCATTACGCTGCGATGGTAGGTGTACTTAGAACATTAGATAATCCAATTCATGTATTAGAAGATATTCAAGGAATTAAAAATGTTTTAACTTTAGCTAAAAGCACAGGGGTAAAACGTGTGTTCTTCTCCTCTTCTTCTGAAGTTTATGGAGAACCTGTTCACTTACCTCAAAACGAACTTACTACACCTTTAAATTCACGTTTGCCATATGCTGTAGTGAAAAACGTTGGAGAAGCCTATTTTCGTTCATTCGAACAAGAATATGGATTAGATTATACTATTTTCCGTTTTTTCAATACGTATGGCCCAAAACAAAGTGAAGATTTTGTAATGTCAAAATTTATGTCTGCTGCTACAAAAGGAGAGGATATAACTTTATATGGAGATGGTAGTCAAACGAGAACTTTCTGTTTCATCGATGATAATACCGAATTTTGTGTTGGAGCATTAGATAATGAAGAAACAATCAATCAAGTATATAATGTAGGTAACGATATTATCTATACTATTAAAGATTTAGCGGAATTAATTATTCGCAAAACAAATTCTACCTCCAAAATAATTTATCTACCACCTTTGAAAGATGGAGATATGACACGAAGACAGCCTGACATTTCTAAAATGCGCGAAATATTAAATCGTGATTTGATTCAGTTGGAGCAAGGAATTGAGAAAGTGATAGCTTCTGGTAGATTTAAATAGCCTTCGAGAACCTCTCCTTCGAGAGCCTCAGGCATCGGTCTTAAATTGATGGATTTACTACATTGCTTGAAAAAGTGATAAATACTTAGCTTTTAAAGCTTCCACTGAATAGTATTTCTCAACTGTTTCATCTCCTTTTGCACCAACTCGCATGCGGGATTCTTTGTTTTCTAATAAATACGCAAGTATGTCATACCATTCCTCTTCTGTGTCTACTAAATATCCGTTTTCCTTATCTTGAATCAAGGTTTTATTGACTCCAACTGGCGACATTACCGTAGGAATCCCTAAAGACATGTATTGTAATCCTTTAAACGCACACTTTCCTTCCGACCATTCGTTATTTCTCAAAGGCATAACACCTATGTCAATTTTACATAAATCATCTACCTCATTGATTTTATCCCATTTACAGTAGACTAAAGATTTTAACGCGAAAGTTGGTTTACGGTCAGAGATTACCAAGAAATCAAAATCATATTTTTCTTCCAAACGCAATAATACTGGATAAATCATATCCAAGTAATGCATCGTAGAATGTGATCCGGTCCATCCAATTGCTAAACGTTCCCGGGAATAATCAATGGTTTTGTTATGCATCCCAACGGTATCAATAGTTGTCGGAACAATATGTACATTTTGGTTGTATTGTTGCGCGAAATCCGCCAAATATTGATTCCCACATTGCACCGTATGTACCCAACCACAAATAGAATTTACTTTAGAATACCATTTTGTAAAGGAAAGTAAAGCATTACTATCGGAGTGATTTTTCAACCAAATCGCATCGTCATAATCATACAATACCTTTTTTCTTAAGACTTTAGCTAAAATAAATTCTACGACTGGTGGGCCAAATTGCATGGCTTCACGGTGCATAAAAATGAAGTCGTATTTACGCACGTTGAATAATAAAGCAAAACGATTGAATGTACTTTTCAACATCCCAATGGTCTTTTGTGCAAATAATCCTGGTTTGTACAATAGATCCCAAAGTTGATAGTCAATAAAAGGTTTAACTGTAATATCAAACCCGTTTTCTTCTAAATATGGCAGAAACTGTTCAAAACGAAAACGTTGAGAAGGCGCCTTTCCGATTGGATAAGGACAAAGTAACAGTACTTTTTTAGACTTCATTTAGCACATCCATTTTTCGTACCACATTTGAAACATTAGGAGATACCAAATTTTATAATCTAACTCTTTCTTCCCGCCTAAAAAATCTTGCTTCAGTTTGGAAACATGCTCCCAATTAAAAATATCTTGGTTTTCTATCTTCTCTTCGTTAATATAAGCCTCTAATAATGGACGCAAATCCGTTGCCAACCATTTAGCAATTGGAATCGCAAACCCCATTTTTGGTCGATCCATCATTTCTTTCGGAACATACTGATGTACAATCTCTTTTAGAATGTATTTTTGATTTCCTTGGTGTAATTTGAACTCATTCGGTAATTTGGCCGCCCATTCAATTACCCGATGGTCTAAGAAAGGCTCTCTCCCTTCTAAACTCACTGTCATGGTTGCACGATCTACTTTTTGAAGAATATCATCCACCAAATAGGTTTGATAATCGACCGCCTGCATATAAGCTAATGGCGAATAGTATTGTGCAGCTAATTCTTTGGATTGATACGCTGTACTCAAACGATGAAACGAAGCACGCATCACTTCTTTCATTTGTGTATCCGTATACTGTTGACTTAAACTCAACATTATATTTTCTTCAGACGGATCTTTCAAAATCCCCTTCAGTTTTTCGTAGCGGTTATGAAAATTGTATTTGTGTTTTAGAATTGGTAAAGCATTCGAAGGAATAACATTCATTAATCCCGCGATAGACTTGCGCGCAAATCCAGGAATTTGCTCTAATTTACTTCTGTACTTCAATAAATAACTGTAGCGATTGTACCCCGCAAATACCTCATCTCCAGCATCCGCACTTAAAGCAACAGTTACTTCTTGTCGCGCAACTTTGCTCACTAACGTGGTAGGTAATGCACTACTATCTGCGAACGGTTCGTCGTAATAATAAGGTAATTCAGGAATCCATTCTAAGACCTCTTTTTCTGTACAGGCAATTTCTGTATGTTTTGTACCCAAATAGTTTGCCGTTTCTTTCGCAAATGCGGCTTCATTTAATCCGATATCTGGAACAGCGATTGTGTAGGTTTTTAGAGGCTCCGTTCTGTCTTTTTGCAACAAGGCAGTTACACAGGTACTATCGTATCCCCCACTTAAAAACACTCCAACAGGAACATCCGCTACCATACGATATTCACACGCATTTTGTAATATCTTCTCTGTTTCTATTTTGGCTTCCTCGAAAGAAATATCCAATTTTGGTTGATTATATGCATCGTATACCGACCAATATTGAGTTTGCTTAACTTCGTTTAAAGATTGACTTAATGAAAATTTGGTATAATGTCCAGGATTTAATTTTGTGGTATATTCAAAAATACAGTGAGGCGTAGGTATGTTCCCATACTGCATAAACGCAGCTACGGCATCCAAATTTATTTTTTTCTCAAAGTTTGGATGTGCATGAAACGCTTTTAATTCAGATGCAAATAAGAATACACCATCTTTCAAGTAATAGAAAAAAGGTTTTACACCAGCACGGTCACGGACACAAAACACTTCGTTTTTTTGAATGTCATAAATTACAAATGCGAACATACCAATGAATCGTTCCACGCAAGCTTCTCCCCACTGTGTGTATGCATGTAAAATAACTTCTGTGTCGGAATCACTTGTAAACGAATGACCTAGCGCACTAAGATCAGCACGTATTTCTTTATAATTGTAAATTTCTCCATTAAAGGTAATCCAATGCTGGTTGAATAACATCGGTTGCTTTCCAGATTCTGTGATATCAATGATTGCTAAGCGACGATGCGCTAAACCGAGAGTAAAATTTGATTCTTGAAAAAACTGAAGGTCACCTCCATCTGGTCCACGATGGAACAGAGTTTGGCTCATAGCAAGTAAATCTTTATCCGTAGATTTTTTATTGAAATCAATAAATCCTGCTATTCCACACATAGTTCATCGGTTTTGTATGGGTGCAAATATACGAAAAATGAGGAAAATTAAACGGAAAGACTACAACCCCAATGTATTTATAACACGTTCAATGATAATCTGAATAATTCGTTTGTTTATCGTTTTCGTGTTTTCTTTATAAAAAGTATACTCTTCCAGGGTAAAACAACCAGCAATCATACCTATTACTTCACTTCTTAGCGCATTTCCTTTAAAAAGTATGTTTTGTATAAATTGCTTTTTAGAGGCTCTTGTCAAATTTTCAAATGCAGCTTGACTTAACTCACTTTCCAAACGCACGAGGAGTAAATCGTGTTGCATTTTGATTACCGGTCGTAAGGTCGTGTTTTGAAATTTTTCCTCCAATGTCATGTTTTCGTTTACATGCGCAGTTGGAATTTGAGGTCTGATAGCGATTTTAGTTGACATAAAAAATGAAGAATAAAGATAGTGCAAAGGTATTCGAATTCATTAATAATTGCAGTTTTTCTATTTGTTTTCCCAACCATACATCGTACATTTGTAGTAAGACCCTAAAATTAAAATCATGCATGTAGAACAAATGTATACTGGCTGTTTGGCGCAAGGAGCATACTATATTATTTGCAATGGAGAAGTTGCGATAATTGATCCTTTAAGAGAAATTCAATCTTATTTGGACAAAGCAAAAGCAGATAAAGGGCAGATTAAGTATATTTTTGAGACGCATTTTCACGCAGACTTTGTCAGTGGACACATAACACTTTCTGAACAAACTGGAGCAGAAATTATTTTTGGACCTACAGCTGTTACAAATTTCAAAGCTACGATTGCAGAAGATGGACAACTATTCCCATTGGGTGATTGTTTCATTAAAGTGTTACATACACCAGGTCACACCATGGAAAGTTCTACCTATTTACTAATTGATGCAGAAGGCAAAGAACATGCGATTTTTTCTGGAGACACTTTATTTTTAGGCGATGTAGGTCGCCCAGATTTAGCGCAAAAAGCCGCAAATATGACCCAAGAAGAATTGGCAGGTTTATTATTTGATAGTTTACGTACCAAAATAATGACGTTACCGGACGAAACTATTGTTTACCCAGGACATGGTGCTGGTTCTGCATGTGGGAAAAATATGTCGAAAGAAACTGTTGGTACTTTAGTTGAACAAAAAAATACAAATTATGCACTTCGTGAAGATATGTCGAAAGCAGAATTTATACTAGAAGTCACGGACGGCTTACTTCCTCCTCCATCCTATTTCCCTTTAAATGTAATGCTGAATAAGCAGGGATATGAGAGTATTGACATCATTATCGAAAGAGGTACTTTAGCATTGACTCCAGAAAAATTTGAACGGATTGCTAATTCTACGGATGCACTGATTTTAGATGTACGAAAAGAAGAAGCCTTTATTAAAGCACATATTCCAAATGCTATTTTTATTGGGGTAGATGGGACATTTGCTCCTTGGGTTGGTGCATTATTACAAGATGTAAAACAAGAAATTTTATTAGTTGTTCCAGAGGGGCGCGAAAAAGAAGTTGTTACACGATTGGCACGTGTTGGATTTGACCACACCGTTGGTTATTTAGCTGGAGGCATCGAAGCTTGGGAAAAAGCTGGCAAAGAAGTAGATTCTATTGAATCGATTTCTGCAGAAATTTTTAAAACAGAATTAAAAGAAGATTCACTCGTTTTCGATGTTCGTAAAATAAACGAATTTGAGAGTGAGCATTTACCGCAAGCACATCTAGCATCTTTAGACTACCTCAATGAACATTTAGCAGAATTTCCAAAAGACAAGCCTTTTTTCATCTATTGTGGTGGTGGCTATCGTTCCGTAATAGCGTCTTCCATTTTAAAAAGTAGAGGTTTTCATGGGATGATCAATGTGGAAGGCGGTTTTAATGCCATCAAAAATGTAGGTATTCCAACAACAAATTTTGTTTGTCCTTCTACTTTAAGAAATTAATAAAAATGCTTTTTCATTGTTCAACTTCGAAATTAAACTCCTCATTTACTAATGTAATCTCGATTATTATCGGGAGCGGATTTAATTACTTGTTTGCCTCAAAAAATCTATTTTTCTTCATTTCTTCTGAAATATATAATTAAGTCTTACGTTATTTTACATTGTGAAAAATCGCTTGTTTATCATTGCTTGTTTATCATTACTACTACTTATGGTAGGATTATCCACTTCGTGCAAGAAATCGAGTGGACTTTCACTAGCAAATGTTACGTTTTCAGTTGACACCTTATTATTTGATACCGTTTTCACGACTTTAGGTTCAACAACACAGCAGTTCAAAATATTTAACCCAGATTCTAAAACCATTATTATTCAAGAGGTAGAATTAATGGGCGGAAAAAACTCTCCTTTTCGCGTTAATGTAGATGGTGTTTCTGCAACAAAATTTGAAAATTTAAGTATCGAAGGGAAGGATAGTTTATTTGCCTTTGTGGATGTGAAGTTAAACGTAAACAATCAAAATTTACCCATGGTCGTGGAAGATTCTATTCGATTTAGAACGAATGGAAAGGATTATTATTTAAATTTAGTTGTATGGGGACAAGATGTTTACATTCATAACAACGAAGTCATTCAAGAAAGTCTTTGGAAAAGTGATAAACCACATTTAATCTATGGTACCGTAGCGGTTGACTCAGCAAAAACCTTATCGATTGAAGCAGGAAGCAAGATTCATCTCCACAAAAAAGGAATGTTGATGGTGTATAAAGGTGCTTTACATGTAAATGGTACGAAAGAGAAACCAGTAATTTTCCAAGGCGATCGTTTGGAAGAATTTTATAAAGAAGTTTCCGGCCAATATTATGGTATTTATTTCCATCAAGCACAAGTATCTTCAATTAATTATGCGGAAATACGAAATGGAACTGTTGGGGTTCATCTGTACAATCAAGATAAAGAAAATCAGCAAGCAACATTGACATTGACTAATTCAATTATCGAGAATAATGCTAATTATGGTGTGCTTTTATTTGCAAATCCAGTATTAAAAATGGAAAATTGTATCCTTTCAAAAAATGAAAAATACGGTTTATTTGTATTACAAGGTGCAAGCTATTACATTAATCATTGTCATCTTTTAGATTATGGAAGGGATGAAAAATCTGCAGCTATCGTTCTCAAAAACAATTATTATAATTCAAATGATAAAACAACCTATATTTCTGATATGGAGGGTACAATTAATAATTCTGTTATTTATGGATCAAAAGAACTTGAAATTTTAATGGATACAATCCAAAATTCAAATGCGAAAATCAATTTGAATTTTAATTCCTGTTTGATCAAATTGAAAAACGAAAATAGCAGTTCCATGTTTAAAAATATTATTTGGAATTTAAATCCGTATTTCAAAAATCCTGCAAAAAACGATTACCATTTTGAAGTAAATTCTCCCTTACAAGGGGGGGCTGATCCAAACCTAATGAATGCCTCTGATATTGAAGGAAATCCAAGATCATTAACAACTCCGGATATTGGAGCGTATGAAATGAATTAATAGAATTAGTTCAAAACAACATATACTATGAAATATAACCTTTCTGAAATTACCGAATTAATAAAAAATCGTAGAACGATTTATCCCGAACAATTTAGTTCCCGTAAAGTACATCGTGAGCAAATTGAGGCTATGTTAAATAATGCCATTTGGGCACCAACACATGGCAACACACAACCTTGGAGATTCACCGTTTTTACAGAAGATTCTAGACAACAACTTGCAGATTTTCAAGCGCAATTGTATTTAGATACAACTCCTAAAGAAAACCAAAAAGATAGCAAGGTTGCAAAATTACTAACGCGTCCATTACAAGCATCTGCGATCATTGCAGTTTGGATGAAACGAGACGAAACAGAAAAAATTCGGGAAATTGAAGAAGTAGAAGCGGTTGCGTGTGCTATACATAACATACAATTGACAGCAGCAGCGTATGGTATTGGTGCGTATTGGTCGACATCAGCATTTATCTACACCCCAGCCATGAATGCTTTTTTAGAAATTGAAGAAAAAGATAAATGTTTAGGAATGATCTATTTGGGTTATCCAGAAATTGAATGGCCTAAAAGTCACCGTAAACCAATTGAATATTTGACAACTTGGAAATAAATGAAGTGCTTTTTACTGCTTTTATTGGTATTAACGTATAGTATTTGGAGTTATTCACAAGAAGCAACTTCTCGTGTAAAAGCTTATTTTGGGATACAATATAAACCCTTAATTGCAGGTGATTTTATTGGTTCATCGCGCTTATTAATCAAAAACGACACGTTACAAGGAGAATTTACCCAACAATTAGGCTCTTCGTTTGGGGGGGTAATTCGTGTGCAATTCAAGAAAAATATTGCTTTAGAAACAGGAATCAACCATGTTCAGCGCCATTACAATATCCAATTTTCTCAATTAGACTCCGCAATTACCACAAATAAATCGTTAAAAATTGTAGCATTCGACATTCCTGTTAACGCCTTGTTTTTTGTGAAGTTAGCAGACAAAATTTACATGAATACATCTTTGGGTCCATCTTTCGTATTTAATCCTTCGAATGTCGCTACAAATCTCATTTACAATAAATACAACGTTTTTCGTGCAGAAGGGAGAATGCGTAGTGTATTTGCGGTAGAACTGAACGCCAATATCGGTTTTGAATATCGTACACTAAGAAATGGTTTCTTTTACTTGGGAGCTTCTGGCCGTGTACCTTTCAAGCCAATTTTCGATGTTGCAGTAAGTAATGAAAATACGGTGAAACAACAAAAAATGGTCATCTATGGAAGTATGACAGGGACCTATATATCGTTTGATTTTCGTTATTTCTTCCCATATAATAACAAAGCAAGTTTAAAGAGTGGGATGCCGATTGAACAGTGATTTAATGTAGCAATGAAATTAATGTAACAATGTGTAAATTGAATTTGAAAATTAGCTGATTTGAAAATTTGAAATCATTTAATGTGGACAATGGGCTTCGAGCATTACACGTGCTTCATCATTTCCCAAATAAGCAGCACGACGAAAATCGGCACAACCCGCAAGTATATTATTCACTTTATGGTATGTAATTCCTCGTTGGACTAATGCTTCATCGTTGTTTTGTTCTAATTCGATTGCTTTAGAGAAATTTAGGATTGCATCTTCATAGTTTTCTTGCTGAAGCAATAATTTTCCGCGTTCTACATAATAATTCCCTTCTGTTGGCTTCAATAAAATGGCTTTTGTAAATGCTTTATTAGCCTTCTTGAATTGATGCATCGCTTTGAAATAAGTTCCATATAAAAATTGCACCTTAGATTTATCTTTTGTTATTTTTTGTAAGCGTTTAATATCCAATAGGGCTTGATCGAATTTTTTCAGTCCTATTAAACTATAAATACGCGCTTCCATCGCCTCAAAGTTCTTGGGATTCAACAACAAGGTATTTGTGTAATTCTCCACTGCTTTATCTGGCTGATTAAGCGCGTTATAACATTCACCTATTTGAAAAAAAGTACGTTCTAACACCTCATCTTTTTGGGAAACACGCAACAAACTAGTATAATATAAATCTTTTATTGCTTCTGGATAATAACCTTCTTGCGCATATATGCAACCTCTTTTATAATAACACATACTGCATTTGGAATCAAGTTCTATAGCACGTGAATAATACTGTAATGACAACGATTCCTCTTGGATTTTCAAACAGCTATCACCCTTACTTACTAATTCAGAAAGGGATTGGGAAAAAATTAAATTTATTGAGAAAAGAAAAAATGCTAGAAAAGAAAAATGCTTCATAATAACTAGTTTATATACAAAGATATATTTTTCAAAGTGTTCATTTCGGTTGAATTCGTAATTTTGTAAAAAAAGAAATGACTAACATCTCAAACATCATCGATAAATTGCAATTGCAACCCCATCCTGAAGGAGGATTTTATAAAGAAACCTATCGTTCAGAACAAACTTGTTTAGATGGATCTCGTAATCTTCAAACTGCAATCTATTTTTTATTGACTTCCGATAATGTTTCGCATTTCCACCGAATTAAAAGTGATGAAATTTGGTACTTCCATGCAGGAAGTCCATTAGTAGTTCACACCTTGACTGAAAAAGGTCATATTAAACACCTGGTTGGAAATGATCTATTAGCAGGCCAAACACCACAACTTCTTGTGCCACAAGATACCATATTTGGCTCTTCTGTGCTTGAGAAAGACAGTTATTCACTCGTTTCATGTTCCGTTGCACCAGGTTTTGATTTTGCAGATTTTGAATTATTTACGAAAGAAGATTTGATGAAAGATTATGCCGAATTTGAAGGGATTATTGATTTATTGACGTAGAAATTTTGTATATTTGAGTGTAAATTGATTCAATATGAAAATCACAATTAAACAAGGTACTTACGATGAAATTAACGTTATTAACGTAAAAGAATTTCAAGAAAAGGCAAAGTTTGTCTTACAAAATATTGTTAATCCTCAGATAGAAATTGCGAAACATAATTCTATTCAATTAACTAATGTTCAAAAAGCACATTCAAATTGCAACATCCAAATTTAATTATCATTGCAGGTTGTAACGGTGCTGGAAAATCTACCTATTCATCTACCTTAGTAGATGATTTGGTACCTTTTGATTACGATAAAAGATTTTTAGAGGTTTATGAATCCTTAAGAGATTCAGAGTTTCGAGAACAATTTGCTATTAATCAAGTTACTGAAGAGTTAACCAATAATATTCAAAAATCATTTTTAGAAAAAAAATCATTTTGTTTTGAAACTAATTTTCATGTTTATCCTTCAAATTGGATAAATGAAGCAAAGAAAAATGGATTTATAATACAATTATATTTCTTTTGTCTTGAAAGTCTAGATATAGCAAAAGATCGAGTTAAAACACGAACTTTAAATAAAGGTCATTTTGTAAATGATAGTACAATAGACTTTAAGTGGAAAGAAGGATATAAAAATTTCAATGTACATTTTTCAGATTTTGACAAAATAATTGTAATCGATAATTCTACTATTAATCTTCCAACTGTTTTATTTCAAATGACAAAAAAAACTTCAGATTCCTATGAAATATTAGTGCCCTCCCAACAATTTCCAGAATTTATAAAAAATCGATTACCTTCCATTTTTGAATTACTACAAACAAATGACAAATAATTTAGATTCTGATACTCGTTTCATGCAACGCTGCATAGACCTTGCTCAACTTGGTAGCGGCTATGTTGCTCCAAATCCAATGGTTGGTGCTGTGATTGTTCTAAACGACGAAATTATAGGAGAAGGGTATCATCAAAAATACGGTGAAGCGCATGCAGAAGTAAATGCTATTAAGTCTGTTCAGGATAAAGATTTATTAGCTGAAGCTACAATCTATGTAAGTTTAGAGCCCTGTGCACACCATGGTAAAACACCTCCTTGTGCTGACTTATTGGTTTCCCATAAATTTAAACGCGTTGTGATCGGTTGTGTAGACTCGAATGAATTGGTTGCAGGAAAAGGAATCGAACGTTTACAAGAAGCAGAAATTGAAGTGACAGTTGGTGTATTAGAAAAAGAATGTAAAGCACTTAATAAACGTTTTTTCACTTACTTAAATAAACAACGCCCATACATCGTTTTGAAATGGGCACAAACCAAAGATGGTTATATTGACCGTCCACGTGAAGAAGAAATTACGGAACGAAAAATAAATTGGATAAGTGCTCCTGAAACACAATCGTTAGTGCACCATTGGCGCAGTCAAGAACCAGCGATTTTGGTTGGATGGAAAACTGTAGAGCACGACAACCCAAGTTTGACTGTTCGTGAAGTAAGTGGTAAAAATCCTTTGCGAGTAATTATTGATAGTCAATTGAATATGCCGGAAGATTCAACCGTATACACGGACGGTGATCGTACTGTTATCATTAATAAAATCAAGACGGAAACGATTGGTAACGTGGAATTAATCAAACTCAATCAAATCAACACAAAGAACATATTGGATGTTTTATATAACCTCGAAATTAGTTCAGTATTTGTAGAGGGAGGAAGTAGTACAATTCAACATTTTTTAGTGGATGGATATTGGGATGAAGCACGCGTAATCGTTGGTAAGCAAACCTTTGGTGATGGAATTAAAGGTCCACGGATTTCTGGAACTCCCAATAAAACCTACACATTTGCAGGAGATACGGTACATCATTATTTCAAATAACTCATAATTCATAACCCATAAGTCATAATTCCGTTCATGTTCCCCATCCTCATCTCCGTTCTAGCAACCACTTGGATTTTCATCCTCTTCAAACTTTTTCCGAAGTATGGAGTGAATACCTTTCAAGCGATTGTTATTAATTATCTCACCGCATGTATTTGTGGTAGCTTGTTGTATGGAAACACACTTACCAAAGCCGCATTTGAACATACTTCTTGGATTCCATTTGTGTTTTTGTGTGGGATATTATTTATCAGTCTTTTCTATCTAATGGGTCTCAGTTCACAGCGTATCGGTGTATCCATCACTTCCGTTGCAGTAAAAATGAGTATGGCGATTTCCATGGGATTGATGATTTTACTTTACAATGAATCTATTACATTATTAAAAATTGTTGGGATTAGTTTCGCTTGTTTCGGTGTTGTATTTATGAGTATAGAGAAAAAAGTAGAAAATCAAAGTTCCAAGAAATCTCAAAATGTATTAGTACTCCTGCTAATTTTTATTGGATGTGGGGCACTAGATTTTATTTTAAACTACGTACAATCCTTTCATTTAGAACATTTAAGTCCACCCCTATTTAGTGCGTTTGGTTTAGGCATGGCTGGCATTTTTGGCGGAATAATTCTATTAATCAATATTTTACGCAAAAAAGAAACATTCGATAAAAAAAATATTGTTGCTGGTGTATTGTTGGGAATTCCCAATTATTTCTCCATTTATTACCTCATTAAATCGTATTCATCAACACCTTGGTCTGACTCGACCGTATTAGCAGTATTAAATGTCACAACGGTGATTACTTCCACGCTGGCTGGTTTAGTGCTTTTTAAAGAAAAACTAAACCTTCAAAAAAGTATTGGATTAATCTTATCCTTACTAGCTATCGCCTACTTTTATTTTGCAAAGTAATTCCTTATTTTTGTGGCATTATGATTCAATACAAAAAAGTTGCTTTTTACACCCTCGGCTGCAAGTTAAATTTCTCGGAAACATCTACTATTTCTCGACTTTTTGAGGATGCTGGTTTTGCAAAAGTAGACTTCGAAGATTCCCCAGATGTTTTTGTGATAAATACTTGTTCTGTGACTGATAATGCAGATAAAAAGTGTAAACAACTGGTTAAAAAAGCCTTGAAAGTGAACCCGAATGCATTCGTGACCATTGTTGGTTGTTATGCGCAACTAAAGCCTGAAGAAATTGGGAAAATTCACGGAGTGGATTTAGTTTTGGGAGCGAATGAAAAATTTGACATTCTAGCTTATTTAGAGCAAACAGATAAAAAAGAAGAAGCGCAAGTTTCTTATCAAAACATTAAAGAAACAAAAGAATTTATACCATCGTTTTCGTATGGTGATCGTACACGTTCGTTTTTGAAAGTTCAAGACGGATGTGATTATTTTTGTTCATTTTGTACAATTCCTTTAGCACGTGGTAAAAGTCGAAATGCTAGTATCGCAGAAACACTAGTAGAGGCAGAGAAAATTGCACAAACAGAGATTAAAGAAGTAGTACTTACAGGAGTAAATATCGGTGATTTTGGTCAAGGGGAAGGAGAGAATTTCTACGAATTAATTCAAGCTTTAGATAAAGTGGACGGTATTGATCGTTTCCGAATTTCATCCATTGAACCTAATTTACTTTCCAACGAAATCATTGATTTTTCTTTGACTAATTCACATAAATTTGTTCCACATTTTCACATTCCTTTACAAGTTGGTAATGACCGTATCTTAAAAGCAATGCGCAGAAAATACGAACGTTCCTTGTACGCAGAACGTGTAACACAAATCAAATCTTTACGCACGGATTGTTGTATTGGTGTGGATGTGATTGTTGGTTTTCCTGGAGAAACCGATGAAGAGTTTTTAGATTCGTACAACTTCATTCAAAGTCTACCGATTTCGTACATCCACGTATTCACCTATTCAGAACGCGCGAACACCAGCGCACCAAAATTAGGAGAGTTCGTACCGCTGGAAAAACGCAAAGAGCGCAGTAAAATGTTGCACATCCTTTCGGATAAAAAGAAACGTGCTTTTTATGAAGAGAATGTTGGATGCGAACGTACCGTATTATTTGAAGCGGAGGAAGAAGAAGGTATGATGTATGGATTTACAGAAAATTATGTCAAAGTAAAAACTCCTTTTGATCCAGAATTGGTAAATAATTTCCGTAAAGTTCGATTAACAAGCATCGACCGCGATGGGATTGTGAAAATAGAATTCATTTAAATCACCACTATGAAAATGATTAAATTAATTTGTCTGTTACTTTGTTTAAGTACAGTTAATATTACTATCGGACAAGATTACCTAAATCGCTTCAAGCAGTTAGATGTAATAAAATATGATTTAAACATTAATCTCTTTGAAAAACAAAATAAGATCATTGTTATTGAAAATATGCGTATTGAATTTCTTCAAAAGACAGATTCTTTTCAATTAGATTTAGTCGGAAGGCATGAAGATAGTTTAGGAATGAAAATTTCGAGTATCACATTGGATAATCAACCTATTTTATTTAAACAATATGCTGAGAAGGTCACCATATTTCCATTATCCATGGACAAAGGAAAAAAAGGGAATTTTACTATTCAATTTGAAGGTATTCCTTCCGATGGCTTGATCATTGGTCAAAATAAATTTGGGGAACGTACTTTTTTCGCAGACAATTGGCCAATGCGAGCAAAACATTGGTTTGCTTGTGTAGATCATCCTTCGGATAAGGCGATGGTGAAAATGGAAATTAAAGCGCCAAAAGGATATGAAGTTGTTTCCAATGGAATGGAGATAAGCTTCACGACTTCACATCCACAAAATACATCTATATATTTTGAAACAAAAATACCTATCCCAACCAAAGTCATCGTTTTCGGAGCTGCTAACTTCGAGAAACAAACTTTACCTCGCAAGAAAAATCAAGTAGAAATCACCAATTTTGTGTATCCACAAGACAAGGAGAAAGGCTTCAAAGATTTTGAGCAAGCAGATACTATTTTAGCCTATTTCGAAGCACACATCGGTAAATTCCCGTATGAGAAATTATACAATGTGCAGTCGACGACGATGTATGGAGGCATGGAAAATGCTGGTTGTATTTTTTACGATGAGAAAGCGATAACAGGAAAAGGTAACATCAACGAATTAATTGCCCACGAAATGATACATCAATGGTTTGGAAATTCAGCGTCAGAACTCGATTGGTCCCATTTATGGTTAAGCGAAGGTTTTGCCACCTACCTCACCGATTTATACATCGAAGATCATAAAGGGAAAGGTGCTTTTTTAAGTCAGTTGCGTAATCAACGGGATGCCGTAATTCGTTTCTATACTAATAACAAGTTACCATTGAAAGATACTGTTTCCAACAATACGCAAGACATGCTAAATACCAATGCTTATAAAAAGGGAGCATGGATTTTACATATGCTTCGTGAACAGGTCGGAAAAGAATTGTTTTGGAAAGCGATTGCAAGCTATTATGACACCTACAAATTCAGCAATGCAACTTCCAAAGATTTTATTCATGTATTTGAACAAGTGACACATACGGATCTTACGCAATTTTACGAAGAATGGATTTGTCAGTCTGGACATCCAATTCTTAGTTATACGATAGCGCAAAAGGAAGAAAAGGTTAAAATAAAATTTAGTCAAATTCAGTCAGAAAACTTTCATTTCTCCTTAGAATTTTTAGTTTTGTATGAAGACAATACAAAAGAAATTAAAACGTTAGTTTTTGAAGATAAAGAAACCATGCTGGAATGGTCAACTCAAAAAAAAATAACTAGTCTAAAATTAGACCCCAATTTCAAATTATTGTTTGAAGAAAAAAAATAAATCATGAAGTTATTACTCTTAAGTCTAACCCTTTTCCTTTTCTCCGGTTCGTCTTTCAAGTCGGATGATATTTTGGGTATGTGGTTAGATGAGAGTCAAAAACTGATAGTGGAGTGTTATAAGTTTGACAACAAATATTATGCACGCATCAAATGGTTTAAAAATGAGAATAAAAAAATCGAGAAATTTTCCGAAAAAGGACTTCCTAAATCACAGTGGCTAAATTATAAAGTAATGGAGCACTTTACGTATAATGGAGAATATTGGACAGGAGGAACCATTCACCAAATCAAAAAAGGAACTTCCTATGATGCTACCATAAACATGAAAAGTTACAACGCCATCGTTGTTCGTGGTTATGTATTGGTTACATTGCTTGGAGACGACGTCAAATTTTCAAGATATACAGGAGGATTGCCGAAGCAGGAGTGATGGCTTCGAGAGCGTCAGACACCATTTTTCGAGAGCCTCAGACACCATCATTAAATATCCAAACATACCTCAAACACGCTATTTTTCTTATATTTTATAGTATAAATTGCCATTTTATTTCTTAAATTAATTTAGAAAAGACTAAAATGAAAGGTTATATGTACATTTTAGAATGTTCAAATGGTAGTTATTACACTGGAAGTACAAAAGACTTAGAGAGAAGATTACAACAACATCAATCAGGAGAAGGTGCTAATCATACAAAGAAATATTCTCCTGTAAAATTGGTATATTTCGAAGAATTTACACGTATTGATGAAGCTTTTTTCAGAGAAAAGCAAGTCCAAAATTGGAATAGAAAAAAGAAAGAAGCATTAATAAACGGAAAAAATAACGATTTGATCCATTTATCAATGGCTTACAGAGATAAGATTACAAAAGATTAATTTGTATTCATACACTTGACTTCAAGCGATGTTATCCAACATAAAGATGGTTGAGGCTATTAATTTGACGGTGGCTGAGGCTCTCTATTTGACGGTGGCTGAGGTTCTCGAAGCCCCGTCACTCAATTATCATCGGATTATCTAACACTGCATCCACCAAACGTTCTGTATACTTCTCCATTGCAGGATTCATGATGATTTTTTGGCATTTCGGAAAACTTTCTGTCATTCGTGTCACATGGGCAACAGAACTGAATTTTAAGCATTTTTCAGAATCAACCACTAAAAAGTATTTCAGTTTGTTGATGTTAATCCCATTTTGAAAATATAGTTCATTCACGCGTTTTGGGGTACCGATAACAATGTCTGCTCCATTAAACAAATCATTCCGTTGTTTGACTTTTTCACGACTTTCATACGTGAGTGTATGAATCATATCTGTACGTTTGGATATTTTCACCCACAAAGCTTCTATATCAATACAGGATTGGTTATCCGCAGCAACGATTAGAATTCGTGGTGCATCATCATTTGCTGGAACTTGTATTTTCTCTACAAAACCAGACAACAAAGCGATTATCGCCTCTTGTTTTTTATCGTTTAAAATGAGAAGATCCCCCCCACTTTTCACGCGTTTTAAACAAGCAATTTGAAATTCTGAATCTACTTTTAATTCAAATTTTTCTAAATTTTCGATAAGTTGCTCAAACTTGATGTACTGCATTTTGGAAGGTTTTGGTATGTATAAAAACAAAAAAACGGACTTGTAAAAATCCGTTTTCGTTTAAAATAATGTAGAATTACATTAATTCATTTAATTTGTGTATAAAGTTAACCGCTGTTTCTTCCACCTCTTTGTGAATAGCAGGGAAATCTTTAGAAGTTTTTGCTTGGTGAATTTTCTCCGTCATACTGTTTCTGAAACCAATTACTTCTTCGATTAATTTGTTGGTAACCTCTGTTTTAGATTCATTATATAACTGTACGCTGAAACATTCTTCAACAACGTCAAAAACCATTTTGTTAAGGTCTTTTTTAAAATTTCTTTTACTTGCCATTTTTAATATATTTTTTGTAAAGATAAGGCTTTCTTTAGATTGAAAAAAGAGATTGATATTAATTATTTTTATAAAGTAATACGAATTAATCGCGATTATATGCCTTGTTAGAATAATATTTTTTGGTTTTCATTACATTTTCCCTAATTTTGCAGTCAATTAAATAACTACTTATGGCAACTACTGCAGATATTAAAAATGGATTATGTATCAAGTTTAATGATAAACTTTGTCAAATTATTGAATTCCAACACGTAAAACCAGGTAAAGGTCCTGCGTTTGTTCGTACAAAAATGAGACAAATAGAATCTGGGAAAGTAATTGACAATACGTTTTCTGCAGGGCATAAAATTGAGCCAGTTCGAATTGAAAACCGTGACTACCAATACTTATACCAAGAAGGTACAGAATATGTATTCATGAATAACGAATCCTTCGAGCAAGTAAATATTCCAGGAAAAATGGTTGAAAAACCAGGTTTTTTAGTGGAGGGTATGACATGTAACATTTTGTTTCATGCGGAAGAAGAAAATCCTTTAGTGGTTGAACTACCTTTCTACATCGAGTCTGAAATAACTTATACTGAACCAGGAATCAAAGGAGATACAGCGACAAACACGATGAAACCAGCAACGATTGCTACCGGAGCTGAAATTAGAGTTCCGTTGTTTATTGAAAATGGAGAGAAAATTAAAATTGATACGCGTACAGGAGTATATGTAGAGCGTGTTAAGAAATAAGTAAATACCAAAAAGGTAAATAATAAAGGCTACTCGTTTAGGGTAGCCTTTTTATTTTGGTATCAATTTAGATTAACCAATGTCTTTTCTTTCAAAACTTTAATTGCAGTAACCGACTTACTGTAATTTAAAATTGCTTCGATTGTTTTAGTAGATGGTTCAGATGCTAAAATCGTTGACGAAGACTTTGAAATTGTTTTCGTGTAGTTTTTATTCATAGTATTTATTTGAGGTTATACACTAGATAACGTAAAGAATATGCGTTTCGTATAAATAAGTGTTATTTTTTCTACATAACAGCTAAAACTTTCGCTAACTCTTCAAAACTTGGTCTTTCCAACACTTCTTCCAACATACATTTTTTATAAAGTGTTATTAAACCTGTTATTAAACCGTTTTCATCCGTGCTCATCAGCGATACAACATCTTGAATCAAACATCCAAAAGCGCGAATATCTAAGCGTTCTAAATAAGGTGCTTCTTCCGAGTTTTTAGCATAAAATGTAGCTGCGCCAAAATCCCCAAAATAAGATTTACCTACTTCGTTAAACATGGTATTATGCGCATACAAATCCCCATGCATGATTCCTCGTTCGTGTAAATGTTTTACTGCTTGCAATACCCCATTTAATATAGTTACTCCTTGTTTGTACGTGAATTGTTGATCTGAAGGAAATACATCTCGGGTACAGGTATCAAAACTTGGTGGCTGCCCTAAATTTTTATATTCCACAGGAATCAGTTCCATAACAATTCCTTGTTTTCCTTCGGGATGATTCGCAATTGTTGCTCGTAATGGAACGATATTTTCATGTAAACCAGTAGACAAACACGTTGCTAATTCGTCTTCTGGGTATCCATCACTCGTTACTTCTCCTTTGAAAATTTTAATTGCAACTTCTTGTTCACCATCAATTTTTGCTTTACTGATAACTCCAGAAGCACCCTCTCCTAGTTGTTCTTCAACTGTTATACGCGACCAATCTAGCATCGGAAGTTCGTCCTTCGCTGTTGGCTTATATGTCACAGGATTCGCGGAAAAAGCCAACCAAGACAATCGTGGCAATTGATATAACCAAGTTGGAATGGATGTAAGTTGATTCGCTGAAATACGAAGTAACTCCAAATTTTTACAAAATGAAAGCTCTACAGGTAATGCAGTCAATCTATTTCCAGCAATAGCAAACTTTTGAAGTCGTGTACATTGACCTATAGAACTTGGGAGTTTCTCAATACGATTGTCGGTTAATACTAACCATTGCAAATTTTTCGGAAAAGCATCTTCCGGAATTTCTTCCAATTGATTCGACTTAAAACCAATCATGGTCAATGAAGGACATTTAGCCAATTGTTTCGGGAAAACAGTAAACTTATTTTGGGAAAAGAATGCAATTTTCAACTTGGTAAAACGGTGTATATCGTCCGGAAGCGTGGATATTTTATTTACAGATAAATCCAAAATTTCCAAGGTATCTACATAATTATACAAAACATCTGGAAATTCAGTTAGTCCACATGAAAGGGTAATCCTTTTCGGGTTTGTAATTTTCCCTGCAATCAATTCATCCAATGTTGTCATAAAACAAAAATAGGTAAAAATGTAATATTACAGGATTGTCTGCGTTTTACTAAAAAAGCATCACCCTCTAAACTTATTGATATGAAAACGCTACTATTAAGTGCTGGAGCACTCCTACTTTTTACTGCTTGTAAAAGCAATAATTCAGAGATCAGATCCGATTCGAAAACAGTTGTCGAAACTACTTCGTGGATAACTCCCATCAATGCTTTACGCATTGCACCCGAAATTTTTACTTTTTCTTCGGAAGCGGATAAAATAATTGAACTCGAGACCGGAAGTAAATTATTTATACCAGCGGGCTCTTTTGTCGATAAAAACGGAACTCCAATTCACGGGGAGGTTTCATTAAACTTCAATGAGTATCATAGTTTTGGAGAAGTAATGTTATCTGGAATAACCATGAAATACGATTCTGCTGGCGTAGAACAAGATATGATTACTGGAGGTATGTTCCGAATAGAAGCATTTCAACATGGTGAAGAATTAGAATTAGCGAAAGATAAACGAATCAACGTTGCTATTTCATCCAACACTGGTGTAGAGCGAATGAATTTTTACAAAATGAATGAGAACACGGGGGATTGGACTTATAAACAAGCAGGTACTGGTACGAAGACAAAACGCAATCTATTGGAAAACAAAGAAGAAAAAACTGAAATTATTCAAATTTCAAATTTCAACTTACTCGATATCCAAGTTAAAACAGAACATATTGCTGCTTTAAAAGGTAAAGTGATTGTTGCATGGAAAACAAAAGAAACTGTGAAAAGTGAAGTGAAAAATCGCTTGAAATTTTCAATTGTTGGTTCAGAACTTTTTGAAACTAGTGATCCAAATCAATACCGCTTGGTTATTCAAAAAAGAACAAGCGAGGAAAAAGAAAAATATGAACTTATTGTAGAACCATATTTTACCGAAGATGCGATTCGCGATTCCAAAAATGTACACGAGGAAATGGTTAAAAATATGCGCGAGATCGATGAATACAAAGAAAAAATGGAGAAAAATGAAGTGGTAAGAACGATTGAAATTGCAAGTATGGGCGTATTTAATTGGGACTATTTATATCACCGAGAAAACATTAAAGCATTAGAATGTAATCTAAATTTTCCACAAAATACAAATACAGATTTTGTGAATGTGTTTACCATATGTCCAGAAGATAATGCTTTGATAAGATTAAACTTTAAAGATCAAGGGCATTACATCTATGACCCTTCTAAACGCAACTGCATCATTGCGATTACGAAAGACAATCGTGTGTATTACATCCCTAATTCAGAATTTCTTGCGCAAAAAGACGAGACAAAAGAATTAAAATTTGATTTTCGAAAATCGGATGTAGTACTAACTTCCGCAGCAAATTTTGACGCTCAATTACATCGATTTATCTAAAAAGTATGTTAACACGTAAATTCCTTTGCCATGAAACGCTTTATCAACCTCTTTTTTATATCGTTACAGCTAGGCAATTTACGTGCACAAATCGTAAATTATGCGCTCCCAAAAGTGGAAAATGGTCAATGGTATATTGCACAGGGAACTAAAAAAATTAAACTGCCAAACACGTATAACTACGTAAATTATTTTGATAATACTGGGCATGCGTATTTCTGTAATGGTTCAAAATATGGAATTATTGATTCCACTGGAAAAGAAAAACTTGCCGCAAAACAATTAGAAATAATTCAATATTCTAATGGCTTGTTTCGATATGCTGTAGAAAAAGGTTACTTACTTCATTCTTTAAAAACAAATATAAAAACTCCATGTAGTTGGTCCAAACAAATCGCAGAAAATTGGATTTATTTTAAACAAGAGGATAATTATTTCATTTTGCATACCAATTGGAAAGAACCACTTGCGATTGTAAATGAGAACTCTATCCAAAAAACAGCGTTTAATTTTTTGTATGTACGTATGTTTGACTTGCGTTACTCCTTGTATTTACCCGATGGGAAATTATTGGAAGAAAATCCGGAAATTGTACGTGAAGAATTTGATGCACTCTATGTTAAAGGGGCTAAAAATCATTTTATTATTAACACCAATGGAAAATTAAATCTTCCTATGGATGCAACAAACGTTCGTGTCCTACCCGATTATTTTACATACAGTTCTCAAGAAAAAGTACATCTGATTGATAGTGAGTCTAACCGAGAAATTTTTGTCGCAGATGGGGATGGTGTAGCACCCTTTAAAAACAAATTTTATGTTTATAAAAATAGTCGGATTGGATTATTAGATGCAAAAGGAAAGCAAATTTTGGCACCTATTTACCGTAACTTTTATGAGTTACAAGGAAACTATGTTGTCAATCTTAATGGGAATGTTGGTTTGGTAAATGAATCGGGAGAGCAACTTATACCAGCTATTTATCAATCCATTGCACAGCAAGCAGAATTCTATAGAACTTCCTTATTTACAGGTACCATCGGATTAATTTCGGCTGTAAATTACAAAGAACTGCTTTCACCCTATTACACTAAAATTACCACCGATGGGACATCAATACGTGCTTGGGATAATAATCGTTTGGTAATTATTGAATTAGACAAAGACCATCGTGAAAAAAATCGATTTTACTTAAACAATGTGATTTCTATGAATACCTATAAAGACAATACTAAATTACGCTGTTTTGATCAACGCTTATTTAAAGTTGGTTGGTATTACACCAGCAAGACAACTACAAATGAAGCGCAAAAAACACGTACGACCAGTTATTTATGGGGAATTGAAGAAAATGATTCTGTTCTTGTCAAAGCGCGCTTCAAAACACCTACGTATATTGAAAACGCGAACTTTAGTCTAGTTCCATCTAAAAAATTAGAGGATAAATTAGTGACAAAACTTTTAGGGACTATCGAAATAGGAGATAATAAATTTGGTAGTGATGCTTTTAACTTCGTTCAACAAAAATCGGTCAATAGATGTGTAATTACTGCTTTTGATAGTACGGATTTTTACACAAAGGAATATGCAAGAATTCATACTATAAAATCTTTAGGGATAATCACGAAATCTGGCGTTACACGAGAATTGTTATTTGTCGACGATGCGTACAATGGGTATTCTCGCTATTGTCAAAGTGGGGAAGTAGAAAAAAACAACGGAAAAAAGGGGAACGTTATTCTTCCGTCGTTTTTGAACAATGCTGGCTATCTAAAAATAGAAAACAAAACAACGAAAATTTCAAAAGGCACATGGAATTATCTTACAAAAAATGGAGACTCCTTATTCAATGAACCATTTCTATTTGCTTCTAATTTTCGTAAAAAAACGGCGATTGTGCAACGCAAAAAAGGATATGGTGTAATTCGTGAGGATTCTGTTATTATTCCAACGGTATTTTCAAGTATTCAACGTATTTCTTCTGCGAAAGACACGCTGTTTTTAGTAAATCGGCACCGAGATTTTACACATTATTTAGATAGTAACTTACAACTATTAGATACCAAGGCGTTTAAAATCGTAGCTACAAGTGATTCACTCATTGTCATACAACAAGGTAATAACTACCAACTTTTGTCTAGTACCAATAAAATACTAGAAACATCTACACGTATGTATTACCTGGTGAATAACCATTATGTGATGCATAAAGAAGGAAAAAATTATGTGATTAGAAATAGTAAATTAAATATTGTTGGTAACAGTGTTTTGAAACCATTAACATTCATTGATGACATGCACTTCATAGTCGAAAACCATCATCGAAATGCTGTTTTTCATGTAAATGGAGATACGGTTATTGGTTTTGAACACAAAAATTTAGAATATTCAAATGGATTTATCCGTGCCTATGGTGAGGATGATTATATACGGATATACAATAAAAAATTCCAAGCAATCGTTCGTAAAAAACATCATAACACGATTGATATAAAAAATGATTTTTCACAGCAACACATCGCAATTACAGTTCACCAAAAAGCCTATATCTATGACCAATCTGGTATACAAGTTACGAAAATAACTCTACAAAAAGAAGAACAAGTTTTAAAAATCTATTACAACTTAGTACTCACTTCCTTCGGGAGATTTTTAAATTTTCAAGGTCAATGTGTCAATCTAAAGAGTCTTGAAAGTGGGTATAATTCCATCGATTCAAACTATTATGTTTTTATAGATAAATTGGATAAATGGCATATTTTAACTACATCAGGTGATTTATTACTGGAGGAAGAAGAAAAAACGGATCTAAATTATTTGGGGGAAGATGTATTTTGCTACTATGATACAACCGATCAATTTGTGATTTTTGATTCTAGAAATAAACAAAAATATTTGTATGCAGAATCCTTTAAAGGCAAGTTTTCAGATGGATATTTACTTTTAAAAATAGAAGGAAATTATGAATTTGTTGACCGTAATTTTCAAAATATTTTTCAGAAATCATTTGATGATGCATATCCCTTCCAACATGGAATGGCACCTGTAATGATCGATAAAAACTGGACATTAATAGGTAAACAAGGATTCCAAAAAGCACTTCCCACATATAATCACATTGAAAAAAAAGGAGTTAACTTATACAGTATTGAAACACATAATTTTTTTGGAATTTACGATTCTCACGGGAAGGTAATCATTGAACCAACGTATTTGAGTATTCATTTTTTAGACGCTGGAATTATCCAAGCAACCAAATTAGGTGTCATCGATTATTATACGATTGACGGAAGAAAACTAGAATAAACGAAGGGAATGTTAGGATAACTGATTTTTAACCAAGGAATAATATTTTCCTTTTTTTGTGAGTAGTTCTAAATGTGTTCCCTGTTCTACGAGTTGCCCTTTGTCTAAAACTACAATTGTATCTGCATTTTTGATGGTGCTTAATCGATGTGCAACTAATATAACGGTTTGTTGTCTAAAATGCGCGTAAATATTTTGCATAATTAATGCCTCGTTTTCTGTGTCCAAAGCGGAAGTTGCTTCATCAAAAATAAAATATGCTGCTTTTTTATACACCGCACGCGCAATTAATATCCGTTGACATTGTCCACCGCTTAATTGCATGCCATTTTTCCCGATTTTTGTTTGCAAATTACCACGTAGATTATGTTCTAGAAATGCAGCTAAATTAGCGATTTTAATCGCATTTTGGAAGCGAATTTGATCGATATAATCTTCTTCCATTGTAATGTTGTACAAAAAAGTGTGATCGAAAATATATCCATTTTGCATGACCGTGGATATATTGGCACGAAGTTCTTTAGGCGAAATTGTACTTAAGGTATGCTTTCCAAAGTGCACCTCACCTTCATATTCTGGATAATAGCCCAATAACAATCGGAGTAAAGTTGTTTTTCCACTTCCGCTCTCCCCGACAATTGCGGTTGTTTTTCCTTTTTCTATACAGAGATTCAACGCTTGAATACTTGGATTAATTTGTCCAAAATAACGAAAATTAAAATTTTTAAACTGAATATTTCCCGGAGTAAACATTCGGTTTGATAGGGTTTCTGACTCTTCCTTTAAGGCTTGAATACTCCATAAACGATGCATGCTCAATTTTGCATCTTGGTATGCATGTGCAAATGCAAGAATTTGATTTAAAGGCTGATTTGTTTGACCAAGCACAAAAGACAAACTTAATAATCCGCCAAATGAAAGTTGATTACTCATTACTAATTTGGCAGCTAAAAAGGTGATTAAAATATTTTTACCGTGCTGGAAAAAGGAATAACCCAACGATTGATACATATCAATTTTAGTACGGTTAAGGGTTAATTCATGTGATTCTTGTTGTGTTTTGAACCAGGATTTTTGCTGTTGATTTTCCACCTCAAACAATTTCACTTCTTGTATACCACCTACAATTTCATGTAATTTATTTTGACTTTCAACATGTTTTTGAAACTGTAAATATTCTATCTTTTTTCGAGATGCTTGAAAAAAATACATCCAAACAATTCCGAAAATTACACTTAAAATAAAAATACAAAAAATTGAAATCCCATACATCCATACTACGAATGAGTAAATACACACATTGGTTAAGGAGAACAAAGTAGTCACTAAATCGGATGTTAAAAACTCTTCTAATCGTTTATGGTCTTGTATCCGTTGTGCTAAATCTCCATACGATTTTGAATCAAAAAAACGCATGGGTAATTTAAATAATTTGACTAAAAAATCGTTTATTAGAGCTAATCCTATTTTACCGGAAAGGTAGGTCGTAATCCAAGTTCTTATAAATGCAAGGATAGAATCTCCAATGAATAAACCAATTTGGGCGAAAAACAAAAGAAATAACAAATGTACATCCTTAAACTTAATTGCTTTATCTACAATTAATTGAGTAACATAAGGAACAAGTAATGTAATCATACTCGAAAGGAGCATAACACCAATTAATTGTAAAAATTTCATTTTATTTGTTACAATATATTTGGCGGCATTTTTAGAAATCCGATATTTCCCTTGTTCAGTTCTTTGCTCTTCAAAATTTTCGCTTTTACAAAAAAGCATCGCATATCCAAAATCTTCCTCTTGTTTTAAAAAATGCTTTTCGAATTCATTTTTTGTGACTTTATATTTTTTAAAAGCAGGATCTGCAATAAAATAATGTTTTAGTCGACCTACTTTTTGAACCTTATATAAAACCACAAAATGATTGTTGTTCCAATGTACAATACAAGGCAATGTCTCCTCCGAAAAATCATCCACAGCGATCCGAATTGCATTAGTCGACAAACCTAACTGCTTTGCAGCGTTTGACAAACTACTAAAATCGACACCTCGGATAGACTTTTGGCAAAGTTCATTTAAATATTCTAAAGAATACCTGGTGCCGAAATGGCGCGTAATCATAGACAAACATGCAGTGCCGCAATCGGTACTATCCATTTGTCGGATCAATTTGATTTTTCGAGAGGAGAACATTGGGTATTAATTGAAGAGAAGCAAGGATAAGTCTGTGAAAATTTAATACAGGAGAAAACTCCGTTGTTGTAATTAATAAGCCTTACTTCTCTAGTTGAAAAAATTAAAATTTGAAATTAAAAATCTCGAATTTAATTACGATTGTATTTCCATCTCCAACAAAAACAGTCGATTTAGGCTTCGTAGTTGCTGTTGTTTTTGGTTTCGGAATTGTATCTTCCCCTCCGATAATTCTTACTTGTTCGTCTAACGAAATAGTTGTAAATGTTAATTCATTTTTCATTTTTATACACTTTAAATTATTTTAACTAGTTCATTCAAGTTTATACACATTCAATGTTTATGGTGTTGATGTACATCGGTTATCAAAGTCGACTTAAGGCCCTACGACTTTAATGCGATGGTTTTTTTACTTTAATTCTAAATTAGAAATTAAATAAAATTGGTACTACAGGAATCGTTGGAGTAGGTTTCATTCCATCTTTAAACTGCTCGATGATTGATTTAGGTCTTGGTTTTGGACCAATTTCAACACCGCCCATAATTTTTCCTTGCACATCTATTGTGATAGATGCAGTGATTTTCTGATTTTTCATCTTTGTAAATTTTACTTATGTTTCTATCCAGCTAACAATTCTTGCTGCTAATTACTTTTTATTTTGATGTACATCTTCTTTAAAGTCTTCTTGGGCCTTCGACTTTAATACTATAATACGTGATAATTATTCTGTTTTTGATCGTTCGATTTCTTCTTCGTTTTTAATAGATTTATCCTCAATTTGCACTTTCTTATTTCCAAAATTATAGGTCAATGAAAAACGAACAGATTGATTATCATTATAATTAATAACATCCAACAATACACCATTGGAATACATTTTCATTAACGGTTTCATCGATTGGAAAATATCATTGAAAGTCAAACCAACTACAAATTTCCTGTTTTTTGTGCGATACATTAACCCTGAATTCACGCCATAATAGGATTCTACATTTACAATTCCTGTTGTGGATGGAAATGCATAAGAACCACTCAAGATTACACTCAACCCTTTTTTTGGTGTTTTTATTTGGTTAGACACCATTAAATTTGCACTAAAACCTTCTAACTTTGAGTAGGTAATCGTTGAATTTGAATACGCTTTTGAATATCCTACATTACACTGAACATCTGATTGTACCCATGTGTTTTTATAGGAATACGCCAGATTTAAGGTGTAATAATCATATGATAAAAAATTAAAATACGTGTAAACTTGTTTATTCGTTGCTACATCCACAACTGGTATTTGTCCGTAAGCATCGGTGGTGTGGTTTAATCCAAAAGTAGAGGAGAATTTATCTTTATACATAAAATACAATTCATAATTCCCAGTATAGGAAGGACGTAAAAAAGGATTACCAATGGCATATTGATTCGCATTGACATAAAAACGAAATGGATTTAATTGCGCATAATCAGGTCTATCTAATCGTTTTGCATAATTAAACCCTATATACACCTCTTCCTGAAGCGTATAATTAACATATACCGTTGGGAAAAGTTTTAAGTACGTGTAATTAATATCTTTGTTATACGAGAATGAATAACTCTTTATCATAGAATTTTCTGCCCTTAAACCTAATTGTAATTCCCATTTGTCAAGCGATTTTGACCCTGAAAAATATAAGGCTTGTATATTTTCGGTATAACGAAACTTGTCGTTTTCTGTTAAGGTCGTTACTGTATTAAACTGATTTACATTACTAAATTCATTCATATTTACAATGGAACTTATACGACCACCAAAATTTAAATTGAACTTTTCAAAGGGAAGTTCTACGTCAACATCCAAAGAATGCGAATAAATATTTTGTTTACTCGCAGAATTTATCGTTGACAACAAATTAGGCGACATAAAATAATGTGTTCTACTATCTAAATTACGTCCTCGATGTTGATCATACACAAAATAATTATAATCAATCGCTATTTTTTTTCCTAAAGTGTCTAAAATATGTGTAAAGTTTAAACCGGAATTCATCGAAACCATTCGTGATGAACCATCTCCAATCGAATTGGTAATTGAATCATTTAAACCATTTTTGGAATAGTTAATTTGCGAGGTGTTTTGAAGCAATTGTTCCGATGTATTCACCTGATTAGAAAGTATAAACTTTGATTTTTCATTCAACTTATATGTAAAATCCAAATTATTATTTATTCCATTATTCCCTGACTTTCCTATCAATGCCATTTTGTTGGAAGAGGATGGGAACTGAGAATTTACATTATTGAGTTTTTGTTGCTTGTTTTGACTTACTCCTAAACGATCTTTAATACTAAACTTGCCTTTGTTATAATTAATTCCTGCACCTAATGTTTCCGACCAATAGGTATTTCGAGTAACTCCAGTTGTGACATCCCCACTATATCCTTTTTTTAAAACCGTTTTTAGTACGATGTTAATTATACCGGATGAACCTTCTGCCTGGTATTTCGCTGGTGGTGTAGTAATTACCTCTATCCGCGAAACATCATCGCTTGGGACAGTGTATAAATAATTAATTAAGTCCTCACCTCCTAACTGCAATACTTGATCGTCGACATAAATAATGGCTTCCCCTTTTCCTAAAATTGAAACTGTGTAATCATCGACTTTAACTCCAGGAGTCATCGCTAATAAATTATATAAGGTATTACCATAGGAAATCAATGAATTCTCCACATGAAACACCATACGATCCGCCTTTCGCTTAAACACTGGTTTTCTATTATTAATCTTTGCAGCCTCCAACTGTTTGGACTTCACCATCTCAATCACAATGGTAGTATCCCTAGATATCATAGCAACTTGTTCTGTAACCACTCCATATTGAGAAACTTTAAACGAATATTCTCCTGCAACAACGGATTGGAACACACAAATTCCGGTACTGTCTGTATATAGTGTTTTAAAAAAAGTATCTTGCTGAATCAATGAAACCGTTGTCATTTCCATACCTCGACCTTTAAAATCTATAATCTTGGTTGTAACCTTAAACTGTGCATGAACCTTTGTTACATGGAGACAAGAAATAATAAAAAGGAATAAATAGAAGTACTTTTTCATCTGTATTTTTCGTTTATTTTTCTAAGACAAAACTATTAACAGATTTTACAACTGCCAAATTATCAGTGTAAATCGCGTATAAATACGATGATTTAAACATCTAATTTCACCAGATATTTTTGACAAAAAAAAGACCGCTTACACAAGCAGTCTTTCCTATTTTATTCGTGTTTTTCGTTTACTTCTGCATTTCTGCAATGAAGGTATTCAAAAGCGTAATGTAGGTTTTATTATTTATTTTTTCAGCGACAACTAATCCTGCTTTTGCAGTTTCAATTGCTCCTTTTTTATCTCCCAACTCTTTTTGAATCATTGCTTTAGTGCGGTACATATAATACGCAGAAGGATTTGCTTGAATTGCTTTGGAAACCCATTCTAACGCTTGTTTGTTATCGATTTTATTCGTGTAATAATAATTTCCTGCAGCATAATAATCCGATGCAGATGGACCTGCCATCACTTTTTGAATATTTGCAATCGATCTTTGGGTAGTTAATAATATAAAAGGAAAAGTTACCGATGTTTTATCCCACGTAAAAGTTAATGTTGCTGATTCATTTTCTAAATTATCTAAAGAAATTGTAAATGTTTCTACCACAGATGGTAAAGCAGTAACAACAGCTTTTGTGCGTAAAGCGACCTTGTTCTCCTCCCATTTTTCTGGCGTTCCCCAATTTGTCACATCCGTATAAAAAATTAATTCCCAACTATCTACCGCTGGTTTTGTGAAAATAGCATATGTTCCTGCTTTCAAAGTATCTTTCCCGAAAATCAGTAAATCACTTGTCGTAATTTTAGTGTTTTCGTTTGCACCTGTTCTCCAAACTTCGTTCAATGGAACTACATCTCCAAAGACATTACGGTTATTTTTTCCTGGTCTAGAATATTCAATTTTAATATCCGTCAAACCTACACGTTGCTCCATTTTTGCAACTGGACTCGCTTTCGGTGTTTGTAATTGTGCGCCTGCACTTACTGCTAATCCTAAAATTAAGGCAATACTTGTGATACTTCTTTTCATATTATTTAGTTAAATGTTTTAAATTAATGGTATATAAACTGACCATGATACCCGACCACAAAAATAGTGAAAGAACATCTTCCATGGAAATCAGTTTTGTTGGTAATATTAAATACAAAGAGAATACGGATAAAAATGAGTATACCAAATATAAATAATACCCCGAACGTTGGCGCTTTTTGAACATTTTGAAAACCCCAAAAAAGCCCAAAGAATACACCCAAATATTTATCGTCGCATTTAGATAAAATTTGTCATTCATCACTTTTTGCTTTTCGTATGCCAACTCTAACAAACGTGCTTTTTCCTGCTTACTGATCGAATTAGGAATAAAAGAGCTAACATTTTGAAACGTTTCATTCAATTCTGTTTCTGACATTGGTCCTGAAAACAAGCCGAAAATTGCTGGTATTAATATGATTCCGATGTAGATAAAACTCAAAATACAAAGCACCTTTAAAAATACAGGCATCTTTTTTTCTTCTTGGATTTCTTGAATTTCCTCTACTTCTTTATATTCTACATTTTCCATGATATATTTTTTACAAAGTTTGTACTCGCACTAATTAATGGATGTAAATAACAATCTTCCTCTACAAATGGAACCACTTCACGGTAGGAAGCATGTAAACTTTGAAGAATCGAACTTGATTTTAATGGTTTTCTGAATTCGTATGCTTGAGCTGCATTAAGTAATTCAATACCTTGAATCGTATAACAATTCTCCAATACGCGGTATAATTTCGTCGCTGCGTTCGCCCCCATACTTACGTGGTCTTCTTGCCCATTGGAAGAATCTACTGTATCGCAACTTGCTGGGAAACAAAGTGATTTATTTTGACTCACTATCGAAGCACAGGTATATTGTGGAATCATAAACCCAGAATTCAAGCCTGGATTTGCTACCAAGAATGCTGGTAAACCTCTTGTACCTGAAATCAATTTATACACACGGCGCTCCGAAATACTTCCCATTTCAGCCATTGCTAATGCTAAGAAATCCATGGAAATCGCTAGTGGTTGACCATGGAAATTTCCTGCAGAAACCACTAAACCTTCTTCTGGAAATATAGTTGGATTATCTGTAACCGCATTAATCTCATTCTCCACCACTTTCGCACAATGTTCAATCGCATCGTAACTTGCACCATGCACCTGTGGAATACATCTGAACGAATATGGATCTTGTACGTGCGCTTTTTCTTGTGCTACAATCTGACTTCCCTTCAATAAATTACGCATTTCTTCTGCAGCATGTATTTGTCCTACTTGCTTACGAATCTCATTCACTGAAACTCCGAATGGTTCTACACGACCATCATATCCTTCTAAGGATAGAGCCGCTATGTGATTAAATTGGTTCCATAACTTATACGAAGTCGCTACCGCATACGATGCATAACTACTCATAAATTGTGTCCCGTTCAACAAGGCCAAACCTTCTTTCGATTGTAATTCGACAGGTTTTAATCCGCATATTGCTAAAACCTCTCTTCCAGAAAAACGTTTTCCTTGGAAGGCCACTTCTCCTTCTCCGAAAATCGGTAAAGACAAATGCGCTAAAGGTGCTAAGTCGCCCGATGCTCCCAAACTTCCTTGTTGGTAAACAATCGGAAGAATGTCGTTGTTAAAGAAATAAACCAACCGCTCAACTGTCGCTAATTGTACGCCAGAATGTCCGTGCGACAATCCTAGCACTTTCAATAACAACATACGCTTCACCAAATGACTTGGTACTTCTTCACCTGCGCCACATGCATGGGAAAGCACTAGGTTTTTCTGTAATAAGGCTAAATCTTCGTTTGGAATTACAGTATTACACAAGGAACCAAATCCAGTGTTAATTCCATAAATCACGCGATTTTCTTTTGCAACTACCTCATCCAGGTACGCACGACATTTAGAAATTTTTTCTTTTGCATTTTCGGATAATTCAATCATATATCCTTCATTTAGAATTTCTTCTAGTTGCTCTAACGAAATCCAATCGTTATTTATAATGTATTTTTTCATTTTTTTATTTTTTACCCTCCCCCCTTTGAAGGGGGACCAAGGGGGATGACGTTTTATAGGATCACCTCCCTCGGTCTCTGTAATTATTTTTGGTCACCTCCCTCTCCCGATAGCTATCGGGACCCTACTCAAGGAGGGAAACTTTATATTCTGCTTCTATTTTTTATAATCGTACAAATCTGTAATTTGCCAATCTGTAATCTTTTAATTTTTAATCTTCACAATCAACTCCTCCACACTCACTTCCTCCTGCTCTCCGGTTTCCATGTTTTTTAATTGGATGATTTCATTCGCCATTTCATCTTCCCCAACAATTGCAACGTATTTCACGCGCACATCGTTTGCATATTTCATTTGCTTTTGCATTTTCGCTTTAGAAGGATAAATTTCACAGGAAATACCATTTTTACGAATGTCTTTCACTAATGGCAAACAATACGCCTCTTCTGCTGCACCAAAATTCACAAACAACACTTCTAATCCTTGCTCCACTTCTTTTGGAAACAATTCTAGTTCTTTCAATACGTCGTAAATACGGTCCGCACCAAAAGAAATTCCTACTCCAGACATATTCGGCATTCCAAATAAATCCGTTAAGTTATCGTAGCGTCCGCCGCCACAAATACTTCCCATTTTTACACCATCTGCTTTCACTTCGAAAATTGCTCCGGTGTAGTAATTCAAGCCGCGCGCCAAGGTCACATCAAACACCAAATTTGCTTTCTCTAAACCTAGTTTGGTAGCGGTATCTATTACGTATACTAACTCTTCGATTCCTTTCAAACCAATTTCACTCGTTGCCAAGTACGCTTTCATTGCTTCGATACGTTCTTGGTTCGAACCAGTCATCGTCAACAAAGGTTGGATACGCTCAATCGAACTTTCTGCAACTCCTTTTTCCTGTAATTCTTTGATAACTCCTTCTTCGCCGATTTTATCCAATTTATCCAAAGCCACGGTGATGTCAATCAAACGATCCGACTCCCCAGAAACTTCAGCGATTCCAGATAAAATTTTACGGTTATTAATATAGATTGTGAAGGCTGGTAACTGTAAATTACTCAACACCTCATCAAACAATTGGATAAAATCCACTTCATACAACAAGGAATCACTACCAACCACATCGGCATCACACTGATAAAACTCTTGGTAACGACCATGTTGCGGACGATCTGCTCTCCAAACCGGTTGAATTTGGTAACGTTTAAACGGAAACGACAATTCATTTTGGTGTTGTACTACAAAACGTGCAAACGGCACCGTCAAGTCATAACGCAATGCTTTTTCCGCTAACGAATTCGCAAAACGCGCCAAATTTCCTTCTTCCAATGCTTGAATATCTGCTTTCTTTTGTTTGTCACCAGAATTTAAAATCCTAAAAATCAAACGGTCTCCCTCTTCACCATACTTCCCCATCAAGGTTGAAGACAACTCAAAGGAAGGAGTTTCAATCGGTAAGAATCCAAAGTTTTTAAAAGAAGCCTTGATCGTGTCGAAGATGTAGTTTCTTCGTGCCACTTCAAAAGGTAAAAAATCACGTGTTCCTTTCGGAATGGATGGTTTTTGCGCCATGGTTGAATAGTTTGGGGCAAAGATAATTATTAATGTAACAATGGATTCAATGAAGTAATCTGAAAATGAAAAATACAGATGTATACCCAACCGATTAAACTATCGATTTAAACATAGCAGAACAAGAAAGCGTTTTATAACAATTTAAAAACTCAAAGGAATAAATTCATTTGTATTTATAAATTATTAAAGTCTTTAAAAGAATTTTACCCTTTAAATTTTATATCAACACTTTTTCAAGTAGTGATTTAGAATAGGTATCCCCTTGAAATGCTTCTATTTTTTGCTTAATCAACCTCTTGTTATCTTCAATGGAATAAAAATGTTTCAGAATATCTAAAGAAACTTCTGATAATCTACCATTCTTATTCAATACGCCGTTGATGCAATTGTCGACAAGCACTTCATTGCAATAATTTAAACGACGTAAAACTTTCATTGCATTGGTTCGTGTTGCAAATTCATAGGAAACGGAAGTATAAGCAACCAATTGCTTGAGATAAATAGTGTCTTTTGTTTGAACATAAGCGATACGAAGCCATTTAATGCGCACATTTTTTCCAATTGTTCCCTCCACGTCTTTCGTTTGTTCTAAATAGGAAAGCGTATTTTTAGGGAAATTCTGTGCTAACAAATCTAAGGTATTACCAATCAACTCGTAGGAAGAATCTTTCAAAAGATACGTATAACTTGCCTCTAAACTCGGGTGGATTTTCTTCGTATTCTTAACGATTTCTTTTCGAACTTTAATATCGGAATCCGAAAGTCCTTTTTTAATAAGGGTAAGAGCACGCGAAGAGGTATCTTGCTGCAATTGACTTATTGCCTCCCCTTTTAGGACATAAAAAGTATTGGCATTATATACTTCTTCTAATAGGCTAATCTTCTTATCTATCGGGAAATTTTTAAGAGCCAGTAATGCTTCATAACGATCCAACATATTTGTTGCTTTCAAAGCTTGCGCTTTAAGTTCTTCAAAACTTCTATCGAAAGTTACTGTTTTCAACACGCGATTATTTGGGTCAAATAACACAAAATCAATCTTCTTATTTCCAGTATTAGTTACACGTACTACATGACGTTGCTTTTCAATCCATGCGGTAACTTTCTCACTAGTACCGTCCGTATAGTGAACCTCAAATTCAATGGGCATTTTAAAAAGTCCAATTTGCTCATTTATGGTATGCGTTTGTGTAACAACAAATTCCGTAAATCGCTTTTTATCTTTCCCAATCAAGTCGGAATATGCAACGTTATACGCAGGTTCACCTTCACGATATATCCATTGATCCCAAAACCAATTTAAGGTTAAGCCTAATTCATCGTGAAAAGCATCTAACAAATCTTCTGAATCCACATTCGCGTATTTATGATCGGTTAAATAACGTTTAATACCGCGATTGAAAGCCTCTCTACCAATTACATATTTCAACATCTCCAACACTTGCGAACCTTTTTGATATACTAATTCAATAGGTATATTAGAAGTTGCTAAAGGTTTTTTATTGGTAACGGATAAAGCCGAATTACACGCTTTTAATCGTTCCCAATCAAAATGATCCTGCCCAAAACATACTTGTTCTGCCAGCATATTATAATGTGTCGCAAAACTTTCTTGTAACCAAAGATGGGTTACTGTTCGTGCGGTAACTAAATCTCCAAACCATTGATGTGCTAATTCATGCGCATTTACGGATACGTAATTTTTGTCTGGAAAACTTCTTTCATCCACACAGAAGAAATCTCCAAAAATAGTGGCTGTTGTATTTTCCATCGCTCCATACATAAAGTCTTGCACCGGAATTTGCGCATAGGATTCCCAGGCATACGGAACTCCAATTTCTTGCTCGAAAAAATCAAACATCTTACCCATATACTTATAAGTCAGGCCAATGCGATTCTTCCATTCCGGATAATAATACAGTTTTAATGGAACTCCCGACGAAGATTTGGACTCCAAAATATCATATTTACCAATCCCTAACATCAACAAATAAGTTGGATGCGGATGATCCATTTTGTAGCTCCAAGTAGTGGTATTGTCTGAATTAATACGTTCTGATACTTTATGCCCATTCGACAACACTTTATATCCACTATTAAAATTTACAATCACCTCGGTAATTAGTTTGTCATTCGCTAAATCAAAACATGGAATCCAATAGCGATTATCAAACGCTTGTCCTTGCGTCCAAATTTGTTTTCGTGAAAGATTATTTGGATCATTCCACCCGATAAAATACAAGCCTTTTTTAGGATTTGCTTCATAGGTAATTGTCAAACTATCTTTCGAACCCCATGTTAACGTTTTACCTGTAAAAAAAGTAATCCCTGTATGGTCATTTCTATAAGTAATTGGCTTTCCATTCAAATGTGCTTCTTGAATACGTATATCTATCCCATCAAAATAAATAGAATCCACTTTATCGCGAAGAGGCGTAAAATAATGTGTTACCTCTCCTTTCACTAATCCCTGTTCAGGTACAAATGAAACAGATAGTTTCATATGTTCAACATCAATAGTATGCTCTCTCGGAATAGACGTCTGGTCAAATAAATGGGTAACAGAAGTACATTGACCAAAAGAGGAAGATTTGGCTAAAACTAAAAAAAAGCATAGTAAACTAACACGAAATGAATGCATGGAATATTATTATTAAAATGAAATTACGTACCTAATCAAAACTAAAGTACATTTTTGATTAAACGAAAATAACTAAATAAGATGAAAAAGTACTACTAAAAACGTAAAACCGACTACCTCAAACACCCCAAAATATATCTCCTCCCCCACAAACAAGCCTTCCATAATGCCTTAATGTCTCAATGGTTAAACAAACCTTCCTTCTAAAATGTCATTTTGTCACTTCCTCTCCATTGGCACAATCCTTGTCATTTCGAAGGATATCAGTTTAAATTCTAAAAAATAAAAAAACTATGAGAACAGGTCAAATTAATGTATCAACGGAAAATATTTTTCCAATCATTAAAAAATTCTTGTATTCGGATCACGAAATCTTCTTACGAGAATTAGTTTCCAATGCAGTGGATGCGTCACAAAAATTAAAAGTTCTTACATCTACAGGTGAATTTAAAGGCGATTTAGGTAACCTTGAAGTAAACGTCATCTTAGATAAAGAAGCGAAAACATTAACAATCAGCGATCGCGGTATCGGTATGACTGGTGATGAAATCGATAAATACATCAACCAAATCGCATTTTCAGGAGCAGAAGAATTCGTAAAACAATACGAAGGAAAAGAAGGCGCTGAAAACATTATTGGTCACTTCGGACTTGGATTCTACTCTGCGTTCATGGTTGCTGAAAAAGTGCAAATCAAAACATTGTCTCGTACGGAAGGTGCGCAAGCTGTTCAATGGGAAAGTAATGGTACTACTGAATTCACCATCACTGACATTGAAAAAGCAGAAAGAGGTACAGATATCGTATTATATATCACCGAAGAATCTATTGAATTTTTAGAAAAAGCACGTATCCAAGGTATCCTTGATAAATACTGTAAATTCTTACCAATTCCAGTAATCTTCGGAACAAAAACAGATTACATCGATTCTCCAGAAGGGGAAAAAGACGAAAACGATAAAATCAAACGCGTTTCTATCGAAATCCCTAACCAAGTGAATAACCCTGCGCCAGCATGGACAAAAGCACCTATCGACTTAAAAGACGAGGATTATAAAACGTTCTACCGTGAATTATACCCAATGTCTTTTGAAGAACCATTGTTCCATATTCACTTAAATGTAGACTACCCATTCAACTTAACTGGGATTCTTTACTTCCCAAAAATCAAGGAGAATGTGGAAATTCAACGCAACAAAATCAATTTATACTCCAATCAAGTGTTCATTACAGACAGCGTTGCTGAAATCGTACCTGAATTCTTGACCTTATTACATGGTGTTATTGATTCTCCAGATATTCCATTAAACGTTTCTCGTTCTTACTTACAAAGCGATGGTAACGTGAAGAAAATTTCTGCACACATCACGAAAAAAGTAGCGGACAAATTAGCAGAAATGTACAAAAAAGACCGCACTGATTTTGAAGCTAAATGGGATGATTTGAAATTATTCGTAGAATACGGAACATTATCGGATGATAAATTCGCAGAAAAATCTAAATCGTTCTCTTTATTAAAATCTACTGACGGAACATACAATACGATCGAAGAATACATCGAGAAAATTAAACCCTTACAAACAGATAAAGACAATAAAATTGTTGCACTTTACACACACGATGCGGATGCACAATACGGTTTCGTAAAAGCTGCAAAAGACAGAGGGTATGATGTTATTGTACTAGACGGACCATTGGTTCCACATTGGATTCAAAAAATGGAAATGTCTCATGAAAATGTAACATTTGCACGTGTAGATGCAGACACATTAGATAAATTGATCAAAAAATCAGAAGAAATTCCTTCTGTATTGACAAAAGAAGACGAAGAAAAATTGAAACCAGTTTTTGAAGGTTCAGTAAACAAAGATAAATTCCGCGTTGAATTTGAAAGCATGAGTTCTTCCGAAGCTCCAATCATCATTACGCAACCAGAGTTTATCCGTCGTATGATGGAGCAACAACGTACTGGTGGAGGAGGTTTCATGGGTGCTTTCCCAGAAATGTACCAACTAGTAGTAAACAGTAATCACCCAAAAGTGAGTGAATTATTAACTGCTGATGATTCTGTACGTGCTGAAAAAACAAAACAATTAACAGACCTAGCATTACTTTCTCAAGGATTGTTAAAAGGTGCTGATTTGAATAAATTTATTGAACGTTCGATTGAATTAGTATAATAATACTTTATACTTTTATCCCTTGCCTTCTGTAAAACGCAATGAGTTGCGTCTTTTCGGGAAGGCAAGGGATTTTTATTTACCATTAAAACATACGATTTTGTTTAAAATTATTTTCGCCGTCGGAGGTTTCCTGCTTACTAAAAGTTTTATCGGAGCCATTATTGGATTTTCTGTTGGTTCCTTAGTAGACAACTACCAAAAAATGAAAGCAAACGGAGGAACACAAGGTTCGGCTGGAGGAAATGGTTTCTCTTCCGATGACATCTTCGGATTCTACCAACAACGTTCTTCTACAAACGACTTCCCAACCATGTTAATCGCTTTGTCTGCAGCAGTAATGCGTGCCGATGGAAAAGTAGTGAAAGCAGAATTATCGTATGTAAAATCCTTTTTTGCACAACAATTTGGACCGGATTTTTCGGTACAACACTTACAAACACTGAAACAGTTTTTAGATTCAAACGATATTCCATTAGAACGTATTTGTCAAGACATTCGCATGCGAACGAAAGAAGAGGTACGCATTCAATTATTACACTATTTGTTTGGAATTGCAAAAGCAGACGGACATGTTGCAGATATTGAAATTACCGTACTCGAGCGGATTGCTACCCAACTAGGAATTCAACACGCAGATTTCAGAACGGTAAAAAACATGTTCTACCGCGATGTGAATTCAGACTATGCTGTATTGGGTATTGAACCAACTGCTACCGATGAAGAAGTGAAAAAAGCCTACCGTCAAATGGCAATTCGTTACCATCCAGACAAAGTTGCTTCCTTAGGAGAAGAATACCAACATGGTGCGAAAGAGAAATTCCAAAAAATTCAAGAATCTTATGACACGATAAAGAAAAGTCGTGGAATGTAAAACGGATTATGAATGATGAATTATAATTTATGAATTAACACAAATGGGCGAAAATATGTTTCGCCCATTTGTGTTTTATTCGTGTTTAATGCGCAAATACAAAAACAATCCAACCAACAATATTAGTGCAGCTAACGCAAAAATAATTCCATGATTCATGGTATAAACCGCAGCAGCACCAATGGGAACAATAACCCGATAAAGCGCTTGTAAACTATGATTTGTTCCCTGTAATAAACCTTGTTTTGTATCGCTTACCGCATTCGATAATTGGGAATTATACGAAGGGTCAAACAAACCTTCTCCCAAAACAATGAACGCTACAGCACTAAAAATCAAATAAACAGATGGAAAATAACTAGTCGCGAATAGACACGCTAAACCCAAACTTAATCCTAATAAACCAATCGCTCCCAATTTCTTTTCACTCCATTTTTTTAATAATAATGGTAGTAGAACCACCCTCGAAAGTATATCGCACACACCTACTGTCATAAAAACTGCACCAATAAAAGTGGTTCCCCAATGCAACTCATCTTTCAAATAAACACTTGTATTAAATTGCCAAATAATCAATCCAACGAAGAAAAATCCTCCCATAATCAACAATGTTCGTGCTTGTTTGAGTTGAAACACTTCCCGAAACTGATGGTATACATTAAAACTTTTGAGATTGAAATGACTTGTTCTTTTCTCAACTGGCAAAGATTCAGGGAGTAAAATCAATACGCATAAAATCGAAACAATCGTGATTCCCGCGGTCACGAAAAATGGCAAGGTAATAGAAATTGAACCGAGCGCCCCTCCTATCGCAGGACCAATCATAAATCCTAATCCGATGGCGCCACCCAAGATTCCAAACCATTTCCCACGTTCTGCTGCTTCTGTACTATCTGAAATATAAGCAAATAACGTACTTTGATTTCCAGCGGTGAGTCCGTCAATTATTCTTCCTAAAAATAACACCCAAATTGCTCCTCCGAACCCCAATAAAAAATAACCAACTGCTGAACCAATTAAACTGAAAATTAATATACGCTTACGTCCGAAGCGATCACTTAAGGCGCCAAAAATCGGAGCAGCGAAAAATGTACATAACGCAAATACAGAAACCAAAGCACTCATATAGGTGGCAACCTGTTTTTCTGCAACATACTCCGACAATAAAAACGGAAGAATGGGTAATACAATCGTTAATCCAATTGCATTTAATACCGTAATCCCGGTAATTATCCAAAGATTACGTTTATTAGTTGTTTTCGTTTCAGACATAGATTAGGGTTAAAGGATAAAAATAAGGAAATATTTAAATCAAATTAAAACCAGTAGAGACGCAATGCATTGCGTCTCTACTGGTTTTTTTATTTTTTCAATTTTCCCAACAATTCCTCCATACTCCTATCCTCCGCAAACAAATCATTCGTTAACAACAATGGTCCATCCAAATCCACCCAATCCGCAAGGGACGAAATCTGTTTCGCCGCATTACTTACCACACTCGACTCACTCATACAACCAATAATACTTTTTAATGCCATTTCTTTGGCACGTTGTAATGCAGAAACTCCTTCTGAAATTCCACCACATTTCATCACTTTCAAATTGATACCATCAAAGTATTTCACCACTTTTTCCAAATCCGCATAATTTTGAAAGGATTCATCTGCAATAATTGGAATGGGACTTTGTTTTTTTAACCATAAATGACTTTCTACATCTGCTTTATGAAAAGGTTGTTCCAAATATTCCACTCCTAAATCGGCTAATTTATAACTCCATTCCAAGGCTAATTTTCGGTCGGTAAATCCTTGATTGGCATCAATTGTAAATGGCTTGGAAGTCAAACGTTGAAAGGTGTTTACAATTCGACCTATTTCCTCCTGATTGACCTTCAATTTATAATAGTGCATGTCCGGTCGATCATTGAATTTCTCCTCCATTTCTGCATCCGAAGCAATCCCTAAAGTATACGAAGTTTCTTTCACTTCCCCCGACAATCCATACTGTTGTGCGATTGTTTGACCTGTCACAGATGTACGTAAATTATGCAAGGCAATATCTAATCCACCAATACAAAAATAACTAGCTGGAAAACGGGACTTCAACCCTGCAATAAAAGGGGCTATATCATCCGTGTTATTCGGTAATAAAAGTTCTTGCGTTAACTGCTGGAAAGTCGCCAAAGTCTCCATATAATAAGGAATAAATACACATTCTCCCCAGGCCTTATGCTCCCCTTGTGAAAGCAAGATATACAGATTATCCGTACCAGTTCTTTCCGTGTGTGCAATGCGAAAAGGATACTTAAAATTAAGTCTGTAAGGGTAATACGTTAAGGTGATTGGATCCATAAAACGAATGTAAGTAAGATTTTTTAGTTTTTCATTGAATATTTAAGCAATTAGCTATACATTTACACAGCAAAATTCAGATTATGAACTTACACGAATATCAAGGTAAATCGATACTTACAAAGTACGGTGTAGCAATACAAAGAGGTGTTGTTGTAGAAAAAGTTGAAGACGCAGTCGCTGCAGCTAAAAAACTTACAGAAGAAACTGGTACAAGCTGGTACGTTGTTAAAGCACAAATCCATGCAGGTGGACGTGGTAAAGGTATCGTTGCTGAAACTGGATCTAACGGAGTTGTTCTTGCAAAAGGAATTGACCACGTAGAGGAGAAAGTTAAAGGTATTTTAGGCGGACACCTAGAGACTGCTCAAACTAACGGAAAAGCAAAATTAGTTTCTAAAGTATTGTTAGCAGAAGACGTTTACTACCCAGGTGAAAGTGAAGTTTCTGAATTCTATATGTCTGTTTTATTAGACAGAGAAAAAGGACGTAACGTAATCATGTATTCTACAGAAGGTGGAATGGATATCGAAACGGTTTCTGAAAATACACCACATTTAATCTTCAAAGAAGAAATCGATCCTAAAGTTGGTATCCAAGGATTCCAAGCGCGTAAAATCGCTTTCAACTTAGGTTTATCTGGAGAAGCGTTCAAACAAATGACAAAATTTGTTGTGAACTTATATAGCGCTTACGAAGGTTGTGATGCTGCGATGTTTGAAATCAACCCAGTATTAAAAACTTCTGACAATAAAATTATTGCAGTAGATGCAAAAGTTACATTAGATGGTAACTCTTTGTTTAGACACCCAGACTACGCTGCTATGCGTGACTTCACAGAAGAAGATCCAACAGAAGTTGAGGCAGATGCTGCAGGATTAAACTTTGTGAAATTAGACGGTAACGTTGCTTGTATGGTAAACGGTGCTGGTCTTGCGATGGCAACAATGGATATTATTAAATTATCCGGTGGTAACCCAGCGAACTTCTTGGACGTGGGTGGAACAGCTAACGCAGAACGTGTGGAGAAAGCTTTCCACATCATCTTGAAAGATCCAAACGTAAAAGCAATTTTAATTAACATCTTTGGTGGTATCGTTCGTTGTGACCGTGTTGCACAAGGTGTTGTAGATGCATACAAAAAC
>JBIIKZ010000087.1:0-8344 GCA_044232905.1 Crocinitomicaceae bacterium
TTAAGCGTTTACTTTCTGCTATGTCATTATGTAAATTAATGATTGCATCGTTTATAATTTTAAATATTTCTTTCATTTCATTTCGTTGTTAACTCGTTCAACTATTCTATTCTTGCAGTTGGTTAAAGTGGTGTGAATACTCCTTACACTTATTCCAGTTGCTTTGTGTATTTTTCTGATTGACTTTTCGTGAATTGTGTAAACTTCATAAAGTTTTTGATCGTAAAAGTCCCAGCTTTGAATTTCGCTATCAATTATTTTATTCAGCTCATTCTTTTCAATATCAAAATTTAAATCATTGTCGCTAAAATTTTCTAAAACTTCAACCCCAACTTTTAATACCTTTGATTTGCTTCTTTGTAAATCGTAAAATAAGTTATGAAGTATTGAATAAATATAGGAAACGTTTAATTTATCATTCCTGATCCAAACATCTTTGTCTTTGTGTGCGTGAACTTTTAGATACATTTCCTGAACTATATCCTCGTGAAAATCTACTTCGCCAAACGACCTAACAATCCTTATCCAATCGTTATGCTTTTCTGAAACAAGTTTTAAAAGTTCGCTCAAAGTATAAAATATTTATTCAAATGTACAAATTATTTTCTATTGATTGTTTTTGTCATGTTTTTTAACTAATAAACTGGACAATTTATTTCGGCATTACTCCGCTACATTTAGCAACTATTGCAAAAATAACAACTATTGCTACTCCGTAAATCATTCGCTCAAAGTTTTTACCAAGCGGTTCGTTTCTGTTAAATTTTCTCATAATTTTTCGATTTCTTGTTTAACTTGTTCCCAAAGTAAATTTTTAACTATTAATACCCCACCTTTTAAATGTGCATCTTTTTCTAATTGCAAAATAATTTGTTTTTCAAATTCTATTAACTCATCGCATAAAATTAATGCGCATGTTTTAGCAGCGTATTTGTTTGCTATAAATCCATCTAGTTCGTCCCATTGCATAGTAGGCTCGTTAAACCTTTGCATTAACTCTAGTGCTTTTATTTTAGCTTCATTTTCCATAAACCAATTCAATTAATTTTCGTAAATCTCTTACATCTCTTATTCCGTATAATTCAAAATCGCTTAAATCAACAGTAATTTCAGATTTACCATACAAATCTTTTGTGATATTAATAAAAACAGTAATATCTTTGTAATTCCAAGAATTACAATCCTCATCATACTCAAAGTCTAACGACTGTAATTGTGTAGCGCTAATCATTGTACTTTGCGTTTAGATATTTCACGCCAATAACCTTGACCCTGCGGTGTATCAATCCAATCAAAAGCAAAGTCTATAAAATCTTCAAAACTTTCTATTTCTGAATCCATGTATTCGTAAAAATCATCACAATTTATCCTAAACTCCCTTTGTTCTTGTTCGCTTAAAAAAGCAAACCAATAAATACCTGTTTTCATAATTGATTACAATTTTCGTTAAACCAAATTTCCGCTTGTTCTTGATTTCTGAATCTCTTAACAACTTCTTGACTTTTGCTGTGCTGAATAACAAACCAACCGTTAATGTACCTAATTTCGTATCTAGGCTTTCTATCAGCTTTGATAATCGTAATCGTCAAAAATGCAAACGTTAATACAACCGTTGCAATAAATAATGAATCACTCATCTTTTTTCGTTTTTTTCGTTTCAAATTCTTGCAATGTCTTTGCAAATTCTTTCAATGTAGGAACGTTTTTACGTGTTACCCTAACTTGTACCTGGACGCCGTCTTTAATTGCTTTACGTCCCGCGTTACGTTCATTCTTTTTCATACGCAAATATAACACTATTATTTTAATAAACTAATATTTTATAAATATTCTTTAACTATATCCTGAAATTCTGCAAGCGTTCTAACTAAATGATATTCAAAACCTAATTTTTTAACGCTATTTTCAAACTCTATTTGCGTTTCTCTTTGCTTTCCTTTTTCATCTTTACACTCAATAAATAAAATTTTGTTTGGAATAATAACAATTAAATCACTTACTCCGGATTTCATACCTAATGCTTTTTTATACATTTGTTCCCTTGCATTTTTTCCCTCGTTTGGAACGCTAAAAATTAAACATTGTGGATTACTATTTTTTAAACAATAATTGTTATTAAACCAAATTACTATTTCTTGCTGAATTTTTGATTCGTCTTTTTTCATCTAGTAAATTTATTATAAATTCTTTATGCCAACCGTTATTTTTCTTATCGTATTTCTTGCACCATTTTTCTAGTTCAATAATTCCCATACTATTGCTGTATTCATTTGTTACAATGCTTTCATATTTACTTTGATAATTCACAATGTGTTCTGCAATTTTATGAAGTACCGCATACGGTTTCCAGGATCTCTCTTCAGCTAATTGGTAAAGTTTATCTGTTGGAATGTTTATTGGTTTATCTCTAGTCAATAAAAATAACTGTTGGTCCTTTTCTTCTTTAGCTTGCTTTTCTCTTTCTTCTTCAAAATCATGGCCACAATTTTCACAAACAACTTTTCGTGTATGTTGAATAAACCCGCAACCTGGACACTCCTTAATTGGTGCTGCGCTTTCTTTGTTTCCTTTCTTTTCTTTTTTAGTGCCTTTTTCAAACATAGTTTTCCAATCAAAAAAGTCATCGTAAAAACCATGTCTAGTTGTATTTTTACCCAAATCAATAACAAAGAATTTATCTTTATTTTGGCTTAACCTGGAACCTCGACCAATCATCTGTAAATACAAAGGCAAAGATTTTGTAGCACGATTTAAAACAATAGCCTCAACTGTTGGCTCATCGTAACCTGTTGTTAATACTCCTACATTACACATTATTCCATGCGCATCATTTTTAAAATCCTCTATTGCCTTTTTTCTTTCGTTTGTTGGTGTTTCTCCAGTAATTGAATACACATTAAGACCTTCATTTTTAAATGCGTTAAAAACAGCTAAATTGTGATTTACATTTACATTAAAAATGATTGTCTTTTTCCCGGCTATTTTGGACCAATACGCATTAATTACATTCTTAACCATTTTTTCAGACGAATAAAAATCTTCCATTTCTTTTTCGTCAAAATCTCCACCTCTTATTTTAAATTTTTGCTTTGAAACGAGATCACTTGCAAAACCATAAACTTCACAATTCAAAAGAAATTTATTTTCTATCAAATAAGGAATATTTGTAGGCATTATTAAACTGTGAAAATAATCGGCTAATGGTTTTTCGCTTACCGGTGTTGCAGAAACTCCAACAACTTTTGTTTCGACCTTGTCAAAAAATGGTAACTTTCTGAAATTTCCTATGTGAGCTTCGTCAATAATAACCAAACCAAAACCAGGAAGTTTATCTATTCGTCTGTTTAATGTTTCAACCATTGCCACATAAAAATCGTAATCATGCGGAATTACTTTTATTCCTTTTTCAATTTTAAAACATTTTTCTCCAAGTGATAAAAACGCTTGTTGCAAAAGTTCTTGTCTGTGTACAACAATTAGTACTTTTTGGATATTTTCAGCAAAGTGTCTTTTTGCCAATTCACAAAATGTAAATGTCTTACCACTTCCTGTTGGCATCTGTAACATTACATTTCCGTTTATTTTTTCTATTTGGTCAATCGCCAAATTTTGATAATTTCTAAGCATATTTTTATTTTTTATCTGTATACCATCTGTAAACATCTGTAAACCTCTAACTATCTGTGCCACAATACCGAGTTTACAGATTTACAGATTAACACATTATTTTACATATTTACCTACATGAAATTATTTTTAATTTTTTTTTTAATTTTTTTTTCACGTTGGCTATCCTAACAAAAAAACAACTTTTATCTGTAACTGTAAACTCCATTCTGATATTTAACAAGTTAAGGTTTACAGATGTTGTTATAAATCAATTTGTAAACGGTAAACGCGCATTAATTTTCCATTTATTTTTTTCATTTCTTGTTCTATTCCAACTTTTTTAAGTGCCTGGCCAATTCTTTTTGTGTTTGTGCGAAGTGATGGAAATTGCTTTTCAAGGCCCAATTTGATATCCGTTGAAGTCATGTAATTATATTGGTCAAATTTGCAGTACCTAGAAATTAAATCCTCTTCTTGCCAAACCTCAGTATTTTTTAAAGTTGATTGATTTAAAAAGTCTATTTCTCCTTTTTCTAAAAACCAACCTTGAGGATCAATTTTCCATTCGTTGTACAATTCAATAAATAATTTTGTCTTATCAATACCTTTAAATTTATCAATATCAAAAGCAATTAAGTTAATTGGAATTATACGTCTGTTTCCGGTTGGATCGTTTATTACTTCGCTATCATTTGAAGTTCCACCAAGCACTGCTAAACGGTTTAAATCTTCCGTTATTCTACCATAAGGCGCGCGAATAGAAAATGTTTGTTGTGAAGATAAACGCTTCAATTTTGTAGCATCTTTTTTTGATTTTCCTCCAAATTCATCATCTACAATTAACAATTTTTTACACATTAAAATTTCAGAATCTTTACCCTCATCCAAATTTGATTCAGCGTAATATTTACGAAGTTCCTTTGGTAAAAGATTTCTAAAAAATTCTGTTTTTCTTACTCCTTGTTCTCCTACCAATACCAAAATCATAAGCGAATAAGTACCGAAACTAGAACCGATAATACCAAGTAACCATTTTTTTAAATAGATATCCAAATAGTCTTCAATATTCCAAAACTCCTCATCTTTGAAAATTTGCGCGTCTATTGTAAAACATGATTTTAGTTTATCAAATTCATTTTCCGGAATGATATTTTGATTGTTTAAAAAGAAGTCATGAATAGGATTGAAACTAGGTGTATTTTCTTTTGATTGTATTAAAGTCCAAACTTTATCTTTAGATATTTTTTCATCTATTTTATGCCAAACTAATGAATAAAATTGCGCCATTTCTCTATCTGTCATTTCCTGGCCTTTCATTTCAAAGTTTCTAGTTATTTCATTAAATTTAATTTTTTTCAATTTTATCAAATCAATGATTTCATCTAGCTCTGTTTTTTCCTTAGTGCCAGGTTTTAAATTTTCAACAATATTATCATTGTCTTCAATGCCTAATTCTTTTAAAGTTTCCTTTGGATTTTCTGAAAGTTTAATAACGGATTTAATTGTTTCTGTTTTTTCAGATGTCAAAGAAATTCCGGCATCTTTAAACTTCCAATAAACTGTTGCAATAGAAACGCCGGTTTCTTTTCTTGCACATGCTTTTTGATAATGTTTTGATGCTTTTACTTCATCGTATTTTGACGAAGCTCTACAAAGTGAATGAAAATAATTTTCTCCATTTGCTCCAAACTCCGAAGCTAAAGCAAAGGCTAATTTTATGTAATCTGAATATTCATCAAAAAGATTCATTGAGCTTGCCTGGTTAACCATGTCATCAAAATCTGACTTAACTACAAATGGTTTATAATTTTTGCGTTCAACTTCTTTTTTCTTAAGATATTTTTTGAAAACTTTTGACTTTTCATTAATTAATAATTCAGGATCATAGGAAACAAATCTAAGTCTTGAAACGTCTTTGCATGATTTATCTACAACGATTGAATAATTTACAAAGAAATAATCTTCAAGGCCTAGAAACGCGTCTAAATGTCGCTCACTATCAATCTTTACATAAACGGCAAACCCAAACCCTCCAGCTGACCGGTGTATGCAATGCACAAATTGATCGCTTTTCAGTGATTCAATGTCAATTTCACAAATCTGGTCCTTTGCATCAACATCAATACAAATTAATCCGGAATGTTTAAGCAAATTATTTGCTTTCCTTTCTTTAAACACTCCGCTTGCTGTTACGGCATGCAATGTTTCTTTTTTTCTTTTTCCTGTTCTATAATCCAGGATTTCATCTTGCCACTGACCGTTTTTAATACCATCAAAAAATGCTTCGATTGATAAATTTCGTTCACTGTTTGAATCTTTTGCATGCTTAAAAATACTTACCATAAAAATGTATAAAAATGAAGAAACCTTGCCAATATAGCCACGACCAAACGGCATCTATCAACAAGGTTTCAATAAAAAAAATCTTAGTAATTGGTCGTTACTTTATGTGAATTACAAATATAATAATTATTTCTAAACTAAGGCAAAAATATTTTCATTTCTGCAGCAACTTTGTCAAACTCGTTGACACAATCAACATAATTTTGACTTTGCTCTGTCATTGTTGCTGTCAAGTCGTAAAGTTCAATACCTTCTCGTTCTCCAAAACGCCTTACATAGTCTATAAAATCGTTCCATTGTTTCTTTTTTTTGAACTTAAACTTGTTGCCCTCGCCAGTGATATTATCGAGCGTATGCAGTGCGCTTTGAAGTTGCATTGATGCCATAACAATGTGCGCTAAATCGTCTTTTTGTGTTGTTGTCATTTTATCAAAGTGTAAAGTCTGTTAATATGCTTTTCATTTTTTTTGTGATCGTGAATAGTATTATTTCCTTCATCTGAAATAATTGTGTACCAACATTTATCATTATCTATTGATATGATTTCAATGATTTGATTTCTCGTTGTGTTGCTCCAACGTTGACCTACTTTTACTTTTTCCATAATTTTACTTTTTAAAAATTTAATTTACTTTGAATTATTATACATTTTAAACCGTTTACTTCCTGAAACCTTACAAAGTTACTAATCGGAAATTCTTGTTTCACCTCTTTATTTACGGCAAAGGAGAAATTTTCGTTTGAATAACTTGTAACTCCTGACCTTACTAAGTCTTCAATTTTCTGCCTATGCCTAATCCTTTCAGGTGTATTTTGATATTCTATTTCAATATTGATTTTCATCTTACAAATTTTGAATTAATTGTGCTTTTTCGTCGTCTGTTAAATGCGCAAAGTTTCTATATGAACTCCCTGAGGTGGGGCTGTAACAATAAATTCCTTTTGAGATAAATTGTAAATAACCGTACACTGGGCAAGTAGTAGGACAATCCCAAAACTTGCCAAAATCTCCTACTTTTATTTCCCTAGGTTTTTCGACTAAATAAAAACCGTAACTTTCAGCAATTAATTTGAGTGCATCTAGTTCCATTTTAACCTCTTCTTTTGGATTTAAAAGTTCCTCTAGTTGGTCTAAATTTATTTCTGTTTCTGAAGTCCATACAAAGCTAAAAGTATTCCATTCATTTGAAGTGTCAAATCTTAAGTACTTATACTTTTCATCAAAATTAATACATCCTATATTTTCCCCAGCATTTTCCAAAATGGAATCAGCTCTTTTTCTTTTTTCTGCGCTATCAATTACAACGTAAATGTTTTCTTTTTTCATGCTTTCTTTTTTAGTTTTATAGCTTACCATACTGCAAGTATTGCTTTTGATATCGCTTCGCTGTCTGCAAGGCTAATCATTTGAGGTCTTTTGGCAATTTCCCAAGCCGTCTTAAGACAAAGAGAAAATGATCGTTGAAATCTAGCTGGTCCACATTTGTAAGTCAACCAAGCTCTTTGCATTATTGCTTTCTTATTCATAGCTTAATCGTTTAAATAATAATCGTAAGTAATTCTATGAATCATTTTGAAATTCATATCAACTCGGTAACTACCATGCAACATGCGATCAAAATATTCTGATTTGTAAAATACTGTTTGGTTTTTACTAAATTCTTGTTTAGTAATTCTGCGCAAATGATTTGCTTTTGTTTTGCTGGTGATGTCTGCTTTAATTCTCATAATAAATCGTTTTCGTTTTGTAAAATTGTGCGTTACAGTCGCACCCCTGAATTTTTTATTTTATTTTACTAGTTTTAGTAATCATTCTAATTACCATTTTTTCTAATTGATCAATAACTTTTACTGGAATATTCGAACCGTTTTTTGCTGTCCATTGCAAAGGTGCTGACAAACCATTTAAAATCGCTATTCTTTCTCCTTTATACATTACATCAAAAAATCCATCGTACATTGAAGGAACTTTTTTAAAGTTAAAAGTGTTGTTATCGCTTACTAATTCTGGGTTAATCATTAAATTTTTCATAATTTTTATTTTTTCGTTTGTTTCTACCCTACAAATATATATATTTATTTTAATAAAACAATACTTTATTAAGAAAATAATTGAAAATAAATTAAAAAAACCGTTAACTAACTAGTAATTAACGGTTTTAAAAATGAAATTATTTTAGGTTAAAATGGCATATCAGTTTCAGCAACTGCATTACCGCTCGGTAAATCATTCTGAATAGCTTTTTCAGCTACTTTAATGACTCCGTCCGTCCAAATTACCCTACCATTAGCAAAGTAGGTTTTCTTTGCGCCAGATTCACGCTCCTCTTTGCTTTGATTGTAGCACATTGAAACGTTATTATCGAATTTCGTTTCGTTGTTTACTGAAATA
>JBIIKZ010000093.1:0-6571 GCA_044232905.1 Crocinitomicaceae bacterium
AAATAACGGGGTTTTTAATTCATGGGAAACGTTTCCTAGGAACTCTCTTCGGTATTCCTCCCGCACTTGCAGCATTTCAATCTCCAATTTTTTGTTGGTAGCAAACTTCTTAACCTCTCGAGTCAAGGTTTCCATATCAGTCGTTACGGGATGATTAATGAAAGACGTAGATTCTAGTAAGGAGACATCATCGTATATTTTTTTTATCCTTCTGTATATAAAATGCTCTACCCTATACTGTATAACGAGGAAAGAAAAAGCGTAGATGATAAAAAAAAATATTAATCCAAACGATACTATTATTGAACTAGAAAACTTAAAAAAAATTGCCGCCAATAGTAGTACAAATAGAGTGGCGACAAGACTGATATATAATGCTGAAATTACGGCAAACTTATAGGTTTTTTGGAAACTGATTTTCATTTTTCAAGAACTGGGTTAGGAGTGCGAATTTACAAAAAAATTACACTTCAAATTTATACCCAATCCCCTTAATGGTTTTAAATAAACGATCTCCGATTTTCTCCCTTAATTTTCGGATGTGCACATCGATAGTTCTGCCACCGACAACAACGTCACTTCCCCAAACTTTTTCCAATATTTCTTCCCTTTTAAATACTTTACCGGGTTTGGATGCCAACAAATAAAATAATTCAAATTCTTTACGCGGCAAGGCGATCACCACATCATCTTTTATTATTTTATATTCTTCACGATTAATCTCTATTCCGTGAATGTTTATTGTTTCGCTATTTTTATCTTGGTCTTTTATTCGGCGCAAGAGCGCTTTAACCTTACTGACCAATAGTTTTGGCTTTATGGGCTTTGTAATATAATCATCGGCACCAGCATCAAAACCTGCTACTTGAGAATAATCTTCGCTTCTTGCAGTTAAAAAAGTGATAATTACGTGATTTAACGCCGGAATTCTTCTAATGTTTTCACAAGCTTCCATTCCATCCATTTCAGGCATCATGACATCCATGATGATTAAATCTGGAACTTCTTTTATGGCTTTCAATATAGCTTCCTTTCCATTGGATGCCGTAAAAATTTCAAACCCTTCCTGAACGAGATTATAGCTTACAATTTCTAAAATATCCGGGTCATCGTCAACCAGTAAAATCTTTGTTATTCTTTTACGCATACTATTTATAACTTAAATTCATATCATTTTAGGTTATGGAATGATTTAAATCGATGTAAATATAGAAATAAAACTGAGCGGTTGATATTATAGAAAGGTAATTTAAAAATGTTAACAATTTGGTAATATTAAAGACGTAAAAGGTAATGTTAAGTTAACTTTTAATTTACAAAAGAGGCTTTTATTTGCAAATAAATTAACACCAAAAAATGAAGAAAATAAAATTATTAATGTCAATCTTTTTTTTCGTGACCATAGCGGTGGCGCAGGAAAAAGGAAAATTGACAGGTATTGTTACCGATTTGAATGCCAATAACGCTCCTTTGCCATTTGCAAATGTGGTTGTTAAAGAAACAAAAAACCGAGCAACAACAGATGAAAAAGGCCAATTCTTATTAGAGTTAGCACCCGGAAACTACAAAGTTGAGTTTAGTTCCGTGGGATATGAAAGTGTAGTGAAATCTGTAGTGATTAAAGAGGGAGAAGCAACTACATTAAACTCTTCGATTGGTGCTGGTGCTTACACATTAAAAGATGTATTTATTTCATCTACCAAAAGAAGAAATACTGAAAGTGCTGTAGTAATGGAAATGAAAGAGGCAAAACAAGTAATCAGTGCTATTTCTGCAGAACAAATGAGTAAAGGTACCGACGGAAATGCTGCAGAAGCAATAATGCGTGTCCCGGGTATATCTCTTGTAGATGGAAAATTTATAATTGTAAGGGGACTTCCAGAAAGATACAACCAAGTAACAATTAATAATGCAATAGCACCAAGTACAGAAGTTGATAAAAGAACATTTGCTTTTGATTTAATCCCTACGGACGTTTTAGATAAAATCGTAGTTTACAAAACTGCAAGTGCTGACAAACCTGCCGATTTTGCAGGCGGTTTAGTAAGTTTATCTACATCAGAAAACAAAACTGAGTTTACTAAAGTTAGTGTTGGTTTTGGATACAGAGATGGAACTTCATTTGAAGATCAATGGCAAACTAAAACTTCTGATACAGATTGGTTAGGATATGATGGAGGTTTAAGAAACTTGCCGAATGGTTTTAAATCAAAATCAGAATTTGAATCTATAGGTGCAGAAGATAGACAAACTGCAGGAAGAAGCTTAAGTAACAATTGGAATCCTACACCTAATAACACGTTTCTGAATACAAGTATGGGATTGTCATTGGGAAGAAAATTTAACATAGGTCGCGTTAAGGGATATACTACAAATGTTTTTACATCAAGTCAATCGAATCAATCTTATGCTAGATTTTTTTCAGAAGCAGATGGTGCTTTAAATTTAAATGGCACTTTACCTAATTCTAAATCACTATACAGCGACGAGACTTATAAAAATAATATTGAACATAATTTTATGTCTAACTGGCAATTTGATTTTAATCCAAATACAAAAATCAAATTTAAAAACTTTTTTAGTCAAGCAGCTGAAAATGAAACTATCATAAGAGATGGTAATAACATACAAAGATCTAATGGGAATTTCAACAACTATTCATTTGGTTATAAAAGTAGAACCTTATATTCAACTCAGCTGGAAGGAATTCATAAAAGAAATAGTGGAAATCAATTAGACTGGGTAGTAGGTTATAATTATATTTCTGAAAATCAGCCAGATTTAAGAAGATTTAGATTTTTTGATGATTATTCAGATGGTAAAGGATATTTTAACATTGCTCCACCATCTTCTAATTTATTTGATAATAGTAGATTCTATGGAAGACTGAAGGAATTTAACGCTACAAATGCTGTTAATTACACTTACGTGTTAAATAGAGATACAAAAGATGAAGAGTTTGAACCATTTAAAATAAAAGCAGGTTATTTGGTAGATTATAAATATAGAATCTTTCAATCAAGATACTTTTCTTATACGTTGCCAGGAGGGTTGAATTTGGCAAGACAAAATGAATTAACAACTTTACCATTAGATCAAATTTTTGCGCCAGAAAATATTAGTGTCAATAATGGATGGCAGTTATTAGAAGGAACAAGACAAGACAATTCATACTTATCTGATAACTTTTTAACTGCAGGTTATGTTATGGGAGATTTTTCTTTTGGGAAATTAGATGTTAACGTAGGCTTAAGAGCAGAAAATAACATTTTGAGATTACGATATTTTGATGTTACAAATGAATATAATAAAGTAGATAATAATCTATTAAGTATACTACCATCTGCAAACTTAGGGTATGGTATCACCGAAAAATCACAAGTAAGATTAGGGTATGGTAGAACTGTAAATAGACCTGAGTTTAGAGAAATTGCACCATTCTTAGTTTACGAATTTGAATTTAATGTTTCAAAAGAAGGCAATACTTCATTAACTACAGCAACTATAGACAATTTTGATGTAAGATACGAATGGTATCCTAGAAAAGGAGAAGTACTATCATTAGGAGGATTTTACAAAAAATTTAAAAACCCTATAGAAAACAGCCAATTAAATGCTACAGAACAACGCACATTTACTGTTACAAATGCAAATAAAGCTACAAATTATGGTGTAGAATTAGAAGTTAAAAAATCATTTAAAGATGCTTTTGGAGTTTCATTTTTAGATAATCTTTCTGTAAATCTTAATGGTTCTTATGTTTTCTCTGAAGTTGATTTAGGAACAGAAAATGATTCTCAAGATAGATTTAGACCATTACAAGGACAATCTCCTTATATCATTAATGCTGGATTAGAATATGCAGATCAAAAAGGATTTGGAGTTTACCTTACATACAACGAGTTTGGTGATAGAATATTTTCTGTAGGAAATACTAATTTTGCAACCATTATGGAAAAATCAAGAGGTCAATTTGACATTAGTGTTTCTAAAAAATTCAAAAATTGGACTATAAAAGCAACTGCGGAAAATGTTTTAAATGCAAGAAATAGATTCTATGAAGATACAAGTAACAATTATAAAATTGATTCCAAAGAAGACTTTCTTAATACAAATTTTAGAAGAGGAGCTTTGTATGGGTTAAACTTTTCTTTCAACTTTTAATAACTTTTTAATTTAATAAAACACACAATAATGAAAAATATAATATTAATATTCAGCTCACTTTTTTTATTCAATTCATGTATCAACGATGAATTAGATTTTGGAACTACTAATACCGATGAAAATTACATCGTTTTAACTGGCAATTTAAAAACACAAACGTTAAGTAAAGATTTTCGTTATCTTATTAAAGGCCAAACTTTTGTAAGAGATGGAGCAGTATTAACTTTAGAGCCAGGAACTGTAGTATTTGGAGATAAAGCTTCAAAAGGAACATTAGTTGTAGATTTAGGAGGTAAAATAATAGCTGAAGGAACAGCTGCTGAACCTATTGTATTTACATCTTCACAAAAATCTGAATCAAGAGATAGAGGTGACTGGGGAGGTATTGTTATTTTAGGAAAAGCAAGAGTAAACCAACCAAATGCAGTAATTGAAGGAATAAGTCCAGCAATTATTTACGGTGGTGCTGATGATAATGATAATTCTGGAATTCTTAAGTACGTACGTGTAGAATATGCAGGAATAGAATTAACCCCTAATAATGAAACTAATTCTATTACAATGGGTGGTGTAGGAAAAGGAACTACAATGGAATACTGTCAAGTATCTTATGGTGGAGATGATGGTTTTGAGTGGTTTGGTGGCACAGTAAATGGTAAATATTTTATTTCATTAGGTATGTGGGATGATTGTTATGATATTGATTATGGATGGAGTGGTCATTTACAGTTTGCATTGTCTGTTAGATATCCTTCATTTGCAGACCAATCAGGTTCTAATATTATTGAGACTGATAGTGCTCCATCTGATACAAATCCTGCTGGTAACTTTTATACAACTGGTGTGGTTTCTAATTTAACAGGTATTGGACCTATTTATCAAAGAGTTAATAGTGCTTATAATTCAGTTAGTGGTAATTATCAACATTGTATTGATATGAGAAGATATACTTCTTTAACTATTGCAAACTCAGTATTTGTAGGAATGCCAAGAGGAATAAGATTTAATCAATACTCTGCTTATGAGAGATATGTAGGTGCTAATGCTACAGGTTTTTTACTTAAAAATATAATGTCTGCTCCTACTACTAGATATGCTATTGGAACTGCAAATGCTGGTTATTCAGATGCAGCTGTAACTACCCTTTGGACTGCAACAAATACAACAGATATTAATACTACTGTTCAAGATTATTACGCAACATTAGGAATTAATCCAAATACTTTTTATGGTGCAAATACAACTAATTTCTATCCTTTAAATCCAAACTTTGAAGTAACTAGTGGATTGTTAACATCTGGTGCTGAATTTACAAATGCAAAATTAACCAATGCTTATTTAACACCTACTAGTTATAGAGGTGCTTTTGGAACAACAGATTGGACAAATGGATGGGCAGAATTTGTGCCAAACTTGAAACAATATTAAGAACTGTTTTTTTTAATTTCTTAAACCCCAAAAATTTCTTTGGGGTTTTTAAATTATAACCATTATGAAAAAATTAATTTATATTTCCTTTATTCTAGTTTTTTTTGGCTGTCAAAAAGAAATTGCTTCTAATCCATCCAATTATCTATCCAAAGAAGAGATTTTAACTTTTAAAAATAAAATTATAAGGAACGTTGAAGCTTTGTCTAATAATGCCACCCAAAAAACAAAATGGAAGACTATTCACAATGATTATTACGCTAAAAAAGCAGAAAGTTTAGATTTAATGCACTACTATAAAGATGCAGATGGTTTTATTTACTTTGCAGTAGCCAAAATTGCTCCAAGCCTTAAATTAAAAAAAATAGCCACCATAGGCAAACTAAAAATAGAAAAAGATTCTATAATTTATTACGAAGAGATTGCAAGAACATGGAAAATGGAAGTTCCTGAACTAAAAGAAAAAACCAAAATACTATTTGACAAAATAGCTAACGAAAAAGACATTTCTAAATATTATACGAAAAATTCACAACCAGAATTTTGGATAGAATTCCCCGATGATATTAATTATTATAATACCGATTTAAGAAAGTGGGATACAAAATAACCCTTTTTTTCAATCGCATTAGGAGAATAATTTCAGGTTGATTATTAAAAATTCAATCTAATTAATCTCAGCAGGTTTAACTTGTGATGATATGAATTTGATTTTAGTTTGTAAAAAATGAGGGTATGATTAGATATCATATTAATTCTAAATATCATTACTTATTGGTGATTTTAGGATAGTGTCTAAAAAAAGTAAAGTTCGTCTTTTCCAAGACGAACTTTACTTTTTTTATGTAAAATACATTGCTTATTATACAATAAGAATTAATTTTATTAATTTAGTGCAACAGGATTTTTATTTATAGTTACAACCTGTACAATATTGTTGTTTTTATAATCAACTTCTTTTACAACATTAGGGCTT
>JBIIKZ010000132.1:0-2816 GCA_044232905.1 Crocinitomicaceae bacterium
GAAACCTTCCATTTTAGCAACCAATAATTGAACTTGGCCTCGCTATAATTTTTTCCAGTTAAAAAAACTGTCTTCGACTCTCCCGAAACTAACCAATTCTCGACTTCTGCAAACATTGCTTCTTGTAAATTCATTATCCTTCTTTTTGAGAACGAAGGTCAGGAGGTTTTTGAATTTAAGCAAGATGTGGTTGGTCGGGTGGATACAAATCAACAACGTGAACCCTGAAAAATGGTTCAACAAAGTATTAGAAGTAATTGCTGACTATCCATGCAACAAACTACATGATCTTTTTCCTGGAACTTTAGAGTTGTAGTTGCTCGGGTGGATACGGTGATTTTTTAAAAAAAAATATTTAAAACTGAAAAGAATAGTCTAGATTGGTTAATTAATTTATCTAACAATGTTATATAATAGTTAGGCTATCGTATACTATCAAGATGTAATAATTATGTTCGTTATTAATGTATTTGGTTTAGGTGTGCTTTTTCGTGTATTGGAACTACCAGTGGCATTGGTTAGCCGTATTCAGGAAGAAGCAGATAAAGCAAAGGTAGTTTTTTCAGATGTAATTTTTGATTTTGAATTACTGGAAAACTGTGGTTTTTTGAATTTCACCAATTTACCAATTCTAACGGAAGGAATAGGGGCAATCATTAGTAAAGAAACTTTATTAGAAATTAGACAACACCGAAAAAAGATTAAGAATTTTCCTTTAAATGACTTGTATAGAAATGATTATTTATTTCCTATGTATCATATTAATTTCATTGATTTTAATATAGAACGTAAAGTAGGTTTTAATTATTATTTTTTATATCAAATAATTAAGGGTAGGGTAATGAAATTTCATTTAGATTCCTTTAAAGGGATGGATATGTTAACTTTTGAAACTTCATCTTTTGCGATTCAAAACCAATCGTTTGATTTATTAACTAGTATTCAACAAGAAGGGAAGGTTTTACCCCTAGAAAATGATGATTCTCTGGTGGTAGAACAACTTGTATTAAAACTTTAAATTTAATCTATGCAATTATCAGTTAGTCAGGAATTAGTAGCGAAATTGACCTGTTTCGACTTGGAAGGTGGTATGCATTTATTTGATGTAAAACCAGCCTGGAAGTATAGTAAGTTTATTTTGTATCCTATTCGTTTGCAACACATCAATCTATTAGTGGTTACTTTAGAAGAACGGAATATTAATTATCGTTTTGTGAATCAGAAGGATTATAAACGGATAAAAGGAATTTTTCGTTTGATGTATTTAACTAATAAGATTACTAACTAAAATTTATTTTTTTTTCATGAAACCGCTTTCGCCATAACTTGATTATTTTATGTTATTTTTTTTGACTGAACTTTAGTTTTGTTTTTTTATTTAATAACATAAATGTTTTTTAGGAATGACTGAACTAGATAGGAATAGATTTGAAAAATAAAAAATATATAAACGGAACGGCATAACTTTTGTAATGAGAAAAGTTTGTACGGGATAAAAAACAAATGACAATCTTAAGTATCTATTGAGCATGATTTTAAAAAAAAATAATCAATGCTGTTATATTTCAAATTACAAGTCGTACTATTAAAAAATACATATTTTGAAAACAATTCAAATTACCCAACACGAGCTTCAGCAGGCGACTCGACCCAGTGTACACAGAAATAAAAAGAAATATACACGTAAAGAAAAACACGTAATTAATACGAATGGACATGACTAAAGAGCAACAAGAAAAACTTATCTCGCTAATTCAGGATACTAACAGTTCGACTCATCATAAAATCAACTTGTTAATACGTGAGTTAGAATACATGAAGGAGTTACCAGAACTACCAGCGCCAATTTCGATTTTAGATAGTATTCTAAACGAAGAAACAAAACGTACACCGGAATTTATTGCAGAAAATCGTATTGATTTTTCAGAATATGCGATCTCAGAAAGAACAGGACCATTTTTTAAAAAAGAAGTCGTTGTAGTTGCTGGCCGACCTGCCATGGGGAAAACACAGTTGTTGGTTCATTGGGCGAACCAAATTGCTAAAAAACAAACGGTAGTATATCATTCTTTGGATGGTACAATCTCAGAAATTACCAATCGTTTTCTTGTGAATGAAACAGGAATACGTTTAAATGTACTTCAAGAAAATAAAATCGAACCATCAGAATTGAAACTGTTGGAAGCGTCTAAAAATACGTTTAAAGACAAGTTATTATTCTTGCTTGATTTTTCCATAAAATCGATGTATCAACTGAAAGAATACTATAAAATGTTGGTTGAACAAAACGGTGTAGAAGTTATCTTTCTAGACTATATTCAATTATTTAGCGATTCAAGAAATAGAAACCGTGAACAAGAAATTGCAAGTTTCATGCGAAATATCAAGGAGATCGCGAAAGAATTGAATGTGTGTATTTTCTTAGCGAGTCAATTGAGTCGATCTGTAGAAACAAGAGGAGGGGATAAGCGACCAATACTTTCTGATTTACGAGAAAGTGGAGCGATTGAAGAGTTTGCAGATAAGGTTTTCTTTGTTTATCGACCAGAATATTACGGGTTACTAATAAATGAAGAAGGAGAATCAACCATAAATCAGGTAGAATTAATTATTGCTAAAAACAATCTCTTTACGACACATATTGTAGCACTAGAACGCGATGCAAATTTTACTTGCTTTGATCTCAAACCAACCCCACAAACAGAACTAACTTGGAATTATAAAATAGATAACCTTTAAGAGCCGTTGATCGATATTATGATGAATTTAGAGATAATAACCTCTAGGGTTCGTGTTCCGCAACCCCACACCGAATG
>JBIIKZ010000028.1:0-25473 GCA_044232905.1 Crocinitomicaceae bacterium
GTCTCCTTTTTTTGCTTGAAGTTTTACAGCATTGTTAGGACAAATTGCAATTTCTGGTTCGGTGATTTGTGTTGTTCCTCCACTAATTTTAATGGAAATACTAGTTGTATCTGGATCCATACAACCTGTGGAGTCGATTGCGATCAATGTTAAAACAATATTTCCAGAATCACTAAAAATGTGGGTAGGTTCGTTTTCGATAGATATCACTTTTTTGTTCAAAATCCATTGAAATTTATTTGCATTTAAACTCGTATTGTTGAATTTTACAGGAGCATTTACACAGGCAGTATTTGAAGAAAAACTAGCAATTGCTTTTGTTTTGTTCAATTCAAATTTAAAGGCGGCTAAATTACAATTGGAACTATTGTTCGTTGTAGAAACAACGCCAGGAGTGGTAGTGAAACCGTTTATTTGTGCACCACATCCACCGCATACAGCATGGTAAATTCCACCTGTTTTACTAAAGCGACTTGTACCACCATCTACGTGATTAAAGCTTGTATTTAGTCCGCCGATGTAGGAACCGTATTTTAGTTTTGTTGCGTCTTTGGATAAGACGCCGAGGTAAAAATTATCACCTAAGGTAGTTTTTTGAAATGCATCATCCGTGATAGGAAAATTTACTGCAGAGCTAAATTTTGCTTTTGAATTTTCAACGTTTACTTTCCCTCCCCATCCAGAAATGTAAATGTCAGCGCATTTAGAAACAGAAAATGCAGTGGGAGAGATTTCAATTTCACCTGTACCTGCACCAATAGTTGTTGACCAAGTTTGAGTTGAAAGATTGTTGGAGTATTTTGCTATAAATTGTCCAGCATTTGGAATGCCATATTTACCGGGTGTTATAGGGAAATTCCCATTGGTTTGTCCGAAGATATATACTTCATTATCATTATCTAATTGTACAAAGTAAGATTGGTCAAACTCTGGAGTACCTACATATTTTCCACTCAGTATTTGTGGTGTTCCCTTGGATATTTTCAATACGTATCCATCTGCGATTCCTCCATTGAAAGTAGAATTAATAGGTAAAGCTGTAGATGTAGTTCCACCAGTAATAAACATTTCCCCAGTAGTAGAAGTTTGTATAGAGTTACCAGATTCATCGCCTGTACCTCCAAAATAAGTGGACCAAATGATTGTAGAAAGGTCTGGTGAAAATTTGGTTATTATCGCATCTTGTGTTCCTTTTAGTTGACTCTGAAACGCATTTTTTGTCGGGAAATCGTTCGATCTAGTTGTGCTTACTATCAATACATCATTTTCTTTCGTCAGATTAATATCTCCTCTGAAATCATCCCCGTAGTTGTATACCAAATCCCCGACATTTAAACCATCAATTTCATTTCCACCTAAATAAGTAGAACCGAGTAATTGTGTTCCATCTTCACTGAATTTTGTAATGATTATATCCGAACCTGGAAAAGTTAATTCTTTATTATCGAAAGTACTTCCACCATTAAAAGTTTTATCGAATGCGTTAGCGGAAGTAGGGTAGTCTGGAGATCCTGTAGCGCCTAATAAGTATAATTCGTTTTTTGAGTTTACAATAATACTATGTGGCGTTTCGTTACTTTTTCCACCTAGGTAAGTAGAATAAAGAAGTTTCGAACCATCGGAATTAAATTTTGAAATAGAAATATCAAAACCTGGAATCGTCATCGTTGCGCCATTGTTAGAATAATAATATTCGGTTCCACCATGATAGGTGATGTCAAATGCACCAATGGTAGCTGGGTAGCCGATACCAAAGGAGATTCCTCCAGCGTATAGATTCCCTTTTTCGTCGGGGGTTGCTGTAAATCCCCAGTTATCAGATGTTGCTCCGGTAAACGAAGAGAAAATTAATTCAGGATCGATGATTAATGTTTGATTTTTGTCATACCCATTTGGAAAATAATAGCTAATGATGTTGTTTTGAAGATTAAATTGTATTGGAATTAGTGTTTTATTTCCTTGTTTGTCGAGGTTCCAGGCAATTAATTTTTGTTCAACGATTTCTCCTAAAGAATGCTTGTAATGTAGTTTTCCAGAATTATCGATAGAGATGTTTTCAGCTCCAGAAATTGTATATTTTATTTGTGTAGGATCTACTTGGGGTGCAATTTTAAAGGAATATTCCAATTGTTGATTGTGCGCATCGATATACAAATCAATATTTGGATAGAAATTAGAATAGGTGATTTCTTGTGTAGCATGAATTTTCGAACGCCATTTAGAAGAATCATTTCCAATGAAATAATTAATATAATGGGGAGAGTTATCTTCTGAAATAAGATCGGAAGGGTTTGCACCAATAAATTCTTGTTGAATTACGTGATTAGGAATTTTCGTGCTTTGATGTGTTGTATTACGTTTGTTTGTATGCTTATGTTTATGAGCCGATTTGAAGAAATGGTAGGTAAATCGATTGTTTTCGAAATACATTTTTCCTGCTTGTAAATCAATTTGAAACTTTATTTTACGTTCCCATTGTCCTTTATTTGGGTATATCCAAATTTCATTCTCTTGTGCGACTACACAATTCGTAAAAATAAAAAATAAGGATAGTAGTAAAAACTTCATGGTAATAAACTAGTAAACTAATTTATTGTTTTTTTTGGAATCGTATTGTACTTTGGTGTGTGTTTGATGATTAATTTTTTGTGTAAGTCTTTCGCTACGTATTCTGTTTGTGTTATATGAAAGTCTATACGTGTAATTTCCGTTCGCATAACGAGTGCTTTTTTGGATTTTGGGGTTTCGAGATGTACTTCTACTTGTTTACGAATTTTCTTACTTTTTCCAATGAAAATAATTTGGTTAAATTCATTGTAAAATACATATAGTCCTATTTTGTTTGGGATTTCGGTTACTGCTTCGTAGTCTAATTTAGGATTTAGCGTATCCGGGGTTAGGTTGGAAGTTATTTGCGCAAGCAGTAAGTCTTTGTTGGTTTTGTACAATAGTTGAAAAAGGATAGTCGTTGCGTATGCATCTCCACCAGCACGGTGTCTTCCTTTGATTTCGATACCTAGTGCTCTTGTTATTTTTCCTAAACCATAGGATTCATATCCTGGGATTACCAAGCGCGATGCTTTCACCGTACACATGTTAGGTCGGGAGAAGGATTTGCCAAGCATTTTGAATTCAGCACGAATCATTCCGTAGTCAAATCCAACGTTGTGCGCTACAAATATACATCCTTCCGAAAAAGACGCTATTGTTTCTGCAACTTCCGAAAAGACTGGGGCATTAGCCACCATGCGATCGGTAATTCCAGTTAGATTTACGATAAAGGGAGGGATAGAGGTTTCTGGATTTATAAGTGTGACAAATTCATCGATTATTTGTTCACCATCGCATTTGTACATCGCAATTTCAGTGATTTTACTGTTTTGCGGATTACCACCAGTGGTTTCGATATCGACGATTACAAAATGCATGGAAACAAAAGTAAACAAATTATTCCAAGTCTGTTTTTTCTGTGATTTTTACTCGTAAATTTGCATCCTAAACAGATGAATATGGTACTTTTCTTAAGTGATGTTGCAGGTTCAGAGATACTATTGATTTTACTTTTTGTATTAATCTTTTTCGGTTCGAAAAGTATTCCAAATTTGGCACGTACCTTAGGAAAGACGATCCATCAAATCAAGAATGCTTCCGAAGATTTACAACAGGAGATCAAGCAATCTGGATTAGACATGAAAAAAGACATGAATTTTTCAGAAGTTTTTAGAGATACCTCTAAAACTATTACTGATCCAATTGAAGCAAATATCTATGAGTTGGACAATGTGATTAATGCGCCATCGAATGTTCAATCCTATGCAGGACCTAAAAAGGTAGAGACGGAGGTTAAGCCGGATCAGCAGATGGACGGCGAAGCCTAACTACAAATCACCCTTATTTAAGTTTAAAAAAAATGCTTTGAGAATAGTTTTGTATTGTTCTCAATTATCAAATTATTATACTTTTTTTGAAAGTTAAATATCAAATTATTTTTAAAATGTTGTTGTTGGTTAATATTTTTACATTTATTTTGTTGTTGGTGATTAACAATTTTTAATTATTTTTGTTGTTGTTACTAAACAAAATTATAGGTAATGGAATCATTATTCACAAAAAGTATTGCTAAGATAAATCGATTTAAACCCTTGTTTGAGCGTTATTTATTCGGGCAAATTAATTGGTCGAATCAATTGATTTCCGTGCAAGGTGCAAGAGGAATTGGGAAAACGACTTTGTTGTTGCAGTATGCGAAACAATTACAAGCAGCAAAAAAAGTGGTTGTGTATGTTTCTATGGATGATTTGTATTTTTTGGAACATGATTTATATGGGTTTGCTGCTTTTTTTGAAAAACAAGGGGGTGCTTATTTGTTATTAGATGAAGTGCATAAATATCCGCAATGGTCACGGGAGATAAAATTGATCTACGATGATTTTCCAGATTTGCATGTAGTTTTTACTTCTTCTTCTATTTTGGAAGTGTATAAGTCTGAATCAGATCTGAGTCGACGATCTGTTAATTACATCTTGAAAGAGTTGTCTTTTAGAGAGTATTTGGGATTGTCCAAAGTGAATATTCCAAGTTATACGCTTGAAGAAATAATGAACAAGCATACAGAGATTGCTGCGGATTTAATGCGGGAAATAAGACCTTTAAAATATTTTCAAGATTTCCTATCCCATGGTGCTTATCCTTATTTTTTGGAAGGTGTAGATTCCTACCATCAAAAAGTGAAAAATACAATTGACTTAATTATCGAAGTGGATTTACATGCGGTGGAAGATTTAGATTATGGTTTATTGGTGAAACTTAAAAAATTGTTATTGTTAATTGCGCAATCCGTTCCTTTTACAATTAATATTTCGAAAATGAGCGAACTTATTGGTGTATCTCGTAATACACTTTTACATGCTCTGCAATTGTTAGAACGCGCACGCTTAATTCAACAAGTAAATAAACCAAATAAAGGAATCGGAATATTGACCAAACCAGAGAAAATTTACCTGAATAATACCAATTTAGCAGTGACTTTGAGTCCGCAAAATAACAATGTAGGAAATAACCGAGAAACGTTTTTTGTTAATCAACTGAATGGTCTATATCCTATACATCTAGCAGAAAAAGGAGACTTTTTAGTAAATGAGAAGTACACTTTTGAAGTAGGAGGAAAAAATAAAAAACAAGTCCAAATTCAAGAAGTTTCAGATGCTTTTATTGTCAAAGATGACATTGAAATAGGGGTAGGCAATGTGATTCCTTTGTATTTATTTGGGTTATTGTATTAATACTGAAAGATGGAATTTAAAGAACTACAAACAATCAAAGAGTTTCAACTATTTGGAGATAATGCAGGTTATGTATTCTAAAACGAATACGATCTGTATCGATAAAAACGGCGAAAAAGTCTGTGTGGAAATCTTCGGTAAATAAAGGTTATTTTCCTTATCTTTGTGTAGTTAGTGCCTCTAGAAATTAGATTTTTTGAGGCAAACAAAAAATTAAATTCGCAGTTTACAATAGTAAATGAGGAGTTTAATTTTGCAGTTGAACGAAAAAAAAGCAATTTATAGAGGTTACTATATGTCTACCAATCAAGTAAATATCCGCAACAAACGCGCCCGTTTCGAGTACCATCTTATGGATGAATACACTGCTGGTATTCAATTGACTGGTACGGAAATCAAAAGCATTCGTAAAAACAAAGCGAGTATTTTGGAAGCCTATTGTGTGGTAGTTCGTAATGAAATTTATATTCGTAATATGCACATTACGGAATACGAAAATGGTTCTTTTTACAACCACAAACCACGTGCAGACCGAAAATTATTGTTGAATCGCACAGAAATCAACAAAATCGCCAAATTTATGATGGTGAAAGGAAATACCTTGATTCCATTGAAAATATATCTTTCCGAAAAAGGCTGGGCAAAGCTAGATATTGCATGTGCACAAGGTAAAAAACTCCACGACAAGCGTAACGACTTAAAAGAGAAAGACGCTAAAATGGAAATGAGTCGCATCCGAAAAGTGTTGTAATGAATCTAAGTTATTGGGAAAAAGACACCTACTTTTCTAATATCGATGTTCTAATTGTTGGAAGTGGTATCGTTGGTCTGACTGCCGCATTAGAATTAAAATCTGCCAACCCATCCCAAAAAATTGTGGTTATAGAACGTGGTTTCTTACCGTGTGGTGCCTCTTCTAAAAATGCAGGATTTTCTTGCTTTGGAAGCGTATCTGAATTATTGGATGACTTAACAAAAAACACAGAAGATAATGTTTTTCAGGTTGTTGAGAAACGTTGGGAAGGTTTACAGCAATTGCGTAAAAACTTGGGTGACCAAAATTTAGAATTATATAATCTTGGTGGGTACGAAGTGTTTAATGATGAGGTATTCTACAGTCAATGTGCTGCAAAAATTCCTTACTTAAACACCATGTTGAAGGACATCATCGGAAACGATGCTGTGTACAAAAACGCAGATTCGAAAATCTCTCAATTTGGATTCAATAAAGTTGCACATTTAATTGAAAACTCCTTCGAAGGACAAATCAATACAGGTAAAATGATTTCAAGCCTGATTCGTAAGGTGCAAGAAATGGGTGTAATCGTTTTAAATTCGTTAGAGGTAAAACAGTTGAACGAAAACGAGCATCATGTAGAAGTGGAATTAGTGAATGGAATTCGTTTTCAACCAAAAAAGGTATTAGTGGCAACCAACGGCTTTGCAAAACAATTACTCCCTGAGTTAGATGTGCAACCTGCTCGTGCACAGGTATTAATCACCGAACCAATTGAGAACTTAAAAATCGAAGGAACATTCCATTACGATGCGGGATATTACTATTTCCGAAATATCGATAATCGTGTACTTTTTGGTGGTGGTCGAAACCTAGATTTTAAAGGGGAAGAAACTACGGAAATGCAAGTTACAGAGCTTATTCAGAACAAATTAGACGAATTACTAAAAACGGTTATTTTACCAAACACCGACTATAAAATTGCACAACGTTGGAGTGGCATAATGGGAGTTGGAGCGGTCAAAACCACCATCGTTAAATCAATTTCAAAAAACATTTATTGCGCTGTCAGAATGGGAGGAATGGGTGTTGCAATTGGTAGTCTAATAGGTAAAGAAGCAGCGGAAATGATAAATGAGTGATGAGTGACGAAAGTTACGAGCTACGAAGTGAAGAATAAAAAGTAGTCAGTAATTAATTTTCGTAACGCTTAACTCGTCACTCTTCACTAGTCACTCGCTCTGTAAGAGCGTTGATCGGTTTTTGAATCACAGTTCTTAATTTCCATCCTAATTTTTCTAAGGCAGTTTTCAAGATTTCTTGCTGATAAAATGCATACGAACCAACAAACGAGATTTCTTTTTCTGCAGTTTCTTTTGGTAAATAGGTGGATAAAAACAATTCGATATTTTCTTTGTGAATTAAATTGATTTCATGTTGAATATTAACAATTTCTGAATGGATTTGTATACCACTAATAAATGCTTTTCCTTCTAGGCTATAGCTGTTTTTTAATATCGAAGAACGATTTACATACTCTGTTTCGAGTAAGGATGTTAATGCTTCGGATAATTCATTGTTTAGATATTTTTGAAGCACCAATTTCCCGAAATAATACCCACTTCCCTCATCGCCTAGAAGATATCCAAAACCACCGATGATTTTGGTGATTTGTTTGTTTTTGTAATAAGTTAAAACAGAGCCTGTTCCTAGTATACCAACATAGCCTTCTTCATTTCCTAATAATGCAATACCTGCAGCGACTAAATCGGAAGCAACTTCAAACTGGATAAAATTTGCTTCGTTGGTAAAGTGGTTTTTTATTTTCGATTGGTTTTCTTCCGAACTACATCCTGCACCATAAAAATTGCACGAAATTGCAAGTTTTTGGGTTAAATTTTTCCAAAATTGAGTGAGTTCTAATTTAGAAGGGGAAAAAAGCGTATTGGGATGATAAGTTTCCGTTGAAAAAAAATAAAAATGATCCCCACAAATCAAACACCAGTCAGTTTTTGTACCACCACTATCTGCTATCAAGACTGATTTTTCACTCGTTAAATCGAAGGAAAGCAGATCGGTGTAATGGCTAAGAAATGTCTTATTTTGCATTTTTAAGGCATTGTTTTACTTTCCATTCGTGTTTTGAACGTTCTTCTGGAGTGGTATTTGGTGTTGTAAGGAAATCTTTACATTTCGTATCCACAAATTCCCAACGTGTCATTAATTTATCCGTTTGTTTATCGCTTAAAGTTTTTTCCAGTGCTTTGTTGATGGAATCGTTTTTCAAAACGCAACTACAAAAATCCCATTGTTCCCCATATTTAGCAACAATTTTAGCATGCACCTCTAATTTTTCTGTTTTTTTGTCTATCACAGTGACTGTTTTCTTCATATCATTCGTTGTAATCGAAGCATTAGAAGTTGAATCTTTACTTTTTTCTTGAATGGAAGGTTGTTTTTCTTTCTTTTTTTGCTCTACACACGAAAAAAGAAGAAGTGTTAAAATAAAGAAAAGAGGTAGTGATTTTGAAAACATATCCGTATTTTTAACTTGAAATTAGAAGTTGAAGATAGTGTTTTTTTTAAAACCCCTCCGTTTTTTATTATTAATAGTTTGTGTGACTTTAGGTCTATCTTCATTTGGACAAAATGAAAATATTAAGGAACTAGACGAGGCTATTATTGATCCGGATTTTCAAAACAAGTATAATGCCACTTTACGAAGAATGCGACGTGTCTATCCATTAGCACTCGAAGCTGCAAGGATTGTCAAAGAACTAGATGCAGAATTAGCACAAGTTGACTCCAAACGTAAAAAACGTAAAATCACTAAAGTTTACAGTAAAGAATTAAAAGAGAGTTATTTGTATTCAATTAAAGATTTGTATATTGAAGAAGGTATTTTACTGATGAAATTGGTTCATCGAGAAACAAACAAAACGGTTGCTGAAATTATCGCGTCTTACCGAGGAAAGATTAAATCCGAATTTTATGATCAAGTAGGGAAGATATGGAAACAAGATTTAGATGCAACGTATGACGCTAAAAAGGAATGGATTATAGAGATGATTATTCGTCAAATTAATGCTAATGAAATTAGTTTTGATTTTGCGCTTAAAAAATCAAGTAAAGAAGATTATAAAAACGCGATGAAAGTATACCGTGCAGATAAAAGAATTGCACGAAAATTAATCAGGCAACGAAAACGCGCTGCAAGTGATTCTAGTGAAGAATAATTCGTTAGATGATATTAAAAATATTTCCAATTAACTTAATAGAATGAATTTTAGCAAGATACCTTTAGAAAAAATGAATCTCATGAATTCCAATACACTCATGGAAGTACTTGGAATTGAATACATAGAAGCTGGAGAAAATTTTATTTGCGCGCGCATGCCAGTCGATAAAAGAACGCACCAACCAATGGGATTGCTACATGGTGGTGCTTCTGCTGCTTTGGTTGAAACTATAGGTTCGCTTGGTTCTGCAATGATTTGCGATCTTTCGAAAGAATATCCAGTTGGACTAGAGGTAAATACGAACCATATTGGTGGAGTTAAAGAGGGGAGAGTCATTGGTAAAGGCGTGTTAATACACCAAGGAAAAAAAACACATGTTTGGCAAGTAGATATTCATGAAGAACAATCCCAAAGGCTAATTGCTACTGGAAGATTGACCGTAATGATCATCCAAAAGTAATTAAAAATGGATTTTTTAACCTATCGTTTTCCAGGGAAAGAAGTAATTCGGCAATCAGGTGTCCTTACCGAATTGATCCCTACTGAAAATACGGAGGGATTTGTATTCTCCAATTTTGAAGCTACTGTTTTTTATGGTTTTCATCCGGATGCAGCCCATTCTGATAAAATTGTTGATTTTCATTGTTTAAACGATAGACCATATGTATATACCACACGCGAATATTTGCTACAAGCACATTCTTTCTTAAATGGTATCCAGCAATTAGGATTGGATAAAGCGGTCTTTTCACGTGTAAAAAGTAGACAATTTCCGATAACAGAAGCTGAAAATTTATTTGTCGAACTGTGTCAAACCTACCCAAAGGCCTGTGTTTACCTATTGAGTTCAGAAATATTAGGGACTTGGATTGGTGCTACTCCCGAAATTTTAGTCGAAATACATCAAGGTCAATTATTTACAATGTCTTTGGCGGGGACAAAAAAATCAAGCTCTAAAGCGGAATGGGGAGGTAAAGAAATGAAAGAACAAGCGTATGTAACTTCTTTTATGGAAGAAAATTTAAAATGTTTAAATGTTCAAAATATTGAAGTACAAGGGCCATATGATTATCAAGCTGGTCCAGTAATTCATTTACGTACAGATATTTGTGGTGTTTCTGAAAATATATCTACGATTGATATTGTGAAAGGTTTACATCCAACACCTGCAGTTAGCGGATTACCTCAAAAAGCAGCAATGGAATTAATTTCTTCCGTGGAATACCACCATCGAATGCTTTATACTGGAATAGTTGGTTGGTTAGGAAAAGAACATACACGATTATTTGTGAATTTGCGTTGTGCGCAATTACAAGAAAATGAAGCATTTTTGTATTTAGGAGGTGGTTTCACAACAGAATCAATTCCTGAATTAGAACTCGATGAAACAGAAAACAAAAGTAAAACACTCATCGCTTGCATGGAGAAAATTATCAGAAAATAACCTTATTTTTGCACACACAAAATTCAAAGAATGCACATTCATTTTTATAAATATCAAGGTACAGGAAATGATTTTGTTATGCTCGATAATCGCGACGGAAAATACAATGCGATTGGAATTGACGAAATAAATAAAATCTGTGATAGACGTTTTGGTGTTGGAGCGGATGGATTAATCAAAATTAATGCACATCCAACTTTGGCATTTGAAATGGACTATTACAATTCGGATGGTTCCAAAAGTTTTTGTGGGAATGGAGCTCGTTGTACGATAGCATTCGCCGATTTTCTTGGCGTGAAATGTCAAAATATTGCTTTTTGGGCAATTGATGGTAGCCATACAGCAACACTTCAGGAGCAAAAAGTTGCGCTTGCAATGAAAAGTGTACAAGAAATTCACGAAGTTGGCACCGATTTTTTAGTGTATACTGGTTCTCCGCATTACATTCAATTTGTAGAAAATGCAGAACAAGTAGATGTTTATACTGTAGGAAATTCTATTCGGAATCAAGAACTGTATAGATTAGAGGGCGTTAATGTGAATTTTGTTCAGGTTATTAATGCAAATGAATTATTTGTCCGAACGTATGAAAGAGGGGTAGAAGATGAAACTTTATCTTGTGGAACCGGAGTTACAGCTGCCGTAATGGCATATGCTTATAAAAATGGCTTACATGCACTACAAAATATTCGCGTAAAAACCTTGGGTGGTTCATTAGAGGTTATATTTCGTAATAATGGGAATGGTCAATTTGATCAAATACAATTAATAGGTCCTGCAAAACAAGTATTTAAAGGGGAGATGGATGTCTGATTGGCTATTAGAAAAGTATCTTGATAATAATACACTTGTCGACTTTAATAGTTTGACGATTTGGGTGTTGCATGCGGATAAAACACCTCCGCATATCGGAATCTCCGTTGACAATTCATTTTTTAGTCTAAAAATAAATGGAAAAGATGAGGCCTTGGAGTTACAATCTTTGGTACATATCATACATAAAAAACAGATTCCTACGCTTGCGATTATATTGAAAACACAAATAACCTTAAACCAAGTGAAATCCATTTTTGAAAATTTTGGTGTTAAAATTGGAACGAATGAAACGTGTCTATCTCCAATATCTAAACTATTAACACCTGAATTAGAAGACTTAATCGTAATGGAATTATTGACAGACCTAGACGAAAAAAATCAAATAAAAAGTGTTTATGGATTCCACCTTCCAAATGGATATATAGGAATTCCAAACTATTCACGCGAAATTATTCAACAAAGAATTCATGCACTACAACCTTCTTAAGGATAATACTATTTATTTACGACCTGTTGAACCAAGCGACGCAAATACCATGCTTCTGTGGGAAAACAATCCAGATAACTGGCGTGTGAGTGGTACGGAAGCACCTTTTTCACTACACGGAATTTTAGAATATATTAACAGTATCCAAAATTTTAGAAGTTCAGGTGAATTACGATTAATTATTTGCAAAAATGAAACCAATATGCCTATTGGTACGTTAGACTTATTTGAAGCGAATTTCAAACATGGTCGTGCGGGTATCGGTATATTAATTGCAGATAAAAATGAACGCAATAAAGGTTATGCTAGCGAAGCGTTGGAGATTGTAAAACGTTATGCAAATGAGGTGCTTGAGTTTTATAATTTAACTGCGAATGTATTAGAAGATAATGAATCAAGCATCGCACTTTTTGAAACTGCAGGTTTCGAATTAGTTGGGGTGAGAAAAAACTGGTTCTATGAAAGAGGGAAAAGAATTAATGAAAGAATATATCAAATATGCTTAAAAAAATAGGAATAGCGGTAATCGTTGTATTAGTAGGGATTTTTGTAGGACCTAAAATTGCAGTATTTATTGCTGGTCAATCTAAAACAGTCAACAAGGAAACGAAAGATTTTTATTACAATGCGATTGTTGGTTTAGATGGTTTGTCGGATCAACTTTTTAAAGAAGGTGTAATTGATAATCAAGCAGATTTTATCAAAGTAGGAGAGTACAAAAATTTAGATAATAGTACATTAGCAAGTGGTCGTTACCGTATCGAGCCTGGAACTAATTTTAGAACTTTATTAAATGGTTTTACCAAAAATTCTGCAGGAAATGGAAATGCAGAAGTGGAAGTAGAAGTTACATTTAATAATTGTCGCGACATCTATCAATTGGCGGGTAAAGTGTCTAAAATGATTATGGTGGATAGTTCAAAGTTAGTTACTGAAATTTTGAAACCGAACATGCTTTCACGTTTGAGTTTGACCGTTGAAACAGTTCCAGCTTTATTTTTACCCAATACATACCGTATGTTCTACGATGTTTCTCCAGAGGTATTTATCGAACGCATGGAAGCAAATTACAATGCGTTTTGGAACGATACACGATTAGCAAAACTTAAAAAATTAGATTTTAAACGCAGAGATCAAGTAGTAACTTTGGCAAGTATCGTTTATTCCGAACAAGCAAAAAACAAAGAAGAATGGCCAATCATTGCAGGTTTATATTTAAATCGTTTGGATGAAGGGATGAAATTACAGTCTGATCCAACATTTAAGTTTTGTTGGGGAGATAAATTAGATGGTGTACAGCGTTTAACATTTGAACACAGAGAAATTGATTGTGATTATAACACATACATGCATAAAGGGTTACCTCCAGGGCCTATCTGTATTCCACCTTCGGAAGTGGTAGACGCTGTTTTATCACCAAATAACAATAAGTATTTGTACATGTGTGCAAAACCAGATTATACAGGAAGGCATGACTTTACGGTTACCTACGAAGAACATAAAGGCAATGCTAGTAAATTCCAACGTTGGATTGCTAAACAATAAATCATGGAGTTTATCGACGAAAAATTAGATGAGTATGTTTGCGCGCACACCAGTGTGGAGTCTGATTTATTGTATAAACTGAACCGAGAAACGCATTTAAAAATTCTTCAACCAAGAATGTTGAGCGGACATTTTCAGGGAAGAGTGTTAAGTATGTTTTCTAAAATGATTCAGCCAAAACGTATTTTAGAATTAGGAACTTATACAGGCTATTCAGCTTTATGTTTATTGGAAGGATTGCAAGATGGAGGAGAATTAATCACTGTGGATTGCAATGTTGAATTGGAAGATTTTGCTGCTAGTCATTTTACAAATCACATGCGCAAAGATGCGATTAAACAATTAGTCGGAGATGCTATGGATATAATTCCGACTTTAGTAGGTAAATTTGATTTAGTTTTTATAGATGCGGATAAAGATAATTACTTAAATTATTACAATCTTTTAATCGATAAAATTCCAAGTGGAGGATATTTATTAGCAGACAACGTTCTTTGGTCTGGCAAAGTGGTGGATGAAAAAAGCAATAATGATAAAGATACCGTAGCGATTAAAGCATTTAATTTGTTTGTACAAAACGATGAACGTGTGGAAAATGTGATGCTTCCAATTCGCGATGGATTATTAATGATTCGAAAAAAATAAAAGGAGTGAAAGGGATGTCAAATGATAAGCAAAGATGGAATGGATACCTTGGTATCCTCCTGCTTTTTATTTGTATATCTTCAAATGTTAATAGTCAAACTCATACGGTTAAAACGATTGTTTATAATACACTAGTTTTAAATTCGTCGAAATTATTAATGAAAAATGTACATTTTGGAATTAAAGCTACTATCATAAAAGGAGATGAAAGAGGGCATGTTATTTATTCTGAAATCCTGAAAGGACAAACCAACGTAAAAGGAAATTTAGCGATAGATATAGGGGTTGGTTATGTAGTGGCTGGTAAATATTCCAATTTTGACATCACAAGTGGTTCATACATGATTAAATTAGAATTGGATCCACATGGAGGAACAAATTACACCATTAATATCACTCGACCTTTTGTCAACCTTGCAAAAGGAACAACAGCACCTTTTAAATTTAGTATTGGTTCTAGAGTAATTGCAAAACGTTATGTTGGAGAACTTTATGGTGGAGGAATTATTTTTTATTTAACCAAAGACTCCCTTGGAAATGACCATGGATTAATAGCTAGCTTACAAGATTTAAGTACTTCAGCAAAATGGGGCTTATCTGGCATTGATTTTTATGGGTTTAAAAATGCTTCAGATGGAAAAGACAATTTTAAAGCAATGTTAAATAATGGTGCAGAACCAGGTACAGCAGCGCGTATAGTTGAAAAATACCAACATGATGGATACAAAGATTGGTACTTACCTGCACTCAAAGAGCTTTTAATACTTTATCAAGTAAAAGACTTAATTGATAAAACATTAGATACTGACAAAAATGAAAAAACAAAAGGTTTAGAACGTAAACACTATTGGACATCAACAGGGTATAGCGCATCAACATCTTGGTTTTTCAGCTTCTACAATGGTGGTGCTACAAACTATGGAAAAAATTACGTATTCAACGTAAGGGCAATTAGAGCCTTTTAATTTTCATTTGGATTCATCGGGAAGTTAGAAATCAACTTATACTTATCTCCTAATTTACCCATGAAATATTTCCAAGGATCTTCTAAGTTAGTATTCATTATTTCGTCTAAAGAGTCAATTTCTGAAACAATCCAGATATTATCTGCAATCTCTTCTTCTAATTGTTTAGATTCCCAACCAGAATAACCCAAGAAAAAACGAATTTGATTCGAGGTAAACTGTTCTTCCTTTACAATTTTTGCAAGTTGATCAAAATCACCGCCAATAAAAATCCCTTTTTGTAATTCAATACTCTCATTTAAATCATGGCCGATGGTATGAAGGAAATACAAACTTTCTGTCTCAACAGGACCTCCTAAACTCATCTGAACTTTAATTTCAGGAAAGTCTGGATTTAAATCTTGGATGTTGATTTCTACTAAATGATTCAAAACAAAGCCAAAACTGCCTTCTTTGGAATGTTCACATAAATAAACCACAGATCGTTCAAAATATTCATCACCAACAAATGGATCAGAGATTAATATCCTCCCTTTTTTTGGTTTAAGTTGATTTGTAAACGAAATATCTAACACGTGATTTTTTTGAAGAACAAAAATACGAATTAATACTAAAATTTGAAACTCATTCCCAAACTTGGAAGTATTGGGAATTGATAAATTGTATTGTTGGTAACACGATTCACATAAAAAATATTATTTCGATCATAAGCATTTGTAACACTGCCAACGATTTCCAATACATACTTATCTTTAAACTTGTAATTTTTCTTAGCAGTTATATCTAAACGGTGGTAATAAGGCAAACGCTCACTGTTAAAATTACCAAGGATAATTCCCATCGATTGTTGATTTGTAGTACTTACATTCGTTGTTATCCCAGAAGGAAAAGATTCATTTTGGTAAAATCCAGCGGTTGGTGTAAACGGTAAGCCAGAACCTAAATTCCATCGAAGATTTAATTCGAATGTTTTCTTTGCACCAAACAAATAACTTGTTACTACATTAATATTATGTCTACGGTCGAAAACAGGTGCGTAGGTACTTATACCATCCCAACGTGTTGATTTTCCATAGGAATATACCGTCCAAATAAATAAACGATTTTTAGAAAACTTTAATAAAGCATCAAATCCATAGGTTTTTGCAGTCTCAATAATAAAATCCTTTTTTAGAATATCTGGTGTATTATATGGAGCAACATTTTCATCATACTGTTTGTTCGCGTTAATGTTACTCAACTGTGGGAAATATTTATAATAACCTTCTAAATTCACAGTGAAATAGTTTCCAAAATCAATTTCAGTACCTAATATTGCGTGCCAAGAATATTGTATAGCACTTTTTACATCCGTAATCGTTCCGTTTTCATGGGTAAGTGTTGCCTGAAAATTCGTTGGGGCAGACAACAAGCCATTAAATAAATTAACGACATCTTTGTCGGAAGATGTAGATGTGAAATTTTGTGAATATTTACCACCAGAAAATTTAAAACGCAATTTTTCCATCGCATTCCATTTAATCCCCAAACGTGGTTCTGGAGAAATTACTCCCCTAGAAATGTATCCTTGGGTCCTAAAGCCAGGTTGAAAAACCCACTTCCCCTTGATTAATTTATAATTTATGTAAGAACTAACTTCGAAGGTGGTATTTTCATCATTTATTTTAGCAGCAAGTTCGTTATAGGTGGTGTAACTTGTATTAAAAGCATTAATACAGACCCCTACATCCAATTGTCCTTCATTTTTTTTGAAATAAGTAAAATCAAAACCTAATTCAGCACCACCAATCGAACTTGTACGATCTTGCATGTTTTGTTCTTTGAATCCTAGGGTGTAATTAGAAGCATTAACATGTCCGCGTATAAGGGCTGCAGAACTACTGGGTACTACAATAAAATTTATACCTCCCCCTTTTTGTGTGAAATTTAAATCTGCTAAAACCGTATTAGGTTTATCCATATAGCTTGCTTTATCCGAATTGTTAAATCCGAAAAAACTAAATTTAGACCCTCCACCTGCATTTAGCGTTATTTTCCCATAATAATCTCCGAAATTGTATGGTAATCCATTTCCATTATTTATTCCAGGATATAAACTTTTGGAAGTGAAATCAAGCAAGGATTGTTTTGCGGAAAACACGTAAGAACCCAATGCTGAACCATCTTCTTTTAATTTACCCATTGGACCTTCCAATACTACTTTTCCCATAAATGGACTAACAGAAACCTTTCCACCAAAGGCTTTACGATTACCATCCCGATACGAAATGTCCATAATAGAGGAAATTCTACCACCATAACGTGCGTCAAAACCTCCTGTATATACGTCTACATTTTTTACTAATTCTGTTTCGAAAATGGAAAAGAATCCGATAGAGTGGAAGGGATTATAAATGGTGACACCATCTAGTAATACTTTGTTTTGAATTGGTGTTCCACCTCGCACATAAATTTGTCCGCCTTGATCTCCGGTAGTTACAACCCCTGGCGTAACACTAAATGCTCCAACAATGTCATTCTCGCCACCTATACTAGGGATTCGTTCTAAACTTTTTTTGTCCAGTTTAATATGCGACATGTTAACTTCCGTTGTTTTCTTCTTTGCGTCAACATTAACTCTTGCAACACTTAATTCTTTACTTACAATTTCTTTGATTAAATCATATTTCTTCTGAAATATTGGCGAGGAAGCTTCAAGTAAGATCGTATCTTTTAGTGTTTCATAGATTGTACTTTCAATACTTACATAATACGTTCCCGTATTTAGTTTTGGTATGGAGAAAAATCCATTTACATCGGTAACAGCACCTGAAAATTCGTTGCTGGTTGAATAAATTTTAATTTTTTGAAAGGGGATAACTTCTCCAGAAGCCTTTTCGTAAATAAAACCTCTGAAAATGGATTCTTGGCTCGTCGCGTAAGACGAAAACACAACCAAAAATAAAAATAGTGAACAAATCTTATACATCCTTATTTGTTTTTTCAAGTTCTTTTGCTTTCTCCCAGTATATATCCATTTCGGTTAAATCCATTTCACTGATGTTCTTCTTTTCGGTTAACATCAACGATTCCATTGTTTGAAAACGTCCTTTGAATTTTAGGTTGGTTTTATCTAAAGCGTTTTCTGGATTTACACCAATAAATCGTGCGTAATTAATTAAGGAAAATAATACATCGCCAAATTCACTTTCAATTTCGGATGCATCGTTTGAAGCTTCTGCTTCTTGTAATTCACCAAGTTCTTCTTGTACTTTGGCCCAAACTTGTGCTTTAGTATCCCAATCAAAACCTATTCCTTTGACTTTTTCTTGGATGCGCATGGCTTTCACCAATGCAGGTAGGGAAGCGGGAACGCCTTCTAATACAGACTTTTTACCCTCTTTTAATTTTAGTTTCTCCCAATTTGCTTTAACTTCTTCTTCCGTATTTGCTTCCGCATCTCCATAAATGTGTGGATGACGAAAAATAAGTTTGTCACAAATAGCATTTAAAACGCTTTCCACATCAAATGCACCTTGTTCGTTTCCAATTTTACAGTAAAAAACTAAATGTAAAAACAAGTCGCCAATTTCTCCCTTTAATGAATCCAAATCATTCGTAGTAATTGCATCCGCTAGTTCGTAGGTTTCTTCTATCGTTAAGGTACGCAATGTTTCGAAAGTCTGTTTTTTATCCCATGGACACTTTTCGCGTAATTCGTCCATAATGTTTAATAATCGTTCAAATGCGCGTAGACGTGGATCCATAGTTCAAAATAAAAAAACGAATATAATTAGAATTCGTAGAATAATTCTAATTACAAGCAATCGTTACAAATAAGTTTTAATAGGTACAAAAATGTATCATTTAAATTTTTTTTCTCTCGCACCTTTATACTCCGAGATACCTAATTACTTCTTAACGCCTCGGTATTTTTGCAAGGCTTTACTTGTCTCGGATAATGTTGTGAATTTACCTAAATTCACTTCAAAAGTTCCATTCTTTTCTTTCTGAAAAGCAGTTGTAAAACCATCTGCTTTTAAATTTGAGACGAATTGATCGGCAGATGCTTTGTCTTTAAATGTTCCAACAATTACTTGTATGTTTTTGTTTTGTGACGTATAACCTGGATTTGCATTAATAACAACTGGTTTAGGGGGAGCTGGCACTGGTTTGATAATTGGCGTCGAAGACGTTATAACTACTGCGTTAGCAGGGTTAGGAGTTGGTTTTGTTTTCTCGATTTTAGGCGAAACAGTTGTTTTAACTGGTGTCGAAGCATTAACAGTAGTTGAATTAGTACTTGGACTTTTTATATTTCCTTTAGCCACAATATCCGTTTTTGTACTTGCGATTGTAGTAGTAGCGTTCTTAACCGTCTCTAACTTTGTTGGGGTACTACTAATTATTGATTTCGCTTCATTTTTTTCTTTATTCGTAATCTCTTTTTTTGCTTCAACTTCTTTTATTGGGTTTGTTGGAATAATCGTTTTTTTCGCTTCTGTTTTCTGTTTTTCTACTTCTAATACTGGTTTTTTTGGAATTTCAGCTACTTTTTTCTCGATATTTTCGCTTGTGTTTTCCTTAGTTGAATGTTTTGCTATTTCTTTATGTAATTCATTTTTCTCAATAACTTTCGTTGTAACTATTTTAGATGCTTTTTTGTCTATCACGGTTAAATGAACTTTACTGTCTCGTTGTACTTTGATATACCACATCGTTCCTGCAGTAATCAAGATCGCGAAAAATAACCAAAATAACATAGATCGCGATTTTTTCTTCTCTTTTGGTGCTGAAATTTCTGCTTCTTTAGCTACCGCTTTCGCTTCTAATTTTGCTGATTTTTTCAATCTTTTTTGTTCTGCTTTGGCAGCAGCGTGTTCATTTTTTTGTTTTTTACGTAATGCTTTTTTATCTTCATTTGTTTCGATTATTGTTGTTGGAATGTTATCGATAGATGGATCTGTTTGGGCTAATATTTTTCTATCAGGCGTTTCAATTAGTTCATCCACTGTTTTAATTTCTTCCTGTTCTTGAGTAGTAGTGTCTACAAAATCAGACACTTCCTCTTCTATTGGTCTGATCAATTCATTCGAAATAATTATTGGCTCTTGGAAGAGTTCAGATTGCATAGAATCTGCTGCATGCTCCGTATCATTTAATAATTCATCAATCGATTTTTGTGCTGTAATCGCCTGGTGAGTAGCAGGTTCTTCTATTGGATTTGCTGAAATTGGTAATTCTTCTTCCCGTTGCTCGTGAATTTCAACATCCGTTTTGATTGGTTCCTCGATTTTAGCAGGTTCTTCTTTTACAATCGGCGTTTCGATTGCTGTAGTAGTTGATTTAGGAACTTCTGTTTTTTTAGTATTCAGTTTTCGTTCGTTTATTTTCTTCGAAAGAATAGATGTTGCTGTATTTTTAATTTGATAATCTTCCCAACGTTGAAAGTCAATTTCTCCGTCTTTAGTTAGTAAAAAGCGTCCAAATTCTTCCATTTCATAGTTTCCTCCATTCTCAAAAGAAGATTGAATATTTGCTACAAAATTAGAAATCATATTTTTTGCATCTACAAGTTCAATTCCTTCAACCTTAGCAATATATTTCGATAATGTACCGTCATCATGCTTTAAAAACGGCATAAAATATATGTCTCCAGTTTTTGTACTTGTAATTGTTAAAGCGCCTAAGCCTGGAATAATGATTGTATTTGATTCAGTAAGAATTTGTTGTAAATAGTTTTGCATAATCAGATTTTGAACTAATGTAAAGTTACAAATTTGTGTTAACTAAAAAAAATCTTCAAACCGGAATGATTGGTCCATACGAACACCTTTGTCCGTTTTTTGCAATGTACAACATTCATTTATACTATCATGTTCGAAAAATAAAATGTAATTGTTTTTTACTGCTTCGTCTAAAAATTTTTCTTTTTCAGTCATTGTTATTAATGGTCGCGTATCATAACCCATAATATAGGGAAGAGGTAAATGTCCAACACTCGGTAATAAATCTGCCATAAAAACAAGTGTTTTGCCTTTGTAACTAATTTTAGGTAACATCATTGACTCTGTATGACCGTCTACAAATAGTGCGTCCATACCTGGGAATATTTGGGAGGCTACACTTCCTGTTCGTTCAATAAATTGTAATTGACCACTTTCTCGAATGGGCAGAATGTTTTCTCGAAGAAAAGATGCTTTTTCCCTAGGATTTGGTTTGGTTGCCCATTCCCAATGCTGCTCGTTCGACCAATAAATAGCATTTTTGAAAACAGGTTCATAGCCCGTTCTATTTTTATTCCACTGAATCGCTCCCCCACAGTGATCAAAATGTAAGTGGGTTAAAAAAACATCGGTAATATCAGCCTTACGATACCCTAAATTATTGAGTTTTTGTTCAAATAAATCGGTTTCGGATAAGTGAAAATGAGCAAAGAATTTATCTTCTTGTTTATCCCCAATACCAGTATCAATCAATATTAATCGATTGTCTTGTTCAATAATTAAGCTACGCATCGCCCAATCGCATAGATTGTTTGAATCCGCTGGATTTGTTCTATTCCAAATGGATTTTGGAACCACGCCAAACATGGCACCTCCATCTAATTTGAAGTTACCGGTATTTATTGAATGTATCGTCATTGGTATTTTTTGTACAATTTTCTAAAGGTAAATTTACAAGGAATGTTTTTCTCTGAAATGTTTTTCTAATTTATCACCGCTATTTAGAATCTTTCTACACCATTTGATTTTCAAAGCAATTTGTTCTTCCTGTGAAAGTTTCCAAGCATAATTACTCTCTTCCAATCGTTGTCGTAAAGTATTTAAAACAATAGCTACTGAAACCGATATATTGAAACTTTCTGTAAATCCATACATGGGTATTTTCACAAAAGTATCCGCCATTTTTTCAACTTCTTCACTAATTCCTTGCCTTTCAGTACCAAATACTAATGCAATAGGCTTACTTAAATCTAAGTCATAAATAGTATTCTCTGTATGTGGGGTTGTAGCAACAATTGTATATCCTTTACTTTTTAAACGATCAATACAATCTTTGGTAACTTGATTTCCTTGATTATAGTTATATAAATCTACCCAACGACCTGCTCCTAATGCAATATCTCGTTGTACCTTGTACTGATTATTTTTTTCAATCACATGCATTTCTTGAAGTCCAAAGCAATCACAAGATCGAAGCACTGCACTTGCGTTGTGTTCTTGATACACGTTTTCAATTGCTACTGTTATATGTTTTGTCCGTTCGGAAGCGATTCGGTCAAACATCTCTTTTTTATTTTCGCTGATAATAGCGTAGAATTCAGCAAGTATTTTTTCTTCCATTTTTCTCGAAAAAAAAAGGGTAGCCGAAGCCACCCCTTTCAAATTTTTAAACTAATTCTTAGTTAACATTTCCTGTTAAATCTGCACCAGCTTTAAATTTAACTACGTTTTTCGCAGCAATCTTGATTTCTTTACCAGTTTGTGGGTTACGACCATTTCTAGCTTCTCTTTTAGAAACAGAGAAAGATCCAAATCCTACTAATGATAATTTGTCACCAGCTTTTAAAGCGGTAGAAGTAGCGCTTACAAATCCTTCTAATGCTTTTTTTGCATCTGCTTTAGTTAATCCAGACTCAGCTGAGATTGCATCGATTAATTCTGCTTTGTTCATGTTAAATAGTTTTTTAATTCAATTAATACTAGAACAAAGTTATAAGAATATGCAGTATTTAAGAGCGTTTCAGCAATATTTGTTAATAAAAAGTAGTAAAAATAATTGGTATGAAACTAATAATGAACATTTTAACTTAATTACTTATAAGTTAAAATGTTGTTATTCAAGTGTTTACTCTTTGTTTTTTGGTTTTTTCATTTTTGTATACAAAGTGTGTAATTACTGTATCCTGCATGAAATTCGGTGTGTTTCATACGTTTTTTCCCTTCTGGTTGTAGTTCAGTTACACATAAATAATAGTCTTGACACGGAAATAAAATGCCCTCTTTTGTGAAAATAAGCGAGTTTTTGTCTGCCGAGGATATATTTGTTTTAAAAGCCTTAAATAATTTAAAAGTTTTTATTTCTTCTTTTTCAGTAAAAACAACGTTTGTCCAAGCTGTAGGATAAGGAGAAAGTCCGCGACAAAAATTATGTATGCGGGAAATATTTTCATTCCAATTAATCAGACAATCCGGCTTGAATATTTTTGGAGCAGATTTTAGTACTTGCTTTTCAATTAAAGCTTCTTGTGGAGTTCTTTGAACGGTGCCTTCTAAAATTTGCTTCACCGATTTTTGCACTAAGTTTTTCCCCAAATTCATTAATCGGTCGTGTAATTCGCCTGCCGTTTCGTTTTCTGAAATTAGCAATGCCTCACGTTCTATTACCATACCTGTGTCAATCTCTTGTTCGATAAAAAAGGTCGTTACTCCAGTAGTTGTTTCTCCATTTATAATCGCCCAATTTATTGGTGCGGCACCACGATATTCTGGCAGTAAGGATGCGTGTAAATTGATTGTTCCCTTTGAAGGCATATTCCATACGATTTCGGGCAACATGCGAAATGCGACAACTACAAATAAATCCGCGCGTAAATCAGATAATGCTTGAATAAAACTTGGATCTTTTAGATTTACAGGTTGTAGAATGTTTAGTTGATGATTTAAAGCAGTAGTCTTGACGCTACTTTCCTGTATTTTTTGTCCTCTTCCTGCTGGTTTGTCAGGTGCGGTAATTACTCCTACGATAGAATAGTGGTGTTCTAACAAACCTTCTAATATAGTACTTGCGAATTCAGGCGTTCCCATAAATACAATTCGAAAATCTTGCTTCGTCATATTTTTTTTGTTTTCCAATTAAAAAATTTAAGATAGCCGATGGATAATATTCCTAAAGATCCAAAATAAACATATTCTACGGACCAAACCCAAAAGATATCTACTTCCCATACTTTGATTAGCAAAAACGAGAAAATAAGATAGATGGTTATACTAAATAGTTCGATTAAAAAGCTAGCAATCGTATTTCCAGAACCATTTACGGTTTGGAATTTAACGGAAATTAATCCGAAAATTAAAAAAGAACCAGCAATATACCGCAGTATTTGTGCACTTTTGGCAATATACATTTCTCCTGGATTTATCCAACTAATCATTGTCTTTGGGTAAAATAATGCGCCATGAAAAAATACAAATAAAAATAAAACAGTTAGTAATTGTATTCTAAGTTGGATGATTTTAACAGCATCAAAATCTACTTTACCAAAATATTGTGAAATGTATGTTTTTGTAGTTGCGGCAAACCCCAATATTGGAACAAACGCTAAGAAATAAAAGGAACGAATATTTTGAGAAACTGTTAATTCAAATTTACCCATTTGTTCTATCCACGTAAAAAATACTGTCCAAGACGCCAAAGCGACAAATCCTTGGAAAAATAATGGAGAGCCAATTTTCAGTAATTCAATAAAGGATTTCCATTGAAATGCAAAATGTTCAAATAATTGATACAGCTTTCGTTCTTTTGAAAACAACATAAATAAGGCCAGAAAAAGCATGCCTAAAAATTCTGCAATCGTAGATGCAAAAGCAGCTCCTTTGATACCTAATGCTGGGATTAAATCGCCTACTCCAAATATGAAAAGATACCCTAAAACAATATTAGTTACTGCAATAATTAATGCGCTTAATAAGACGACCCATGTTTTACCAGTTGCTAAAAAAAATGCTTGTATAGGTAAACTTAGCATACAAAATAAGAGTGCATAACTACGTATGGAAAGAAATTCAATTTGTGCGTTTGCTAAATCGGTATGTTTTGTATACAGAGGAAGTAAGATGGGAACAATAAAAAATAAAAACAGAAAAAGTAACAGGGAAACCAGTCCAATTGTAAAGATAGATGTGCCAAAAATTCGACCAATAGCATGGTGCTTATCTTGGCCAATTCTTCTTGCTATCAGAATTTGAACGCCATCGCTTAGACCATTTAAGGCCATAAATAAGGTTACGTAAATCAAACTGGCATTTCCACAGGCATCAAATGCAAGGGTGTCAAAACGGCTTAAAAATGCGCTATCACTAATTAAAACAATGGATTGTATAAAAGAAGATACCATCAAAGGTAATGCTACCCCCAATATTTTTTTGTAGCTGTATTCGAGCATTATTCTACTTGAATAACTAATCCTTTTAAATATTCTCCTTCTGGATGAAATGCATTAATAGGATGGTCAGCAGGTTGGTGCAATTGTTCTAATATGCGAACTTTTCTTCCACTTTCGATCGCTGCAGCGATAACAGTATTGGTAAATAGATATTTGTCGACCACTTG
>JBIIKZ010000008.1:0-63728 GCA_044232905.1 Crocinitomicaceae bacterium
TAGCAACTTATGATCAACAAGGCAGAGGTACTATTAGCACTTCCATGATTGGTTTAATCTACTCCTACCACTTGAAAGTCAATAGAAAATTTACGCTATTATTTGGCGCTAGGGCTGCTTATTATCAAAAAAGTCTTGACGTAACTAAACTTACTTTCGGAGATATGATAGACCCGAGAAAAGGTTTTATCTATAATACAGGAGATATTCTTCAAAATGCAAGCAGACAATTTTTTAATGCATCCATTGGTGCACTTGGTTTTTCAAAAAACTTTTATACTGGATTAGCGTTACACCACATCAACCAACCAAACGAGTCCATGATTACAAATGGAGTATCCCCTCAAAAAATGAGAATAACAGCGCACGCAGGTGCTATTATTTCACTTGTTAAAGGAGCAAGAGGGACTAAATCCACTACCTTAATGCCCAATATTATATTTCAATATCAACAAGGGTTTATGGAGATGAATATTGGTACCTATGTAAAACATGGAAATTTAACATTTGGAACTTGGTTCCGTAATAAAGATGCTTTCATCTTGTCATTAGGAATTCAAACAAAATCTTTTAGAGTTGGATATAGTTACGATATTACTGTTTCTAAACTTAACAATGGAACTTCCTATGGGTCACACGAAGTTTCTATGGGATTCAATTTAAGTTGTGGAGAAAAACCTACGGCATTTAGAAGTTTATCTTGTCCATCCTTCTAAAAAAACAATAGAAAATGTAACTTTTTACAGAATTTACGTTAAACCTAATATATTTGTACAATAAATTAATGATTAAACACCTGAAATCATGAAACTTTATCAATTAATCACCCTATCAATTCTTACAATTGCTTTGATGCAGTCTTGCGCAAACGAATCTTCAAACGCAACTAGTTGGGAATATAACGATCCATCCAATGGAGGTTTTGAACGTTCTACTAATTTTGAACAAGAGACCGGCCCTGGATTAGTTTTTATAGAAGGAGGTACATTTACTATGGGTAAATCCGAACAAGATGTGATGTATGATTGGAATAATCGTACAACACGTGTTTCTGTTTCTACATTCTATATGGACCAAACAGAGGTTACAAATTTTCACTGGGTTGAATACTTATATTGGATTAGTAGAGCATATAGTGCGGAATTTCCAATGGTCTACAAAAATGCATTACCTGATACTTTGTGTTGGAGATCTCCACTTGGATTTAATGAGAAATTTGTAGATTATTATTTGAGACATCCAGCATATAGAGATTATCCTGTTGTAGGTGTTTCCTGGTTACAAGCATCGGACTATTGTAAATGGAGAACTGACCGTGTAAATGAGTTTATTTTAGTGAGAGAGGGAATTTTAGATGGATTTAATGTAGAAGCAACAGGTGAAAATACATTTAATACAGAAGCTTATTTATCTGGACAATATGAAGGTGGGGCATCAGTTCCGGACTTAAACCCTACGAATACAGAAGGTACAAGAAAAGTGAAAATGGAGGATGGATTCCTATTACCACGTTACCGTCTCCCAACTGAAGCTGAATGGGAATTTGCTTCCTATGGTTTAATTGGAAATTTGGATGCTGGACAAGAAAATTATACGGAAAGAAGAATTTATCCTTGGGATGGTCACTGGGTAAGAAATGATGGTGAAGAATTTAGAGGTGTAATTCGTGCAAACTTTGTGCGAGGAAAAGGTGATTTCATGGGGGTTTCTGGTCATTTAAATGACGGTTATGATTGTACAGGTCGTGTTGATGACTATTGGCCAAATGATTTTGGATTATATAATATGGCTGGTAACGTATCTGAATGGGTGATGGATGTATATCGTCCACTTTCTTCCGAAGATTTTGATGAGTTCAGACCCTTTAGAGGAAGTGTATTTACAACGAAAGTTTTAAATAACGAAGGCTCAATAGCAGCTAAAAATGGTCAAATCATGTATGATGCACATGGAATGAAAGAATATTTGAATGAATTTGAACGTGTACGTTATCAACGTATTGCCGCAAAAATGCATGACATTTCTGATTCTGCCTTACCTACTGGCATCATGAAACGTAACGAATCTCGCAACCCTGTGAAAACTGGTTATTCTCCAGATCCTATTTATTTATCTCACAACAGTGAAAAAGATACAGTAGAATTAGGATTAATTAAAAGAATAAGTGCTGAATTAGATGTTGCTATAAAATTAAAAAATGACAAATACGATATAGAAGCGTCAAATCACGTTCAGACTAAAATATTTGGAGAAATATTTGGAGAAAGTTTACGTAAAGGACCAGAGCAGGAATACGATTTTGAAGTAATTACATTATTAAGAGATGGTTTTGGTGCATATGTTCTTAATACTCCTGGTAAATTAAAATATCGAGCAGTTACAGAAGAAGAAAATATAGGGCGTTTAAATTACAGACGTGATGATTACGTTGATTATATGGATGGTGACATCGAAAGTTCCATCTACTACGATAACAATAACCGTAAAAATGCAATAAACCAAGCAACACGTGACCCTAACTTAATTATGTACCAAAGTCAACATGAACAATATTCATTAGATGGTACTGAAATTAAAAAAGGATATACCGATGAAGTTAAAACAACAGTTTCTTGGCCAACTACTTTAGTTTCTGATAAATCACGCGTATTCAAAGGTGGGTCATGGAGAGATAGAGCATATTGGTTAGGTGGCGGTACTAGAAGATACTTAGACGAAGACCAGTCGTTATCCACATTAGGATTTAGATGTGCGATGGATAGATTAGGAAGCTCTATGAGTTTACAATCTCAAGAAGCAAACGCCAAAGCTAGAAAAAAAGGAAAATAAAAAAATAAAATCACTAAAACCCATCTATAAGGTGGGTTTTTTTATGCTTAATAATTATGAAATTTGAGGAATATTACAAAACTACAGGCGTATGTACAGATACTAGAAACATTCTAAAAGATTGTTTATTTATTTGTTTAACAGGTGAGAACTTTAACGGAAATGATTATGCAGTTGAAGCACTTAAAAAAGGAGCAAAATATGTAATAAGTGATGATTCACGTAATGAAAAAATAAATGATATTTTCATCGTATATGATAGCTTAAAATACCTACAAGAATTAGCTAATTACCACCGTAATAAATTTAATATCCCTATTTTAGGAATAACAGGGAGTAATGGGAAAACCACAAGTAAAGAGCTTATTTACCAGGTTCTAAAGCAAAAATACAGTGTACATGCAACCGTAGGTAATTTAAATAATCACATTGGTGTACCGCTTACACTTCTTCAACTATCAAATCATCATGAGATTGCAATAATAGAAATGGGTGCAAATAAACCAGGAGACATCCAAGAATTAGTAGATATTGCAGAACCTACACATTGTATTATTACTAATATTGGTAAAGCACATTTAGAAGGTTTTGGTTCTTATGCTGGAGTAATCAAAACAAAAGGTGAAATGTATCAGTATGCAGCAAATAAAGAAGCAATTATTTTTTATAATGATGCGGATGAGGTACTTAAATCTATTTTACCAAAAAATACGCAAACTATCCCCTACTCTTATAATTTAGACTGCAGACTCGTTAAAATGACCCCTTATGTTTCGATGTCTTGGAAAAGCAATAACTATAGTTCAAGAATTCTTGAAACACAAATGATAGGAAAATATAACTATCTAAATTTTATTGCTGCTATTTCTATCGGGAAATTCTTTCAAGTTGATAATGATAAAATATCTCTTGCAATCACTAACTACACTCCTACTAATAATCGTTCTCAAGTACAAAAGACAGAAAATAACACACTCATCATGGATGCATATAATGCAAATCCAAGTAGTATGAAAAATGCTATTGATAGTTTTGATGAAATGGAACATCCAAACAAACTATTAATTCTCGGAGATATGTTTGAATTAGGAGAAGAATCAAAAATTGAACATCAGGAAATAATTGAAAATATTACAAAGCGAAATTTAAGTTGTTATTTTGTGGGCACATTATTTAATAGCGAAAAACAACATTTAGATAACTGCTTATTTTTTGAATCTAAAATAGCATTAATAGAAAACTTAAAATCAAATTCTATCGAAAATAAATTAATACTTTTAAAAGCCTCTCGTGGAATTGGCTTAGAAGAAATTGTGAAATATTTATAAAAAAAGGGCACTTAAATTATTAAAGTGCCCTTTCTATAATCTATAAGATCTTGAAAATCTAGGATAAAATACCTCTTGAAATTACAATTTTTTGTACTTCAGAGGTACCCTCATAAATTTGAGTGATTTTTGCATCTCGCATCAATCGTTCTACGTGATATTCTTTTACAAATCCATAACCACCATGAATTTGAACGGCTTCCGTTGTTTGTTCCATCGCAACTTTTGAAGCATATAATTTTGCCATAGCTCCGGATTGATCATAATTTTTACCGGTATCCTTATCATTTGCAGCTTTCATTACTAACAGTCGTGCTGCTTCAATTTCTGTAGCCATATCTGCCAATTTGAATGCAATCGCTTGGTGCTTTGAAATTTCTTTTCCAAATGCCTTTCGTTCTTTAGAATATGCTAAAGCTAATTCATAACCACCTCCAGCAATTCCTAAAGCCTGTGCAGCAATTCCTATGCGACCTCCAGCCAATGTTTTCATTGCAAACTTGAAACCAAAACCATCTTCACCTATTCTATTTTCTTTCGGAACTTTTACATCATTAAACATTAAAGTATGGGTATCACTTCCTCGAATTCCCATTTTGTCTTCTTTAGCTCCAACGATAAAACCTTCCATGCCACGCTCTACAATCAACACATTAATTCCTTTGTGTCCAGCTGCTACATCTGTTTGCGCAATTACTAAATAAATGGATGCAGTAGAACCATTAGTTATCCAATTCTTTGTACCATTTAATAGATAATGATCTCCCATATCTATAGCCGTCGTACGTTGAGAAGTTGCGTCCGAACCAGCTTCAGGTTCTGACAAACAAAAAGCACCAATTTTCTCTCCAGTAGCTAACGGAACTAAATATTTTCTTTTTTGCGCTTCTGTACCGTATTTATCTATACCATAACAAACTAAAGAATTATTCACGGATAAACAAACAGATACAGATGCATCGACTTTAGAAATTTCTTCTATGGCTAATGCATAGGATATAGTATCCATTCCACCACCACCATAGGCTGGATCTACCATCATTCCCATGAAACCAAGCTCACCCAACTGTTTTAATTCTTCGTGTGCTACTTTTTGATTGTTATCCCGCTCAATTACGCCAGGTTTTAAAATATTTTGCGCAAAATTTCTTGCAGCCTCTCTAACCGCAATTTGCTCTTCTGTTAATTCAAAATTCATCTTGACATAATTTTATAGAAACAAATTTAGAGTATAATTTTTGATTTTATCCGTTTATTTGTATTTGAATTTATCGAACTAGCTAATTTATATGGAATCTAATTATATACTCATTGGAATAATGTCGGGGACTTCTTTGGATGGAATAGATATAAGCTGCACAAATTACACGTATAAGGAAAATGCATGGAGTTTTGATTTGTTACACAGTAAAACCTATAAATATTCGGATGAAGAAACAGAACTATTGAAAAATGCAACTTTTATTTCTGCTACCGAATTAATTCTATTAGATAAAAAATTAGGAGAATTATTTGGAAAGTGTGTACTAAGGTTTTTAGAAGAATTTTCAATAGACAAACTCCATATTGATGCTATTGCGTCCCACGGACACACGATATTTCATCAGCCTGAAAAAGGATTTACCTATCAGATTGGGTGTGGTACAAACATATCCATACTAACTAACCTTCCTGTAATTAATGATTTTAGAACAAAAGATGTTTTACTTGGAGGACAGGGAGCTCCACTTGTGCCAGTAGGTGATTTTCAGTTATTTAAAACAATGGCAGATGGTTTCCTTAATATCGGAGGTATTTCAAATATCTCCTACATACAAGATCAAAAAATACAGGCCTATGATATTTGTCCAGGGAACATCCCTTTAAATCAGTTAATCAATACAACAGGAAAACCCTATGACAACCATGGTGAACTTGCTGCTTCTGGAAAAATCAATGAATTATTACTTAAAGAATTAAACAAACTAGGCTTCTACGCTCAAAAAGCTCCAAAATCTTTAGGTGTAGAATGGTTTAACGATCAGTTTTTGCCAATTTTAAATAAAAATGATGATACAATTCCAAATAAATTAGCGACTGTGTGCGCCCACATTGCAATTCAAATCAGCGAAATTGCAAATACACAAAATATAGAAAAACTGTTAATTACTGGAGGGGGAGTGCATAACAAACATTTAATATCCAGTATTGCAAAATATTATAAAGGAAAAATAATCATCCCATCCTCGCAGATTATTGAATTTAAAGAAGCAATTGTTTTCGGTTTTTTAGGTGCATTATACCTAGAAAAAAAAATGAATTGCTTACAAGATGTAACAGGAGCAAGCAGAAATTCATGTAGTGGTGTTTTACACCTACCTAACTAGATAAATCAAGTAATACATTGATAAAATTTATTACTTTTGTGGCACGAAATTGAAACAATCAAAACATAAAAAATGAAAGAATTATTAGAGAAATTTGAAAATAAAAGACCTGAAATCGTATTTGAATGGAAAGATGCTGAAACAGAAGCAGAAGGATGGGTTGTAATAAACTCATTACGCGGAGGTGCAGCTGGTGGAGGTACTAGAATGCGATCTGGATTAGACAAAAGAGAAGTAGAGTCTTTAGCAAAAACAATGGAGGTTAAATTTACGGTTGCTGGTCCTGCTATCGGAGGGGCTAAATCAGGAATTAATTTCGATCCAAAAGACCCACGTAAAGAGGGTGTTTTAAGAAGATGGTATGCAGCTGTAACTCCTTTATTGAAACATTATTATGGTACTGGTGGAGATTTAAATGTAGATGAAATTCATGAAGTGATACCTATGACTGAAGATTGTGGTGTTTGGCATCCACAAGAAGGAGTATTTAATGGCCATTTTCAACCACGTGAAGCGCAAAAAATCAATCGTATTGGTCAATTAAGAAATGGCGTTCTAAAAGTTATTGAAGACGAAACCTTCACCCCTGCTATTGAACGAAAATATGTTGTTGCGGACATGATTACAGGGTATGGTGTTGCAGAGTCTGTAAAACATTACTATTCTATTTGGGGAGGTTCTGTTGCTGGGAAAAAAGTAATCGTTCAAGGTTGGGGTAATGTAGGTTCTGCTGGAGCTTATTATTTAGCACAACAAGGAGCAATTGTTGTTGGTATTATTGACCGTGTAGGGGGATTAATCAATGAAAATGGTTTTTCATTCCAAGAAATTAAAGATTTATTTTTAAATAAAAACGGAAATGAATTAGTTCACCCTAATTTATTATCCTACGAAGAAATCAACGCTAAAGTTTGGGATTTAAAAGCCGATGTTTTCATTCCTTGTGCAGCATCGCGTTTGATTACAGAAGACCAATTAAATAGAATGATTACTGCTGGAGTTGAAGTAATAGCAGCTGGAGCAAATGTTCCTTTTGCAGACCCTCAAATTTTCTTCGGTCCAATTGCGGAACTTGCTGATTCTAAAATTGCTGTTATTCCAGATTTCATTTCTAATTGTGGAATGGCACGTGTATTTGCTTATTTAATGAGTAATGACTTACAAGCTATTACAGATAAAGGAATCTTTGAAGATATTAGTAATACAATCAAAGTTGCCCTAGAAAATGCACACAAAGCAAATTCAAATAAAACACATATTGCAAAAACTGCCTTTGAAATCGCTTTAAAGCAGTTAGTGTAACACATACATGGAAGTATTTGTAGTCCTCACATTCATCTTAGGATATGTAGCAATTACGATGGAGCATACGCTCAAAATCGACAAGCTCATTCCAGCTTTATTAATGATGACATTGTGTTGGACTGCAATTGCTTTTGGTATTCAAAATATCACAACCTGGTTCGACCCTTCTAGTGCAAAAATAATTACTGGATTAGAACTTGGAAACAGAAACACTCTTTTAGAAAATACCCTTCTTCATCATTTCGGTAAAACTGCTGAAATATTAATCTTCCTCATGGGAGCAATGGCAATTGTAGAAATGATTGACCATTTCGAAGGATTTTCAGCAATAAAAAAACTAATAAAAACCAAGCGAAAAGTAGTTTTACTCTGGATTATCTCCAGTTTAGCCTTTTTACTTTCTGCTATTATTGACAACTTAACTGCTACCATTGTATTGATTGCCATTCTCCGAAAAATAATTCCGGAGACAAAAGATCGTATGTGGTTTTCTGGATTTATTATTATCGCAGCAAATGCAGGTGGCGCCTGGACGCCTATCGGCGATGTTACAACAACGATGCTTTGGATGGCAAACAAAGTGACTACCGTAAAACTGACTAGGATGTTAGTAATTCCTTCGCTACTAAATATCATTGTTCCATTAACTATCGCCTCATTCCTACCGGCTTTTAAAGGTGAATTTACAGGCATAGAGAGTAATGATAAAAATCAAAAACACGCTGGTTTAATGTTAATTACAGGATTAATCTCCATTGTGATTGTTCCAATCTTCAAAACGATCACTCACCTGCCTCCTTATATTGGGATGATGTTTTCTTTAGCTATTTTCGCTTGTATTGCTGAATTTTTAAGCCATAGACAAATCAAATTGACTTTTGGCGGAAATGAAGATGCTCCAAATGGACAAGGTCCGACTTTAAAAGCACTATCAAAAATAGAAATCCCTTCTATTTTATTCTTTTTAGGAATATTAATGACCGTAGCAGCTATGGAATCTCTTGGACTAATTTTCCAATTTGGAGAAAATGTTCGTGCTAATATACCAGAATTCACATTTGTTACGTTATTAGGTTTAGGTTCTGCAATAATAGACAATGTTCCTTTAGTTGCTGCAAGCATAGGAATGTTCACAAATCCCATTGACGCATCTGTTTGGCATTACATCGCCTATTGTGCAGGAACCGGAGGTAGTATTTTAATTATTGGTTCAGCAGCTGGCGTTGTTGCTATGGGAATGGAAAAAATCAGTTTTGTTTGGTATTTAAAAAACATATCATTCCTTGCGCTTATTGGATATATTTCTGGCGCAATCTTTTTCCTAATGAATCAGTAAAAATTAAAATAAAACACTTCAATTAACATTTTGTTGTGGATATAAATAGAAAGCTACAAATTCAATTGGCATCTCTATGTTTAATTTTACGTTCAAATACGATTCATTATGAAAATTTCACAAAAAACTTTTCTTATCATTGGTAGCATCTTGACTACTACTTTACTTTTTTCTCAAGGAGATGTTTCAGCAGTTGGAGCCACACCTGAAAACGCTGTTAAACTAACAGAAGAAATCTCTGCTTTTGACTTTGTAATGAAGGGTGGTGTGTTTTTAATTCCTATTGCAATTTTACTAGGGTATACAATTTTTTTCGCTGTTGAAAAATTTAGATATATTTCAAGAATGTCGAAATATAATAGTCAATTATTATCGGACATCAAAACGAATTTGCAAGCAGGGAATCTAAAGCCTGTTGAAGAAACTGTATCGAGAGATACTACAGCTTACGGAAGCGTATTGAAAGAAGGTGTATTAACCATTGGGAAACCAATTGGGGAAGTTGAATCCAACATGGAAAAAGTAGTGAATATTGAAATTGGTAAAATGGAAAGTAAATTAGGACATCTAGGACTAATAGCTGGGGTTGCACCAACATTAGGGTTTATCGGTACTATTTCTGGGGTTATTAAAATTTTCTACAAAATATCCATTACAGAAAACGTATCTATTGGTAATATTTCTGGAGGTTTATATGAAAAAATGATTAGTTCTGGGTCAGGATTAGTAGTTGGAATTATCGCTTATGCGATTTACCATATTTTACTTGGAATGATTGATAAATATACATTGCAAGTACAAAAAATGAATTTAGAGTTTATCAACTTAATTCAACGTCCAAGCAATGGCAATTAAGCGAAATAGAAGATTCCATGCAGAGGTAGCTACTTCTGCATTAAGTGACATCATGTTCTTTTTGTTGTTGTTTTTCTTAATTATATCAACATTAGCAAATCCTAATGTTATCAAGGTTCCTCTTCCTGAATCTAAAGCAAATGAAAAAACAAACAAACAACATGTTAGCTTAACAATCACACAGGATAAAAAGTACTTTGTAGACAAAAAAGAAGTTGCTTTCAGTGAAATTGAAGGTGTTTTGATCGTTGAAACAAGAAAAATTGGTGATAATTCAGTTGTTGTAAGAATTCCATTCGATTCTCAAGTACAAGAATTAGTGGATATACTTCGCATTGGATTAGATAATAATTTAAAAATGATTATTGCTACAAAAGCTACTGCATAAACAAAATACTTGTAGAAAGATGATTACCTTGAACATACAAAATAACGAATCTAAAAAAGATAGAAAAGTAGCGCTTTTTAGCTCTATTGGTTCAATCACGTTATTTATTGTTGTAACCATTTTAATTAAATTCACCATTTCTCCTCCTCTACCAGTCGATTTACCCCCTTTGAGATCCGACGAAGTGATTGAAGAATTTATAGTTGAACGTACAAATGTTGAAGTAACGGACAACGGAGGTAGTGCAGGATTGGAAGGTGGTGAAGCATCTAACCATAAATTAGACGATCCACAAGAACAAACGGAGGAAATACTAACACAAACAAGTAATCCAGAAAATCAAGTGTTTTCTGGTAAGTCTGAGAATAACAATTCCGACAACAATAATACAAACATTTCTAGCTCAACTGCAAAGTCACCTAATCCTTTTGGAAGTGGCGGTTCTGGTGGAGAAAGAGGGGCTGGAAGAGGTGGCGACGGACCTTTTGGTAAGGATAATGGCGATGGTGACGGAACAGGAGGCAAAGGCAATGGCAGTGGTCAATCACGAAGAGAACCACGTCAACGACTAAGTGACCCTGCACCAGTTGAATCAAATTATTCAGGTATCGTTGTTTTGATGGTTACAATAAATGCTGAAGGAACTGTTGTTAAAGCAAATAACATCAATGGCGAATCTACAATTACAGATGCTAGGATTATCAATCAATATATTTCAAATGTGAAATCGTCTGTGAGGTTTAATAAAATGCCTGGTACGAAACCACAAAATCAAAAAATAACGATTAGCGTAAAAGCATCTTAATGCACTATTCAGAAGCAATCGATTGGTTATTTCAACAATTTCCATCTTACCAAAACATCGGAAAATCTGCATACAAACCTGATTTAGGTAATATAGAACAACTTTGTGAATGTCTCAGAATTAATCACACTCACTTAAAGTACGTTCATATAGCTGGTACAAACGGAAAAGGATCCACTTCAAATCTGCTTTCTTCCGTTTTAATGGAAGCCGGATATAAGGTTGGTACTTTTACTTCTCCTCACATAATTGACTTCCGTGAACGAATCGCAATTAACGACGAAATGATTCCTGAAAGTGCAGTAATTTCATTTTGTCAAGAGATACAAGAAAATAAGCTATCTTTTGAACCTTCTTTCTTTGAAATTACGTTTGCGATGGCATTAAAGCATTTCTTAAATACCAATTGTGAAATTTGTATTATTGAGACAGGTCTGGGAGGAAGACTAGATGCAACAAATATTATCACTCCTATTTTATCTGTAATTACAAATATTAGTCTAGACCATACTGATTTTTTAGGTGACACAATAGCTAAAATTGCTTTCGAAAAAGCAGGCATTATAAAGCCAAATGTTCCTTTAATAATTGGAGAACACCATCCAGATACATTAAATGTATTCCAAGAAAAAGCATTAAAAAATAATTCAACTATTCACTATGCCTTTGAAGAATTTGAATTGAAGGAGACTAACAATTACAAAGCAATAAATGAAAGGACTGTGAAATGCACAGTAAAAAAATTAAATACGCTTGGATTTACTATTTCAAAGCAACATGTCAAAAATGGGATTGACAATCTTATAAAAAATAGAAATTTCATTGGACGATTTCAAATAATCGAACAAAATCCTTTAACAATAATCGATGTTTCGCATAACGAAGCAGGCTTAAAAAGTACCTTTGAATTACTTAAAAAAGTGCAAAACGGAAAACTACACATTCTATTTGGAGCAAGTTCAGATAAAAATTTGGAAGACATACTGCTACTATTTCCAAAAGATGCTTCGTATTATTTCACAGTTTTTTCAAGTAATCGAAGTTGTACAAAAAAAGAATTAATTCATAAAAGCCGAAACACACACCTAAATATACTTTTTTTTGATTCTTTAGAAGAAACATTAATCCATACAAAAACCATTGTAAATAAAGAAGATACATTATTAATTACTGGTAGTTTTTTTTTAATTAGTGATTTTATTAAACTTTTTTCAATTAATCATTTGTAGAAATAAAAAAGTTACCTATATTTGCACTCACAAAACAGAAACGCTGTTTGAAGAATGGGAGATTAGCTCAGTTGGTTCAGAGCACCTGCCTTACAAGCAGGGGGTCGGGGGTTCGAGCCCCTCATCTCCCACCAATAATGAAAGCCTTAGAGAAATCTAAGGCTTTTTTTCATTTAAATAACATGCTCCTTCCCTATTATCAAGAAAACACAATTGAAGCCGGATGCGATGAAGCAGGTCGTGGCTGTCTTGCAGGTCCCGTTGTTGCTGCTGCAGTAATTTTACCGCAAGATTTCTCGCATGAATGGCTTAATGACTCCAAACAACTTTCCGATAAAAAACGTAAAGAACTACGAGTTATTATCGAAAAGGAAGCTTTAGCATATGCCGTTTCGTTTGTAGATCATCAAAAAATTGATGAAATAAACATTTTAAATGCAAGCTTTTTAGCAATGCATCAAGCAGTCGATCAACTAAAACTAAAACCTGAATTGCTTCTTATAGATGGTAATCGTTTCAAGAAACATGAAGTTCCAAATATTTGTATTATTAAGGGAGATGGAAAATACATGTCCATTGCTGCAGCATCTATTCTTGCCAAAACTTACCGCGATGACTTTATGGAAGCATTAGATCTGCAATTCTCTTACTATAATTGGAGAAAAAATAAAGGTTATCCAACAAACGATCATCGAAAAGCAATTGAAATACATGGTTTTACCTCTTTTCATCGTAAAACATTCAATGTCAAAGCTTCTTCACAAATAAAATTAGAATTGTAAAATATTTTCTTCTTCAATAGGGAGATTTTCTTTAATTTTAAACATTATTTTATCTTTATGATTGGTCGTTTATTTTTTATTTTTGCTGGCATATTAAGTTTTAGTTGTATTTTATTTTTCGGATTCCAAATCACTCAAAATCAACACGCAATATCTGCAGAATTAATATTCAATAAAAATGACGGTAAAATTCTTATCGTAAACAAACTAAAAGAAACTAATCCCACGAATATTTCATTTCGTTTTCCTAAAAATGAATCGCAACTTATCCAAAAACTTTTTTCTACTTCTTATAACCCAGAAAGAGTTTACATCTCATCCTTACGCAATCGTATTGTTATAGAAACCCAATCAAACTGGACAAAAACATTGGTTCAAAGGTATTTTAAACGTAAAAAAATCATTTTCAAATCAAATGAAAACAACTTTATTCTTGAGAATGGTTTTATTGCTACGTATTCTAAAAACTTACTTATTATCGGAAAAGAAATCATTTCATTGGAACATTGGCAAAAGTTCAAGTTTCCAACATGGGACAAAATGGCTAGTTATAATATTATAAACGTTTCAAACGTATTATATAGTCAAGATATTTATTGTGCAGGAAATACAACAACTACTTTTCAAAGTAATTTTAAAAAAGTAAAGAACAATCAAAAAATAAATGATTTCGAATTATTTGCATCCTTACTTCCAAAAGGTATTTCAAATTATCATTTTCTCAGTAAAAACTATGCTTTATCCAACGGCTATTTAAAAAAACAAGATTTATTGTATCAGTGGTGCGATAAAGGGTATGTAACTTTCGAAATAGACGGCAGCAAAGTTTTAATTTCAGATTTTAAACTGATCACCGACCCTTTTGAATTATTAAATGAAGAAACCGAAGAAGAAGAAATGGTTACTGGAAGTAAAAGTAAATATGACGGCATCAAAATATCGAGTAAGTTTCCGCAGATAGCAACAGGATCAATTTTCATCAAATACTTAGAAGACAAAGTCGTTATTTCTGAAAACGAAGCGGCAGTTAATCAAGTTTTAGCATTTTACGAGACTGGAAGAACAGTTGCATTATCTGAAAAAGCAAAAAAATCAATCTATGAAAATTTACCTTCCGATGTTTGCGAACGATATATTCAAGATGGTGAAAAATTCACTAAAAGTATTTCCACTAATAAACTAATAACCGTTCGTAAATCTCAAATATTCATCACCTCCAACATTAAAGGGACAGTTACTGAAAAGGAAAATATATACACATTAGATCTTACTCAAAACGTTTCACACATCGTTACTTCTAATTTGCTTCAGATTTGCTTCACTGAAAATAGTTTTTTCGGAATACAAAATGGCAAGAAGCTCTGGGAAAAAACATATCAAGGTTCTATTATAGGAACTCCTGTTTGTCAAGATTTATTAAACGATGGTAAGTCTCAAATATTCTTCACTACGAACAAAAAGATATATTTAATTGATTCAAAAGGAAATAACTATATCGGTTTTCCAATTTTGCTCAATCAAGCACCGAGCTCCGAAGCTGTATTCTTCGAAGGGAAAAAAGGCAAGCAATTAATCTTTGTTAATACAAACAATGATGTAATTAAATATAATGGCAAAGGAAAATGTCTAAAATCTATAAAATTATCGATCTCTCCAAACAAAATTGCTCCATTTGTCTTTAAAAATGGTAAGGAAAATTTTGCCGTGATTTCAGGAAAGAATGGCGGACAACTCATCCAACTTGACAATCTATCCAAACAAAATACATTTCCTACTTTAAATGACAATACATTATTTTGCACTACAGAAACTACACCAGCCTTCTTTTACCCAGAAGGTGGGAAATTAATTCGCAATGATTTCACAGGCAAAATATCGACCTCTGGAAGTTACCGTAAAATTGAATTATTACAGTCTCTTAAAGGAAATACTCGTAATTTAATCTCTTTTTTAACAGATAAAAACTTTCACATTTGCGATGGTACTGGAAAAGTTATACGAACTGTAGCTCTACCCTCTTCAAATATTTCATTTTATCAAGTGTTAACTCTTGAAGATGGAAGTTCAATCGTAGGTTTTTTAGATACTATTGAAAACGCAATCTATTTATACACTACACTAGGCAAAAAAATAAACCACACTGAATTAGAGGGTCAAGACTTATTTTGTCTTTCAGAAACTCCTAATGGTATTCTTGTTACCACAAAAGGAAAAAACTTAATTATTCAATATAAATTGGACAATAAATGATACAATTAACAAAAAAGCAACGATTCACTTTAAGTATATCTGCAGGTATTCTTCTCATTTTATCTTTTCCGTTTACTGGAAGTATGCCTTTTTTAGCTTTTCTTGGATTAGCACCATTATTACTCATTGAAGATTCTGTTTTTAGTAATAAGTATAAATCTTCTAAACTTTTCATTTATAGTTACATTACTTTTTTTCTCTACAACCTTGGTACAACCTGGTGGATTTGGAATGCAAGTTCTGGCGGGGCAATTTTAGCTTTTTTCTTAAACTCTTTGATTATGGCTACTGTTTTTCAATTATTTCATATCACTAAAAAACGAGTTGGAATACGGGAAGGATATATTGCGTTTATATTATTTTGGATTGGTTTTGAATATATTCATTATGAATGGGAACTTTCTTGGCCTTGGTTAAATTTCGGAAATATATTTGCTTCTTCTCCTAAACTTATCCAATGGTATTCTATTTCAGGAGTTTTAGGTGGATCTTTTTGGATTTTACTCGTAAATTTAGTGGTGTTCTTTTTGGTAAAACATCTATATTTTCAAAAAAAATCTTTCACTTCTCAACGTAACTTACTTTTGTTTTTAGCTACGATTCTTATTTTTCCAATTGTATTTTCTCTTAGTCAATATTACAGTTATGATCAAATCGGAAAAAACACAGAAATAATTGTTACTCAACCCAATGTAGATCCTTACAACGAGAAATTTACCGGAAGTATTGAAAATCAACTCGATCGAATTTGTGATTTAGCAGATTCATTAATTACTCCTAAAACCGAGTTTGTATTAGCACCTGAAACGGCTCTTCCTTTCAATTTTTACGAAGATGAAGTTGAGCGCATTATTCATTATCATTATTTGGTAGAACGTAAGGCTAAGTGGAATAATTCCTCCTTATTGATTGGAGCATCGACAAGTAAATTTTTTAAAGACAAACATTCCCGTGCATCTCGAAAAATCGAAGGTGGGCCTGGCTATGAAGAGTATTACAATTCTTCTATGTTAATTGATCAACATGATAAACCGCGTTTTTTACATAAATCAAAACTTGTACTCGGTGTTGAAAAAGTTCCTTTTTCGAATGTTTTTCCTGCTTTAGAACAACTTTCCATTGATAACGGTGGTGCATCTGGTACATTAGGAATTGAAGATTACGCGCAAGTATTTCACACAAAAGGAATGAAAATAGCGCCTATTGTATGTTATGAATCTCTTTATGGAAGTTTTGTTGCTGAACAATGCCATAAAGGTGCTGAATTATTATTTGTCATTACAAATGATGGTTGGTGGGGAAATACTCCTGGTTATAAACAACATCGTGCTTTTTCTCAATTACGCGCAATTGAAAACAGGAAATCTGTGGCACGCTCTGCAAATACTGGGATTTCCTGTTTTATCAATCAACGTGGCGACATTTTATCCGAAACCTCTTGGTGGCAAGAAACTAGTTTACGCGGAACTTTAAAACGTAACCAAGAAAAAACTTTTTATGCTACTAATGGAGATCTAATTGGTAGAACATTTGGCGTTGGTGCTCTCGTATTATTAGTGGTGATGCTCGGGAAAATATTTAGAAGCTATATGTACAAATCAAGACAAGCATAATTTTTTTATCCTGTAAAACTTTTTTCAACTCACGCTTTTACGATAATAATATCTTGTAAACGTGTTGTATACCTTGGTGAAAGTCGTTCTTGTTTCATTTTCCATACACGTTTTTGATCTTGACTTGCCAATCTAATTTTTTGTTGACCATAACAATGATTTATAACGTCCATTGTTTTCATTAATTCGATGTGTTTAGGATTACTATTTTCAAATAAATTTAGTTGAATCTCATTTTCAGGTTTAAAATCCATAATCACCACACCTGCTTTTTTGTATTGATATCCTTGTCGAAAAATACGTTGGAATCCCTCTATAGCAAACTTAACCAGTTCAATACTTGAGTTAGTTGCAAAAGGAAGTTTTACTACTGTACTATTAGTATACTGCGCTAATTCTTGTCTGTGCGCATTCGTTCTCAAAAACACTAATATGGCAGTGCAACAATCGTTTTGCCTACGAAGTTTCTCTGCACATGCAACTGCAAAAGTGGTTACTCGTTCTTGAATATCCTTAAAATCAACTAGGTTTCGTTCAAACGAGCGCGTTGTCGCAATATTTTTTCGCGGCTTCGATTTTTCTAAATCTAACGTAGGAATCCCCGACAAATCGTTTTTTAAACGCAACTCCACCACACTCATATTACGACGTACCCAAGCATCATTCAATTGGGTGAAATCAAATGCTGTTCTTATACCATACCCCTTCAATCGAATTGCGTGTTGGCGACCTATTCCCCACACATCTTCGACCTGCAACCACTTCAACGCTTTCAGACGTTTTTCTTCCGTATTTATGACGTATGAACCACTTGTTTGAACTTGGTATTTTTTAGCAATCCTATTTGCCACTTTCGAGAGTGCCTTAGTAGGTGCAATTCCTACACTAATTGGAATCCCCGTCCATTTCGTTATACGTTTTTGCATTTCCTTTCCATACACATCTAAATCTATATAATCAAATCCTTTCAACTTTAAAAAAGCTTCGTCAATACTGTAAATCTCCATCTCTGGACTGTATTCTTGCAACAAGTTCATGACGCGAGCACTCATGTCTCCATACAACGCAAAATTTGCGGAAAAAACATGAATATTATTTTTCAGAAAAAAGGATTCGTATTCAAAAGCAATCGCTCCCATAGGAACTCCTAATGCTTTTGCTTCGTTACTACGTGCAATAACTGCCCCATCGTTATTCGACAAAACAACAATTGGCTTTCCTACCAGTTCCGGTCGAAATACACGCTCGCACGATGCGTAAAAATTATTGCAATCAATTAAGGCAAACATCAAAACGCTTTAATTACATGGGTAACAATTCCCCAAATTAAAAAATCATTTTGACTTGTTACACGAATCGGTTGGTACGCATCATTCGCAGGAATCAACCAACAAATATCTTGTTCGAACTTAATTTTTTTGATGGTGAATTCACCGTCGACATAACAAACTGCAATTTGGTCGTTTTTAGGAGTGATACTTTTATCGATTACTAATAAATCTCCATCCGTAATCCCAACATCCTTCATAGACTGACCTTTGACACGTCCATAAAAAGTAGAAGAAGGTCGTTTAATCAAATGTTTATTCATATCGATAGATAAATCAATAAAATCCAATGCTGGAGAAGGAAACCCTGCAGAAATAGCTGTTGAAACAACTGGAATTTCTAATACTGTATCTACCGAAACTAGGAAAATATCCAAATTCCTAGTAGTGATTTTTGATAATAATTTCATTTTGATTAATATTTAAGCAAATATAAGACAAATAAATAATCAAAATTAAAATTAAAGGATTAAAAATTACGAACAATATTGAGCACTTCATTCGCACTTAAAAAAATGACACTAAAAAAATAATATTTCTATATTTGTACTAAGTAAAAAACAGCGAAATTAATCTTAAAAAAATATGGCAAATTCAACAATTGCAGCTAATAATCCAGCATTAAAATCTTGGGTAAATGTACCAGCAGGTTCAGATTTTCCAATTCAAAATTTACCTTTTGGAGTTTTCAGAACCTCTTCATTAGGTGCGCGTATTGGTGTTCGTATCGGTGACCACGTATTAGATTTAAAAACATTACACGTACTTGGTTATTTAGATAACTTAGCTTTTGATGCGTCTGACTTTGATACTGACGCATTAAATTACTTGATGGGGAAAGGAAAACAAGCTACAAGAGAATTGAGAAATCGTATTTCAAACTTATTGGATGCTAGCAACGATGAATTGCAAAAAAACACACATCACGCAGAACAAGTATTAATTCCAAACAAAAGTGTAATCATGTTAATGCCTGTAAAAATTGGGGATTATACCGATTTCTACTCTAGCCGTGAGCACGCTACAAACGTTGGTACAATGTTTCGTGATCCAAACAATGCATTATTACCAAACTGGTTATGGATTCCTGTTGGATATCATGGAAGAGCTAGTTCTGTTATTCTTTCAGGACAAAATATCCACAGACCAAAAGGACAAATTAAACCAGATCCAGAAAAAGATCCAATTTACGCACCATGTCGTAATTTAGATTTCGAATTAGAAACTGCATTCATCACCTATGATGGTAAACCGTTAGGAGATTCAATTACACCAAACGAAGCAGAAGACTTCATCTTTGGTATGGTATTGTTTAATGACTGGTCTGCTCGTGACATCCAAACATGGGAATATGTTCCACTAGGACCTTTCTTATCCAAAAACTTCGCATCAAGTATATCTGCTTGGGTAGTAACAATGGACGCTTTACAGGCATACAAAGTTGCTGGTCCAGAACAACATCCTGAAGTACTTTCTTATTTAGAATTCGAAGGAGAAAAAAGTTATGACATTAATTTAGAAGTATTGATTCAACCTGAAAACGGTACAGAGAACGTCATTTGTGAATCCAACTTTAAATATATGTATTGGAATATGGCACAACAATTAGCACACCATACGGTGAATGGTTGTAATGTTCGTTGTGGAGATTTAATGGGGTCCGGAACTATTTCTGGTCCAACACCAAACTCCTATGGTTCTATGTTAGAATTAGCATGGAAAGGAACTAAGCCATTACAACTAAACGATGGAACAGAGCGTAAATTCATCCAAGATAATGACACAGTGATTATGCGTGGTTACTGCGAAAGCAATGGTGTACGCATCGGATTTGGAGAAGTTGCAGCGAAAATTTTACCTGCGAAATAATTAAAAAGTTACGATAAATAAAGAGTCTTCTAAAACATTTTGGAAGACTCTTTTGCATTCAATAACACAAAGAAAGTAATTCAAAATGCACATTACTGCATTAAAATTCGTATATTAAACTGAAATTTAATTTAGAATAAATGTCAACATTACCAGAAGGAATTGATTTAGAAAAAGAAAGAAAAGAAATTTTACAAGCGTTTAAAGGCTTACTAAAAACTGCAAAAAACCTTTCAAAAGAAGATTTGAAAATGGTTCGTAAAGCATTTGATGTTGCCGTAGAAGCACACAAAGACATGCGTCGTAAGTCAGGTGAACCATACATCTATCACCCAATTGCGGTTGCACGTATCGTTTCTGAAGAGATGGGATTAGGCGCTACAAGTATTGCTTGTGCATTATTGCATGACACCGTGGAGGACACGTATATCACCTTAGAAGATATTGAAGAATTATTCGGAGACAAATGCAGACGTATTATCGATGGATTAACAAAAATCCCTGAAATATTTGACGAGAACTCCTCCATTCAAGCGGAAAATTTCCGTAAGATGATTCTAACAATTTCAGATGATATTCGCGTTGTATTAATCAAGTTAGCCGATCGCTTACATAACATGCGTACGCTTGGAAGTATGCGTGCCGACAAACGTTTAAAAATTGCTTCGGAGACAAAATTCTTGTATGCGCCACTAGCACATCGTTTGGGTTTACACTCGATTAAAAGTGAATTAGAAGATCTTGGATTCCTACATACAGATCCTGATAACTATCATTTGGTGGAAAGTAAACTAAAATCTACCAAAGAATCGCGTGACCGTTTTATCAAATCATTTGTGAAACCAATCAAAGAAACATTGGATCATGAGGGATATGTATACGAGGTTAAAGCGAGAACAAAATCTATCTCTTCGATTTGGAGAAAAATGCAAACCAAAGTACTTCCATTCGAGGAAGTATATGACTTATTTGCAATTCGCGTAATTGTAGATACACCTGTAGAGCTAGAAAAACCGGATTGTTGGAGAATTTACTCCATGGTTACAGACTTTTACCAACCAAGTCCAGAGCGATTACGTGATTGGATTTCTACACCGCGTGCTAATGGATATGAGTCATTACATGCTACCGTTATGTCCGACCAAGGGAAATGGGTAGAGGTACAAATTCGTTCTAAACGAATGGATGAAATTGCCGAAAAAGGACTTGCAGCGCACTATAAATACAAAGAAAACGATTCTGAAGATTCAAAATTTGACCGTTGGATTGCTGAAATTCGTGATTTGATGGAAAATCACAATTTAAGCGCCATGGATTTTGTTAATGAGTTTAAAATGAACTTGTTTTCAGATGAAATTTATGTATTCACACCTAAAGGACAATTACGCGTATTGCCAACTGGTGCAACCATACTAGATTTCGCATACGACATCCATACAAGTATCGGAAATAAATGCATCGGAGCAAAAGTAAATACACAGTTAGTTCCATTAAGTTATAAATTACACAATGGTGATCAAATAGAAATAATCACCTCTGAAAAACAAAAACCAACAGAAGAATGGTTGAATTTTGTATATTCTGCTAGAGCAAAGCAAAAAATTCGCGGAACTTTAAACGAGCAAAGAAAAATTATTGTTCAAGATGGAAAGGAAATACTTGAGCGAAAACTAAAACAATTCAATCTAAACAACAACAAAGAAAACATTGTTGCGATAGAACGCTATTTTGGTATACAAAATCAAATAGATTTGTTTATTCGAATCGCGAAAGCTAAAATTGACCTAAATAAATTACGTGAATTAGAAGACAATAAAGGGAATTTAGTAATCGATAAATCTTTTATTCAAACCGAAACGAGACGACAAAAAGATTTGGATGAAGGAAAAAATATTGAATTCGATACGGAATATGATGGATTTGGTTATAAATTAGCAAAATGCTGTAATCCAATACCAGGAGATGCTATTTTTGGCTATTTAGGTGGTAACGAAGAAATAAAAGTCCACCGAAACAACTGTCCGAATGGAGAGCATTTACATTCTAAAATGGCTTTCAGATGTGTGAAAGCAAACTGGATAAATACGGAGTTAGTCGAACATTTAGCATCATTGAGACTAATCGGAATAGACAATGTAGGTATCGTTAATCGAATCACTGAAATTATATCCAACCAATTAAATGTGGATATGAAATCCATTTCCTTTGAAGCAAATGATGGAATATTTGAAGGTTTAATAAAAGTAATGGTCTACGATACTGAACATCTCGATGCATTAACCAAACAATTCGAACAAATCGAAGGTGTGGAAAGAATTGAACGATGGGATTTTGAAGATCAAGAAATTATCCAAGCAAAATAAATTAATAGGCTGTTTCATTGGAACAGCCTTTTTAGTTAAAAACTCGTTAATAAATCTTTAATTATAGGTGTAGCTTTCCGTATAATAATAGTTATTTTCGCTTTTTAATAGATGGAATGCAAGTAGAAGAGTTACAAAATACTGTAAAAAATATTTTTTCAGCGTATTTAGAACAACACAGTCATAGAAAAACACCTGAACGTTTTGCGATACTTGCAGAGATATATGCATACCCAGGACATTTTGATGTAGAAACATTATACAACAAAATGAAAATGCAAAATTATCGCGTTTCACGTGCTACATTATATAATACTATCGAACTATTACTTGCTTGTAATTTAGTACGTAAACATCAATTTGGTAAAAACATTGCGCAGTTTGAGAAGTCACATGGATCTAAACAACATGACCATGTTATGTTAACAGATACTGGTGAAGTTATAGAATTTTGTGATCCACGTATACAGCAAATTAAAGCGACCATCGAAGATGTATTTAACGTGGAAATTCAACACCATTCGTTATATTTTTACGGGATTAAAAAATCTACTAAATAATTAATCGTGAGCATAAAACACACATTACGCACCGAAGCGAAAGCTGTTATCATTTCTATTGAAGGCAGAATAGTCACCGATAATGATACCGCAGATTTATTAAAAGAAATTCAAGGAAATATTGAGGAAGATTACAAAATTTTCTATTTTGATTTAAGCCGATTAGAATACATAACAAGTTCAGGATTAAATTTCTTTGTTCGAATCTTAACAAGAACAAGAAATGTAGGCGCTGAAGTCACACTTTGTGGAATTCAAGGGAACGTAGAAAAACTCTTTGCAATTTCTAAATTAAATGAAATATTCACATTTAGTCCTTCTTTAACAGAAGCTCTAAACAACGTTAATGCACACTAGCATGAAAGTAGATGTACTATTAGGTCTTCAATGGGGAGACGAAGGAAAAGGTAAAATCGTAGATGTACTTACCCCTAACTATTCAATAATCGCACGTTTCCAAGGCGGTCCAAACGCAGGACACACACTTGAATTTGAAGGGATTAAACATGTCTTACACACAATACCTTCTGGAATTTTCAGAAAAGATGTAATTAATGTAATTGGCAATGGTGTTGTAATAGATCCGGTGATTTTTCAAAAAGAAATTGAAAAATTAGCACCTTTCAACATGGATATTAAAAAGAATTTATTGATTTCCAAAAAAGCGCATTTAATTCTACCAACACACCGTTTGCTAGACCAGGCTTCAGAAGCTGCTAAAGGAATTAACAAAATTGGTTCAACATTAAAAGGTATTGGTCCAACATACATGGATAAAACAGGTAGAAATGGACTACGCGTAGGGGATATACTCTCCCCAAAATTCAAAGAAAAATACGATGCACTAGTTGAAAAACACATTGGAATATTAAAACATCACGAAGGATTTGAATATAATCTTACAGAATTAGAAGGTCCTTTCTTTGAAGGTATCGATTTGCTTCGTTCATTTACATGTATAGATAGTGAACAGTTTTTAAATAAAGAATTAAAAGCTGGTAAAAAAATATTAGCGGAAGGCGCACAGGGAACTATGTTAGATATTGATTTTGGGACATACCCATTTGTAACATCTTCTAACACAGTAACAGCAGGAACATGCACAGGCTTAGGTGTTGCACCAACAACCATTGGTTCTGTTATCGGAATCTTTAAAGCGTATTGTACACGCGTTGGTAGTGGACCATTCCCTACTGAATTATTAGAAGAAGACGGAGAAACAATCCGTAAAGAAGGGAATGAATTTGGATCTACCACTGGTCGCCCAAGACGTTGTGGTTGGATTGACCTTCCTGCATTGAAATATGCAATTATGATTAATGGAGTTAGTGAACTTTCCATGATGAAAGCAGACGTGCTTAGCGTATTTGAAACAATCAAAGTATGTACACATTATCAAATAAATGGGGAAATTGTTGATTACCTTCCTTTTGATATTGACGGGGTAGAAATCACTCCAATTTATAAAGAATTAAAAGGTTGGAATTGTGATTTAACAGAATTACATAATTACGAATCTAGCCCTCAAGCATTAAAAGATTATGTTACTTATTTGGAGAAAGAATTAGAAGTTCCTATTACAGTTGTATCTGTTGGTCCTGATAGAAAACAAACTTTACAAAATAAAAAGTAAACGTGAAACCTTCACTCCATAAACTATTAAAAGCGCTTATTATAAGTGCTTTTTTTATGTTGTCTCAATCGACAATAGGTCAACATAATTTAATGGAGTTAGCCCCTGGAGCAGAAAAATTAATCTATAATAAAGAAACCGGCGAACATCGTTTACTTGGAAATATACATATCACTTTTCAATCCAACGTAATATACTGTGATTCTGCCTCTTATTTTGAAAAAGCATCCGTTTTGAAAATGTATGGAAATGTACATTTGAATAAAAAAGATACACTTAATTTGTATTGTGATTCACTGCACTACGATAGTAAAACACGTAAAGCTAAATTGTGGGGGAATGTTCGTATCCGCGATCGAGACTACAAAATAACCACAGATTCTCTTGATTTTGATTCCAAAAATGATGTAGCTATTTATCGCAACGGAGGAAGAATTGAAAGTACATTAAAAAAAGAAACTCTCCACAGTAAAGCAGGGTACTTTTTTCCTAAATCCAAAAATATTACTGTTAGTGGAAATGTATTATTTAAAAATGAAACGACCACAATGTACTCAGATAGTTTACGTTATCTATACGCATCTAAAAAAGCATATTTCTTTGGACCTACAAAAATAATACGATTAGACAAAACCAAAATTTTAGGTAGAAAAGGTTGGTATCGACTAGACACGGAAGAAGGTGTTTTGCAAGTTAATGCATCCATTTCAAAAGAACATCAATTCATATCCGGAGACAGTTTATATTTTAACGAATTAAAAGGACTTTCTATTGGTAAAGGGAATGTCTATTTCTCTGATAATCAAAAAGGAATTGGATTTAGAGGGGATAACTTTTATTCATCTAAAAAAAGCAATAAAAGTTATTTAACAGGAAAAGCTGTTATTGAGTATAAACTTAAAGACGACACATTATTTATTCATGCAGATACACTATTTACCTTTACGGACAGTACCAATCAATTATCGCACGTTAAAGGGTATCATAAAGCAAGATTTTACAGCCACAAAACACAAGGCGTATGTGATAGCTTAATTTATGAACATACTATTGGAAGATTGAAAATGTATAAAGAACCGATAGTATGGAGTAATAAAGCAGAACTAAAAGGAGATAAAATCGAAATATACTTTAATGATAGCATTATAGATCGCACGGAAATTCAAAACAAAGCAACTTTAATTACAGAAGTAGATAAATTAAAACTATACAATCAGGTTGGTGGTAAAAATATGATTGCCTATTTCAATCCGGAAAATGAATTAACAAAGATAGATGTAAATGGAAATGCACAAACAATTTATTTTCCAGAAGAAAGTATAAAAAAAGATAGTGTAATTGAAATTCAGCGAAAAGGGATGTCTCGCTTGTATTCTAGCAACATAAAAATTTATGTTGAAAACAATGCATTTTCAAAGGTCGTCTATTTGGACCAAGCGGATGGAGTATTTTACCCAATGGAAAAAATTAATAAAGAGGAACAATTTATCGTAGGATATAGTTGGAATCCCAGTTTAAGACCCATCAATAAATTTGATTTATTTCCCAAAACATTAGAAAAAGCTAAACCAATAGCTAAAAAAACACAAAAGGTAAAAAAAGGAAAAAGAAAATAATAAATCAGATTATATTTCTCCTTGATTGTCAATTAAAGACTGTGTTCTACGAAATCAATCAAGGAGTGAATTACTTTAATATGAATTTCTTGGGCTCTATCTGCAAATTCTGAGTAAGGTGCACGAATCTCAACATCGCATTTACCTGCCATTTCACCTCCTGTTTTACCAGTAAGACCTATCACTTTCATTCCTTTATTTCGGGCAACTTGAATTGCATTCAATACATTTTTTGAATTTCCAGATGTTGATATTCCAACCAAAACATCTCCTTGATTTCCAAAAGCTTCTAAATAACGAGAAAATACAAAGTCATACCCGTAATCATTAGAAACACAAGACATATGACTAACATCTGATATTGCCATCGCTGGAATAGCTTTTCTATCTCCACGATAACGACCTGTCAATTCTTCCGCAAAATGCATTGCATCGCACATAGAACCGCCATTTCCACAGGAAATAACCTTACCTCCTTGCGATATACTCTCGACTAATAGTTCTCCTGCACTTTTAATCTTATTGAAATTTTCAAGCGTAGAAAATTCAGTTAAAATTTTAGAAGCTTCCGTAAAATGAGATGCAATCGAAATCGGTTCCATGAGATTATTTTTACCAAAAATAATTATTTCCAATCGAATAATCACGTTTACTTCAAACTTAGTATATTTGATGCAAAGATTAGTACAAATACAGGAATGATGAAAAGCAACAAACACCTATTAACACTTGCGATTTTAGTAATGAATTTTATTTCCTTTTCGCAAACAAATGATTGTTTGAAGAAAATGGAATACATGTTTAATAAACGTGGTTGTAATCCAATCGAAAATGGAATTCATTACCATGTAATTGTATCATACTCTAAAACAGCGGGGAATGTTTGCTATAATGGAAAGGTAATTGTTGAGAATGGTACTATCACAAAAATTTTCACGGAATTGGAAGATGGTACTTTCGAAGAATTAACTAAAAAATTCACCAATTCAAAAAACGAAGCACCACGTTTTGAAAATGGAATTTCTGAACTTATCAGCACCGAGAACGGCTTGAAAATTCACATAATATTTGTAGATAAATTAAAACCTAAAGCCAAAGCCTACAAAGAAGCTGAACTTCCAGAAGATATTTAAGTAAAATTCTATTTAATTTTACTTAATTCAATATTATAGTTTTCTAATATCTTTGTGTAAATTTCGTTCATTTTCTCCTTGTCTTCCGCATAATATTCAAACGCATCCACATATTGCTTTTTGCTTATGTTGTGTTTACGAAGAATTTCCGGGCTGGAAATATTCATTACTTTTTGCGTATGAAGTACATTAGGAGCTTGTTGATTTGCTGTAGCTTCCAATAAAATCATATCACTGAAAACAGCGATAAATTTTTCTTCTTGCAGTAAATTACTTGGTTTATCTTTTAGTGTAAACTCATTTTTTGTTAAACAACTTAACAGCGAACAAAATATAAAAAAAAATATAAGGTATTTTAAAAAGCTCATTATTTAACGGTTAAATAATAGTCGCATCCCTTTTTCCTCAGAACAGATAGCGTTTCCATCCCATACTAAATTACCGTTAACAAAAGTTCCAGTAATTTTGTTTGAGAATGTAAATCCTTCAAATGGAGACCAACCGCAAGCGTATAAAATATTCGATTTATCCACTTTTACAGTTTGACTTGGATCAACTACTACTAAATCTGCATAATACCCTTCACGGATAAATCCTCTTTCCGCTAATTGAAAACAAATAGCAGGTGCATGCGCCATTTTCTCAACTACTTTTTCTATACTCAAAACACCCTCTTTTACTTTCTCTAACATAGCTAATAAAGCATGTTGCACTAAGGGGCCTCCAGAAGGAGCTTTTAGATAAGTTTGTGATTTTTCATCCAAAGTATGTGGTGCGTGATCGGTAGCAATAATATCAATATGATTATCTAATAATCCTTTCCATATTCCATCACGATCTTGTTCTGTTTTAACTGCAGGATTCCATTTTATGAAATTTCCTTTTTCAATATAATTTTTATCCGAAAACCACAAATGGTGAACACAAGCTTCCGCTGTTATTCGCTTATTCGCTAAAGGTGTTTTATTATCGAATAATCCAACTTCTTTCGCTGTTGAAATATGAAGTATATGTAATCGTGTATTGTGTTTTTTAGCTAAAGCTACTGCCATCGATGAAGAAAGATAACATGCTTCTTCCGATCGAATTAAGGGGTGAGCAGAAATCGGTATGTTTTCTCCATATTTCTCTTTATAAATCTCTGTGTTTTTTCTAACAGTAGCTTCATCCTCGCAATGTGTCGCAATTAATAAAGGAACTTGTGAAAATAAATTATTTAAAGCTGTCTCATTATCTACTAACATATTTCCAGTAGAAGACCCCATAAATATTTTAACTCCACAGACATTTTTTTCATCCGTTTTTAATACCTCCTCCAAATTATCATTAGACGCTCCCATGAAAAACGAATAGTTAGCTGGAGAATTATGTTGAGCAATCGTATATTTATCTTCCAATAACACTTGTGTCAAAGCATTAGGGACAGTGTTTGGCATTTCCATAAAGGAAGTTATTCCACCTGCAACTGCTGCGCGCGATTCAGAAAGAATAGAGCCTTTATGGGTTAAACCTGGTTCTCTAAAATGAACTTGATCATCGATACATCCAGGCAATAAAAATTTACCGCTTAAATCTAGAACTTCCATATCTGGTGCTGGTGTAATGTCGGTTTCAATTTTTTCAATTCGATGGTTATGAATTAAAACATCTCCCACAAACGACTTCCCTTCGTTTACGATGGTTGCACCTTTTAATAATTTTTTCATACTAGATTTTTTGTATAGAAACTATAATTTCATTCCTCGCATCTTCCAAACACCATACAAGGCTTCTTTAAAAATACTTGCATTCATTTTAGAAGTGCCAAATTCACGGTCTATAAAAGTTATAGGAACTTCAATTAATTTGAACCCATGACGAATTGTAGCATATTTCATACAAATTTGAAATGCATATCCCTTAAAAGGAATATTCTCGAAATTAACCTTTTCTAAAACATCCCTGTGGTAACATTTAAAGCCTGCTGTTGTATCTTTAATGCTAATAAATAATACCATTCGAACATAAACTGAAGCAAAATAAGACATTAAAATTCTACCTATGGGCCAATTAATCGTTTTACCTCCTTTTGTATATCTCGAACCTATACTTAACTGATGTGTTCCTGCTTCTAATGGAGAAAGCAGACGAATCAAATCATCTGGATTATGCGAAAAATCACAATCCATTTCAAAAATATACGTGTACCCATTTGCTAAACTCCATTTGAAACCATGAATATAAGCAGTACCTAAACCTAATTTCCCGGAACGTTCCTCCATAAAAAGTCGCCCTGTAAATTCTTGTTGTAATTCTTTCACTTTAGCTGCAGTTCCATCAGGAGACCCATCTTCAATAATCAAAATGTGAAATCCCTTTTCATAACTCATTACTTTTCGAATCATTTTTTCAATGTTTTCGATTTCGTTATACGTAGGAATGATTACTATACTACTTGACATGCTAATTTAATTACGGATATAAAAATAGGAATATTATAAAGTGTTCAATTCTATTTTTTAAAAAAAATAAAATAATTTATCTCGAAATACCCTATAGCAGAATAAAACGAGAGTTATTCTATCCTTTTTTGTTTAATATAAAACAATCCATCAAAATCTTGCGTACCAAAATCCGATTGCCATTTTGTTGGAATACTCCAATTTTCAGAAGGTGAAATCCATTGTCCTTTTGAATTTTTAATTTTCATATCAAATCCAGACACACAATTTGTCCAGCGGTATTGAAACCCATCTACTGTTGACTTGATTTCGAGTGTTGGTAACTTTGTAGTTCTAAGATATTGATCAAATACTTTTTCAAGCGAAAGTCCTGTTTCATCGATAATATATTTTTCCAATTGTTTTGTGGTAATTGTTTTATGATAAAACTTCTTGTTAATATTTCTAAGCAACAACATAAATTTTGCTTCATTATCAATTAATTGACGTATAATATGGATTAAATTAGAACCTTTAAAATACATATCTCCACTACCCTCTTTGTTCACTCCATAGTCCCCAATGATTGGTGCGTCGTTTTCAATGCGACCTCTAATTCCTTTGAGATACTTATTTGCAGCTTCTATCCCTAACAAACATTCAGTATATAGCACTTCTGAATAACTTGTAAAAGCTTCATGAATCCACATATCCGCTATATCTTTTGATGTAATACTATTCCCAAACCATTCATGTCCACTTTCATGTACAATTATAAAATCCCATTTATCGCCAGTACCAGAATGAGAAATATCAGAACCGTCATAGCCATTCTTATATTTATTTCCGTATGCAATTGCACTTTGGTGCTCCATTCCAAGATGTGGTGCTTCTACTAACTTATACCCGTCTTCATAGAAGGGATAAGGCCCAAACCATTTTTCTAGACAAGATAACATGGTTTTGACTTGAACAAAGTGCTTTTGTGATTTTTTAAAATTCTCTTCTAACACCCAATAATCGAGTGATAAATTACCTTTTTCACCATCATAAGTATCAGACCAATGCACATATTTCCCAATATAAGGAACGATATTATAGGAATTAATTGGATTTTTAACTTCCCAATAATAGATAGTTTTATTTTTTTCCAATTCTTTTTTACCAATAAATTTACCATTAGACACAGCTACTAGGTCGGAAGATGTTTTTACCGAAATTTTTGCTCCTTGTTCAGGCTCATCACTTTGATGGTCTTTACAAGGATACCAAGAACTTGCACCTAAACCTTGACAAGCTACCGTCATCCATGGATTACCTTTTGTATCTTTTGTCCAAATCCAACCACCATCCCAAGGAGCATTAACTGCTTCCCTAGGCTTACCAGAGAAATGGATAGTGATTTGATACATTTTATCCGCAAACAATTCATTTTCAAAATGGATGTAATAAACATTTCCTAGCCGACTTAAAGTAGTTTTTTCTTCGGCAAAAGAAACAGAATCGATTTCCATAGGTTCTTGTAAGTCAACTTGCATTTTTTGACCTGACCGTAATGTGAAAAAAGTTATCGTATTTAAACCTACCACTTTTTGTTTATTAAAAATAGGCTCAATTTCTAAACCATATTTTTTCACATCCCACCACGAACGTTCAGAAGTAATTGACCCTCTGATCGAATCTTGTTTTGTATACACCGATTGTGAAAAAAAATCAGTAGTTATAAATACGATAAATAAGAAAATTAAATTTTTAGCCTCCATTTCAAACAATACTTTTTATTAATTCACTTAATTCTCGTGTTGTTTCGTAACGGCTAAATTTATTTGTATTTAATAATGATGCTTTATTTATTCCTTCCTTTTTATAATTTAAAAAAATGAATTCATTAATTTCTGGTAACTCATTTACAGAAAAAGATTTAGAATTACCTAATTGATCAACAATAAAAGAAGCATCTGCCTTTCGATCACCAATACAAAGTATCGGGTTTTCTGTAGCTAGATATTCAAACAATTTGCCAGTCAACATAATTTGAGAATTTTCCATAAAAGGAAGAAGTAATAAGAGTATATCTGCATTTTTCATATACTGAATCGCTTGTGCATGCGCTACAGAAGGAATGTTTTGAATTGTGAATTTACAGTTTTCTTGAAAATAAGTAAAAACCGAATCTTCAATATTCCCAATTAATTCAATATGGATAGCTGCACTGTTTAATTCCAGTTGATTAATCGCATCTACAAAAGCTTTATACGGATAGTTTTCTGTTAAAGTTCCTACATAACGAATGGTGAAAACTTCATTTTTTTGTTTTTCTAACGCTTGAAATTTTGAAGCGTCAAACCCATTATAAATAAAATGAAATTTCGATGCTTGCACAGGTACTTTAGCTGCCAATAACTTACAAAGTGATGGACCAACTGTTACAATGGCATCTGTTTGTAAAAGGACATCCAACTCCATCGATTTATCTAAAGCACCCTTCTTTTTAGTACGTTTGAATAGATTATTATAATACACTTCTGTCCATGGATCTCGGAAATCTGCCATCCATTTAACACCTAACTCTTTTTTTAATTGTTGACCAACTAAATGTGTGGAGTGAGGTGGGCCAGTTGTTATAATTAAATCATACTGATTTAGTTGAATTAACTCCTTCGCTTTAGAATACGCATATTTATTCCATCCAACTCTAGCATCAGGTATAAAGTAATTAGCTCTAATAAAAGTAGCTAAATTATCAAAAATCCCTTTTTTTCTTCCACCAACATTACCTTGAGGAATAATTTTTTCTGTCTTTCCACTTTTAAGAAAAGAATAAAATCGTAATGGCTCTAATGTTTTTGTTTTAAAAACAGTAACATTTTCAATGAATGAATTAAACGTAAAGTCCTTACTTGGATAGGAAGCATATTTTTCATCGACCGTGACTACTGTTGGTATGACTCCAAAATCAGAAAGATATTTCGCAAAATACATCCAACGTTGCACACCTGAGCCACCACTTGGAGGCCAATAATAGGTAATAATTAGAACTTTATATTGACTCATTTTAAGAGATTAAAACAAATAGATTTTTAGCAACCATATACAAAAGACTTTTAATCCTTAAATAGTTGTAAAATAATCCTTAAAGAATTCTAATTATTTTCAGCTACCACTTCTGTTACTTCCGGTAAATGTTGTTTTAAAAGATTTTCAATCCCTCCTTTTAGTGTTGCAGTAGAGGATGGACATCCTGCACAAGACCCTTTTAATAAAACAGTAACAATCCCTTGATCAAAACCTCTAAATTCAATAGCGCCACCATCTGTTTCCACAGCAGGTTTTACATATTCATCCAATAAATCACGAATAGCATCGTCATATTCAGAAGGAGCATATACTTTTTTAGCAGTTTCTTCTGTTGCTTCTGGCGTAGGTTTTGGCGCAGGCATTTGAATTAATATATCTTTCCCATCAGCAATCCAATACTTTATAAACTCTCTGATTTCCATCGTTATAAAATCCCACGGAATATTATCACTTTTAGTTATTGTCACGAAATTACTTGCCATAAAAACACCGTTGACAAAGGGAAATTTTAATAATTCTTCTGCAAAAGGTGAAAATCCTTTCGCTTCAAGTGCAGAAGTGAATTCCACAGACTCTCCTGTAAGTAACAAATATTTATTTGCCACAAACTTCATTGTAGAAGGGTTCGGAGTCATTTCCGAATATATATTAACTGGAACTTGCATATATCATTTATTTTAAACCAAACAAAAATACAACATTAATATGAATGAATGAATAGCTCATTAATTGAATTAAATATTGAATACCAAACTAAAATCTACTTTTCCAACAGTTGATTTTTACAACTATTTAAAATCTATTTATCGCGAGTTATATAAATTACACTCATTTTTTATTACTTTCGTGTCCAAAATTAATTTATAAAAGGAAACTTATGTCTTATTTGTTTACATCAGAATCAGTATCTGAAGGGCATCCAGATAAAATTGCGGATCAAATTTCAGATGCATTGATTGATAATTTTATGGCTTTTGACCCATCATCTAAAGTTGCTTGCGAAACGTTAGTAACTACAGGTCAAGTTGTTTTAGCCGGAGAAGTTAAAACGAAAATATATTTAGATGTTCAAAAAATCACACGTGAAGTAATTTCGAAAATTGGTTATACTAAATCGGAATACATGTTTGAAGCTAATTCATGCGGTATACTTTCTGCTATTCACGATCAATCAGACGATATAAACCAAGGCGTAGACCGTACAAACCCAGAAGATCAAGGTGCTGGCGATCAAGGCATGATGTTTGGTTATGCTACAAAAGAGACGGAAAACTATATGCCTTTAGCATTAGATCTTGCACATAAAATTTTACAAGAGCTTTCTTACATACGTAACAACGAATCAAATTTAATTGGCTACTTGCGTCCAGATGCTAAATCTCAAGTTACGATTGAATATTCGGACGACAATGTTCCACAACGCATTGATTCCATTGTAGTTTCTACGCAACATGATGATTTTGCTGATGAACCGACAATGTTAGCAAAAATCAAAGAAGATATTATAAACATTGTAATCCCTCGTGTTAAGGCAAAATTAAAAACAGAATTACAAGGATTATTTACAGACCAAATTACTTACCACATCAATCCAACCGGGAAATTCGTTATTGGTGGTCCTCATGGTGACACCGGTTTGACTGGACGTAAAATTATCGTAGATACCTACGGAGGTAAAGGCGCACATGGTGGTGGTGCTTTCTCTGGAAAAGATCCAAGTAAAGTGGATCGTTCTGCAGCATACGCAACTAGACATATTGCTAAAAACTTAGTAGCAGCTGGTTTATGCGACGAAGTATTAGTACAAGTTTCTTATGCAATTGGTGTTGCTGAACCATGTGGATTATACATCAACACATACGGAACAAGCAAAATTGATAAAACAGATGGTGAGATTGCAAAAATCGCAGCTAGTATTTTTGATATGCGCCCATACTTTATTGAACAGCGTCTAAAACTTCGCAACCCTATTTATAGTGAAACAGCTGCCTATGGTCACATGGGAAGAAAAAATGAAATCGTAACTAAACGTTTTATCGGACCTTCAGGAGAAGTGATTGAAAAAGAAGTAGAACTTTTTACTTGGGAAAAATTAGACTTCGTAGATAAAGTTAAAAGTGCATTTGGTTTGTAATTCACTTGTTAGAAATACATTGAAAAAAATAAACATTCAGAAAAGGGGCCTAGGTCCCTTTTTTTATTGTATAAAAAAGCAACGCATAAACTTAAAGTAAGTCTAATTTAATATACAAGAGCTAAAAAAATAAATTCATATTAATTACATAGAATAATGTTAATTTAATTTATCAGATTATTTTATGATTTCTTAACATTTATTTATACTTTTGATTGTTCATTTTAAAAATACAACTTATGAAAATTATTTTACTATTTGCTACGTTATTAATAACTAGCACTTTCTTTGCACAAAGATATCCTGGTTTGGATAAGCTTGTGATTCAAGTTAACAGTCCGTCAAGTATCAAAGGTGCTTACAAAGTAATGGGTACAGCTGACAATGAATGTTACAAATGGTTAGATGGTGGAACTGGTCCTTTCTGGGGAATTGACGATGTTACTAAAACTACAACAACCGGAAAGTTTGTAATGGTTAACGACAGTGTAGGTGGTACGATCACTAATGCAGCTGATTTAGCTGGAAATATCGCTGTCGTTTATTTTGGTGGCGGGATTAAATACAAACAAAAAATGATCAACGTTCAAGCTGCTGGTGCTGCTGCAATGATTATTATTGCTGCTGGAAATACTGAAACATATCCTGGTGGTAACAGTACTGCAACTGTTGTCGATGCTGCTGCTTTAGCGATTACAATTCCTATGTTTGTTATTTCTAACACTGATGGTGTTAATTTAGCAAATACATTAAAAAAAGAACCTGTTACAGGATTTGTTGGTTTAAAGCCAATAGCTAAAAATGACATCAAGTTGAATGTTAAAACAGCTTTGTCACCTGCACGATTGACAAATGTTACAGCGTTAGTTCAACAAGATGATGTAATTGATTCTCTTGGTATTGTTGTAACAAACAATGGTTCAGATGTACAAGACAGTGTTTTGTGCGAAGTTTTAATCAAATACGGAGCTGACACATTGCACCATGATTTCTCTGGAGTAATTTATAGAGATTCACTTGGTCTTCACACAACCATTGCCCCGGGTAAATCAGTAGGTTACATTACTTTTGAACCATTCAAAAATAAAGAAAATTTAAAACCTGGTAAATACACACTTACCTATAGCGCATTTTCTTTCATTAAAGGAAAGGAAGATGATTTTAAATCAGATAATACTATCGAGATTCCTTTCTACATAAACGATACTATTTACTCCCCAACAGCATTAGATAATTGGAATCGTTACATATTTAAAGATTCTGTAAGAGATTCTAATGGTAAACCAGTTTTACCAGCTAAACTTATATACGATACTGTTCGTTATGTAAACCAACCTCTTTTCGATGTTTTTTTCCAACCAGGAGTTGCTTTTTCTAGTTTTGGTCAATGTTTAGTATTTAGAGATGCTAATGCTAGCAGAATCAAAGGTACAGGTATGACTTTTGTACCTTGGTTGTATGACGCTGCTACAAGTAAAAACATTCCTTTAAAAGATGAGCCATTCAAAATCAATGTACTTGAATGGGCTGATAAATTTACAGGTTTTGCTGACACATCATTAAAATACAACAATTTAATTCCATTAGTGAGCGATCAGATTTATGTTGCTACTACTACAAATTCTTGGGATTATTTATCTGTAAAATTTGATGACCAAGTGTTATTTGAAAACGACAAACGTTATTTAGTGTGTGTTCAATCAAACAACCCTAACGTTCGGTTTGGATTTGATACAACATCAACTTCTTTGGAGCCTAGAACTATATTCTATGACCAACCATTAAATATGACAATCCGTGATGGTAGTTACAAAGCTCTTGGATTTGGTTTAGATAAAATTCCTTCTATTACTTTAAATGTTAAGGAAAGAACTAATTCAATTGATGAATTGGAAAGCAGTAAGAACAATGTAATCGTTTACCCTAATCCTGCAAACACTTTTGTTAATGTATCTTATAAATTAACAAGTGCTGCACAACCAGTAGAAGTATCTGTTACGGATATTACTGGTAAAGTAGTATACTTTACAAAAGTTGTTAATTCATCTGTTGGAACAAATGTATTTGGTTTCGATACAGAAGCATTTACTAATGGTATTTATGTAGTAAAAGTTTCTTCTAACGAAGGTAACTCTACTCGTAAATTATCTATCCAAAAATAGTTTACACACTTAAATTGAGACTCCTCGGCAGTAATGTCGGGGAGTTTTTTTTTGATATCAATTCAACAAAGCGTATATTTGCGCGCGATAAATTTGAAATTATAGATTATGAAAGCATACGTATTCCCAGGTCAAGGTGCTCAATTCTCCGGAATGGGTAAGGACTTATTTGATTCATCGGAAGTAGCTAAAGAATTATTCTTAAAGGCAGATGAAATTCTTGGATTTGAAATTCATAAAATCATGTTTTACGGAACAGATGAAGAATTAAAACAAACCAAAATTACACAACCAGCAATCTTTTTACATTCTACCATATTAGCAGCTTGTTTAGGCGACTCCTTTCAACCTTCCATGGTATCGGGTCATTCTTTAGGGGAAATTTCTGCTTTAGTTGCAAATAAAACTTTACGTTTTGAAGATGGATTGAACTTGGTACACAAACGTGCATTAGCCATGCAAAAAGCATGTGAATCCGTACCTTCCACGATGGCAGCAATAATTGGTTTAGAGGACAAAGTAATCGAAGATATTTGCGCTAGTATCAATGGTATTGTTGTTGCGGCTAACTATAATTGCCCTGGACAATTAGTGATCTCTGGAGAAACAACTGCAGTAGAAGAAGCATGCTCGAAACTTAAAGAAGCGGGTGCTAAAATGGCTGTTTTATTGCAAGTTGGAGGTGCATTTCATTCCCCTTTAATGGAATCAGCACGTGAGGAATTAGCAAAAGCGATTGAAGCAACTGAATTCGCAACACCGATTTGTCCGGTATACCAAAATGTAACTGCTTCTGCTATTTCAGATCCAAATGAAATTAAAAAGAATTTAATTGAACAATTAACTGCTCCGGTTCGTTGGACACAGACCATGCAACAAATGATTGCAGATGGTGCAACAGAAGTTATTGAAGTTGGACCAGGAAAAGTTTTACAAGGCTTATTCAAAAAAGTAGATCGTTCTTTCCCTACTTCTTCTGCTAGTTTAGAAGTTGTAAATTAAGAGATTATATCATTAAATAATAAAGGTCCGAAATTTTCTAATTCCGGACCTTTATTATTTAATGAGTTTTTAACTTTCCCACTTAATTCTTTATCACAAATTTACTCGGAACATTTGTTTTAAAAGAAACTACTTTTCCGGATACTGGATGTTTAAATCCAAGTTCCAAAGCATGTAGGCCCAAACGACCGATTGGATTTGTTTTAGCGCCATATTTCTTATCTCCAACAACAGGATGTCCTATCTCTTCCATGTGCACACGAATTTGATTTTTACGCCCAGTTTCTAACACAACCTCTAACAAAGTAGTATTCTTTTTCGTTCCCACCACTTTATAATGTGTAATGGATTCTTTTCCATAAGTCGCATTTTTACTAGAGTGAACTTTCAGCGCTTTACTCTCTCGTAAATACGATGTAATTGTTCCAACAGGTGTTTTAACCAAACCTTCCACCATTGCCAAATACTTACGGTGTTTTGTATCATCGTTCCAAGTGTTTTGTAGCACATTTTTAATATCCATAGACTTGGCAAACACTAATAAACCGGATGTCTCACGATCTAAACGATGCACAATAAAAATCTTCGCATTTGGATCTTTGGTTTTTACATAGGCACTCAAATAGGCATACATGGTTTTACGTTTTTCCTTATCCGTACCCATCGTCAACAAACCTTCTGGTTTATTCACAATAATGATCGATGCATCCTCAAATAAAATATCCAATTTGATTGGAATTTCAATCGCTTTTTCCGCTTTCTTACCAAAGGTTACTGTATCTCCAAGTTTTAAAGCAAAATTCACATGTGTTTGACCAATACCATTCACCGAAATCAACTGATTTTTCAAAATGAGTTTTAAGGATGTACGTGCTTTATGGGGTAAGACTTCACTTAAAAATGCAAATAAAGTATGCTCTTTTGTTACTTTGAAATTTTGTATGCTTGGTGCTGCTCCTTTTGGAGTTACTTTTTTTCGTATGGCCATAGTTTCTATTTCTTATCTTGAAAATGCATACTGGAGAATATTTGCTCCCATTTGCAACGCTTGTGTTCTTATGTCTTGTGAATCGTTATGAACCGACTGATTCTCCCAACCATCTCCTAAATCTGTTTCATAGGTGTATAAACACACTAATTTACCATTCGCAATAATTCCAAAAGCTTTTGGTGCTTTATCGTCGTGCTCATGTATTTTTGGTAACCCATTAAAATCATATTTTTGGTGAAAGATCGGATGATTAAATGGCAATTCTAACAATCCTTCATTCGGAAATAATTTGTTCAACTGTGTCCGAATATATGCATCCATTCCGTAGTTATCATCGATGTGTAAAAACCCACCACCTTGTAAATAAGTTCTTAAATTTTCTAATTCAGATGCAGAAAAAACCACGTTTCCATGTCCTGTCATGTGTATAAATGGGTATTGAAATAATTCTTTACTCCCCACATCTACATACGGAACTTCGGGATTGATCTTCATTTTCAAGTTCGTATTGCAAAAAGAAATCAAATTGGGTAATGAAGTTGGGTTTGCATAATAATCACCACCGCCATGGTATTTCAATACCGCTAATTGATAGGTGTATTGTGCCTCCACAAAAGAGGTGCAAATTAACATAAAGAGGAATAGAAACTTACGCATCGCCTAACATTTTAGCTTGAACACAAGCGTATAGGCCTGCTGTTTCGGTTCGCAAACGTGTATTTCCTAAGGTAACAAAATCAAATCCTTTCGTTTTAGCTACAAGAATTTCTTTGGAAGAAAAATCGCCTTCGGGTCCAACTAATATTGGATAATTAGTTGCTTTATATACCGTTTGCAAGGACTTTTTCGCCCCCTCTTCGCAATGCGCCAAAGCACCTTGCGTATGTTGTTTCATAAATTCAGAAAACGTAACAACAGCATTTAATTTTGGAATAAATGTTCTTTTGGATTGTTTCATTGCTGAAATCAAAATTTTCTCCAAACGTTCTGTTTTCACTATTTTTCGTTCGGAATGATCGCAAATAATCAAAGTCAATGCTGTCATTCCTATTTCAGTCGCCTTTTCTACAAACCACTCGATGCGGTCCATATTTTTAGTTGGAGCAATGGCAATATGTACTTCGTGTGTTGGTCTTTCTTCTTGTGTCACAGCAGTAATCTGCAACGAACATTTTTTAGGATTATCTTCTTCAATCCGTGCACTGTAAACCCCTCCTACTCCATCTAACAAGCTTACCTCATCGTTGACTTTTAAGCGCAACACGCGACATGCATGTTTAGACTCATCTTCCGATAAATAAATAGATTTTGTAGTAGGAGTTAATTCTGGAACGTAGAATAAATGCATCTTAATGTATTAATTTAAAAATCATTTCTTCCATTAACTGTGCCTCTGTAAAATTCGAATTATTGATCCCTTTAGATTTTAAGTCATACTCATACAGTACAGAGATATTCGCAGCGACCTTTTTAGGGTTGTACATACGTGCATTTTTCAGTAGTTCTCCTGCAACAAAAGGATGTACTTTCACGGATTGTGCAATTCCATTCTGGGATTTATCGGTAGCGAAATGTACACGCATTAATTGACTAAAAAAAGTATAACAGGAAGAAATAACGACAACCAATGGTCCTGATTTTGGATTGTTTTTAAAGTAATGAATGATTTGCATTGCTTTAAAAAAATCTTTATCTGCCAAGGCTTTGGTAATCTCAAAAATATTGTAATCTTTTGAAATTCCAATATTCTCTTCAATATGAACTTCATTAATGGTTGTTCCCTTCTCTAAAAGAATTGCCAATTTATCTAATTCATTGGTAATTCTCGCAAGGTCATTCCCTAAAAAGTCAGCAAGTAACATACTCGCCTTGGAAGTAATCTTATATTCTGTCGTTGCTAAGTATTTCGTAATCCAGTCGACCAGTTGATAGTCGCGGACTTTATCCGAGACGAACACCTCTCCAACTTTCGGGATATTTTTCACAAACTTTTTGCGGGCATCCACCTTTTTATATTTGTGTGCTAACACTAATACCGTCGTAGGATTTGGGTTTTCGAGGTAACTCTCCAACTTGTCTATGTCTTTTAAGTCTTGCGCTTCACGTACAATTACCAAACGACGTTCTGCCATCATCGGATAACCTTTAGCCTCCGAAATAATTGCTAATACATCTGCATCTTTTCCATACACTACCGTTTCATTAAAGTCACGTTCATGCTCTTCTAGTACCTGTAATTGAATCTCTTTCGTTAAGGCATCAATATAATAAGGTTCCTCCCCGTGTAATAAATACACCGGCTTAAAATCTTTTTGCTTGATTGCTTGTAAAAGCGACTTAAAATCCATGAATCAAAGATAAGAAAAGAATGTTGATTTAGGAATTATGCGTTAGGAATGAAAATTGTATTTTAGCAGCATGAACCTCACCAAATTAAATCTACCTCGTGCTCCTTTACGACTTTCGCGTAAAAACGAAGTGGTTTCGGTATTTTGTGTGGTTCGTAAAAAGAATTTAGTACTTACCCCTGAAGAATGGGTGCGTCAACACATTATACATTACCTCATTCATCAATTAGAAACTCCTATTGGCCTTATTTCTTCCGAAGCAGGGATTAGGGTAAACACCCTTGATCGACGTTGTGACGTCCTAGTATACGGGATGGATAAAAAAGTAAAGTTATTGGTTGAATGTAAAGCACCTGATATTTCGATTAACGAAAAAGTATTACATCAAATTGCGCAATATAATTCTAAAATACGGGCAGATTTTTTATGGTTAAGTAATGGTATTCAGCATAAATTTTACTTAATAAATAAAGCCGAAAATAAATTAGTAGAACTAGAAGGATTGCCAAAGTATAGTGAGATGTGATTCACCATTAAGAAATTAAGGCCATTCTTTCCTAGGGTATAGATTAAGATCCAATCAGTATATAACAAAAAAGCCACCCGAAGGTGGCTTTAAATTATTCTGCTTTTTTTCCTTTTGAACAACAAGAAGATTTTTTATCTTTCTTATCACATTTTTTTGCGTCTTTATCGCATTTTTTTGAATCTTTATTACACTTCTTTTCGTCAGAAGCACAACATTTCTTTTTGCAATCTTTTTCGCATTTCTTATCGTCTTCTTTTTTTGTTTCTAATTGATCAACAGAAGCCGAAGCAAATACTGGCAAAGACACTAAGCCTAACATTGCTACTACAGATAAACTTAAAATTATTTTTTTCATACGAATGGTTTTAGGTTATATTAAAGGTAATTAATCTTTTGTTAATTCTCCAATTTTTGTTATTCGTCCTTTGACAACATCCCCAATTTTAACATTAATTGTAGTTCCTAAGGGTAAAAATAAATCGATACGGGAACCAAATTTTATAAAGCCATATTCAGCACCTGTAGTTACTTGTTGCCCTTCTTCTACATAATAACAAATACGTCGAGCTACTGCACCAGCAATTTGACGGAATAAGATCTCTTTCCCAGAAGCATGTTGTGTTACAACTGTTGAACGCTCATTGTCTGTAGAGCTTTTAGGGTGCCATGCTACTAAAAATAATCCTTTATGGTACTTTACATATTTAATAATCCCAGAAATAGGATTAAAATTTGCATGTACGTTTAAAGGTGACATAAAAATAGAAACTTGAATGCGACGGTCTTTAAAATATTCGTTTTCTTCTGTCTCTTCAATTACAACCACCTTTCCATCTGCAGGACAAAGGATTTCATTTTCTCCAAAAATCGGAGTAATGTTTGGTACTCTAAAAAATTGTACCACTAAATACATCATTGCAAGCTCCGCTATTGTTAACAAAGCATACAACCATAACCAACCTAAAGATTGGTATAAAAAATAATTTCCTACGTGAACACCGGACAATAACAAAAATGCAATTGCGATAATTAAATAACCTTCTCTGTGTAATTTCATTGTATAAATTTTGTGCAAAAATAATAAGAATTAAGGAATAAGCGAACTACCTCTATTTGTTAGCTGTATAAACTCCAGATTGTCCACCAACAGAAGAAAAAAGGGATAGTAAATAATGCGGCATCAAAGCGATCTAGAATACCACCATGCCCAGGAAGTATATTGCCAGAATCTTTGATATTCAAGCTGCGTTTAAATAAAGACTCTAATAAATCACCAAATATCGCACCTGGTACAACAATCATTGCGGCTGGCAACCAAAAGTACACTCCTCTTTCAACATCAAAATAACCAATTAATAATCCGATAGATAATGTTAATATTACACCACCTATGGTACCTTCCCAGGTCTTCTTTGGTGAAATTCGTTCAAACAACTTAGTTTTTCCAAAGAATCTTCCAGATAAATAGGCGAATGTATCATTTGACCAAATTAAAACATACATCCCTACAAGTGTGTATCCTCCAAATTCATTATCATTTGAACGAATATAAACTGTTAGGAAAAAAGGAATCACCAAATAGAAAAAACCAAATAATTGAATTCCCAAATTTACTAATGGATTTGTTTTTTTACGCCATAACTCTGTCATCATCAATAACAAAAGAATTGGAATTATGAGCGCACTAACTAATTTTGCATCTACATTATAGAACAAACTGGATAATAACAAAGCGTAAATTAAAATGGAAACAATAACTGGTATCCCCCATTTTAGTTGAACAATTTTATTTTCTTTAAATAGTTTAAAATATTCAACCAGACCCAGAATTAAAAAAGCAGAAAAAATGCCTACCGTCGTATAACTTCCTAATAAAATAGAACCAATTATTAAAGCAACGAATAAAACTCCTGTAATTGCTCTTTGTAAAATATTACTCATAGACAAAAAATAAAAAAACCATACTTGTACTTCAAGTATGGTTTGATTTAATAGTAAATAGCTTATTCTGCAGAAGGAGTCTCTGATTCAACAGAGGAGTTTTCAACTTCAGAAACTTCCGATTCCGTAGTTGCTTCTACAACGGATACATCTTCTTTTCCTTCCTCTAAAGCAACCTCAACTGATTTAATTTCTACCTCTTCTTCTTTTTCCCATTGACGTTTACCGAAAATTTCTTCTAAATCTTCTTTGAAAATCACTTCAAATTCTAATAATTTATCCGCTAAAGCAGTTAACTTATCTTGATTTTCACGTAAAATTTGTAGAGCACGTTGGTATTGTGTTTCTATAATAATACTTACCTCTTCATCAATTGTTTTTGCAGTTTCTTCCGAATACGGTTTTGTAAATGAATCACGTCCTTGCGAATCGTAATACGAAATATTTCCAACTTTTTTGTTTAAACCATAAATGGTCACCATTGCATACGCTTGTTTAGTAACTTTCTCTAGATCACTTAGCGCACCAGTTGAGATCTTACCGAAGATTAATTCTTCTGCAGCTCTACCTCCCAATGCAGTACAAATTTCGTCTGTAATTTGTTCTGTAGTAGTAATACTTCGTTCTTCCGGTAAATACCATGCAGCGCCTAATGAACGTCCACGAGGTACGATAGTCACTTTTACCAGTGGAGATGCATATTCTAACAACCAAGAGGTTGTAGCATGTCCTGCTTCATGAAATGCTATAGAACGTTTTTCTGTTTTTGTAATAATTTTATTTTTCTTTTCTAAACCACCAACAATACGATCCACTGCATCCAAGAAATCTTGTTTTTCTACACTAGTTTTTCCATTTCTAGCTGCTATTAATGCTGCTTCGTTACACAAATTAGCGATATCTGCACCTGAGAAACCTGGCGTTTGTTTTGCTAAAAACTCTATATCTAATGCTTCATGTAATTTTAATGGTTTTAAATGCACATTAAAAATTGCTTTACGTTCATTAATATCTGGCATGTCCACATATATTTGACGGTCAAAACGTCCAGCACGCATTAAGGCGCTATCTAACACATCTGCACGATTTGTTGCGGCAAGGATAATAACTCCTGAATTTGTACCAAACCCATCCATTTCTGTCAACAATTGGTTTAATGTATTTTCGCGCTCATCGTTGGAACTAAATCCATTACTTTTTCCTCTTGCACGACCGATCGCATCAATTTCATCGATAAATATAATTGCTGGTGCTTTCTCTTTTGCTTGTTTAAACAAATCACGAACTCGTGAGGCACCTACACCAACAAACATTTCAACAAAATCAGATCCAGATAATGAGAAAAATGGCACTTTTGCTTCTCCCGCTACCGCTTTTGCTAACAAAGTTTTCCCTGTTCCTGGAGGTCCTACTAATAATGCGCCTTTTGGAATTTTAGCACCCAAATCAGTATACCGTTTTGGATTTTTTAAGAACTCCACAATTTCTTGAATTTCTTCTTTTGCACCTGTAAGCCCTGCAACATCTTCAAAAGTAGTATTCGTAGATTTACCTTTATCATACAATTGTGCGCGCGATTTTCCGATATTGAAAATTTGACCTCCACCACCTGCTCCACCGCCCATGCGGCGCATTACGAACATCCAGATTACAATTAAAACAATGATTGGCAATAAGAAACCTACAATACTTCCAAAATAATCTGTTTCAGTTACTGACTGGTAATTAATTGGTGATTTGTGATTTGCTTGAAGATCCTTGTTTTTGTTAATTAATTGTTGTTCAAAAACACCTGCATCTGAAATAGAAAAAGTAAACGTTTGTTTTCTCTCTGAAACAATTGAATTATTTGGTCGAGTAGTTCCCTGATACATCTTTTTCAAATTAGGATTTGAAGCTGAAGCCAAATACTCTTTTCCTTTTGCAGTGATTGAAAAATCAATATGATCTCTGTTTACAATTTTTACATTTGCTACATAGCCAGAATCAGCTAATTGATTAAAAGCTGAACGCACATCATAGGATACTTCTTTTTTTCCGCTCATCCACATTTGGAGAACAATTAAGGATACAGCGATGATTGAGTATATCCAATAAATATTAAAGCCCGGCTTCTTTTTAGAATCGTTATTTGGTGTTGTCATAATAAAAAAGCGTAATTAATCAATATTAGGAATATCTGTACGAACGGCATCCGCCCATAAATCTTCTAAATCATAGAATGAACGAGCGTCTTTATAAAAGATATGCGCCACTACGCTTACATAATCCAATAATACCCATTCTGAACCTCCTTTTCCTTCTGTTCCCCACGGTCTTTCTTCCAATTCCTTTCGAACATGACGCATGGTTGTACTTTGAACTCCATCTACATGAACCGTTGAATCTCCAGAACAAATCACGAAAAAATCAGCTACTCTACTAACAATACCTCTTAAATCTAGCACTGTAATATCTTTTGCTTTATTTTCTTGCATTCCCTCCACAATTGTGTCACACAACACCTTTGCATCTATATCTTTTGCTACTTTATACATTCTTTATTTTTATGAACTTACAAAACTAATTAAATTTTAATTTTACGCCACTATTAAATTATAATTACCAATGATCGGAAATCAAATAATTCACTTGGAACGTGTTGATTCTACAAGCAATTATGTTGCCACACTCATTTCTGAAGGTAAAGCAAGACATGGAATGGTAATTTTGGCAGAAAACCAAACGAATGGCAGAGGTCAAAGAGGAGCTGTTTGGCAGTCTGAATCTTCCAAAAACTTAATCTTATCGATTTATCTTGAACATTCGGATTTGGAAATTCACCACCAGGAATCCTTGACACATTTCACCAGTATCGCAATACTTAATTGTTTGTCGAAATTTGGTATTTCTAGCGTCATAAAATGGCCGAATGATTTATTGGTAACTAAAAAAAAGATAGCTGGAATCCTGATTGAAAATCAATTACGTGGAAATAAAATTGCGAGTTCCGTTATCGGTATTGGGTTAAATATTTTACAAACGGAATTTGATTTCCCTGGAAGCACGAGTGTTTTGACTGTTTTAAATAAAACTATCCACAAAGAAGAAGTATTTGAAACGCTAATCCTTGAACTCAACTACAGTTATTTACAATTACAAAATAAAGCATATTCGCAGCTAAAAGAAAACTACTTAAATAACCTTTGGCTACTTGGTGTCGCATCAACATTCGAGCGAAACAATACGTTATTCAAGGGTACTATTAGAGGTACGGATGCCTTTGGAAGATTAGAAATAGAAGAGGTTGACGGGATAAAAACGTATGATCTTAAAGAAATAAAATTCACCCTTCGAAATGAACTTTGATATTTTCGGTCATCGTATTAAATAGATGCTTTAACGGTTTTTCTGCTAAAAACTGAATCGTTTTACTCATTTTACCATCAAAAAACAATTGCCCTTTAGTACCCGCTTCTGTTTCTGATAATTTAACAGAAAGTGTAAATGGGAAAGGTGACTTAGGACCAGAAACAAGATTTATTTCTTTATTTTCTTGGAGATTATCGAGAACTAAGGGGATTATTATACCTCCCTGAATTTTGAATGAGCAATCTGTTGATGTAGCAGTCCACGCCGAAATTTTATCTTGCGGCAATAAATAATTCAAATTTTCAATATCTTTTAAAAAATCGAAAACTACATGAATTGGCTGATTAACCGAAGAAGGTATGCTTTCTATGATCATTAATTAGACCAATTACTTGGATTTTCTCTCCATTTTTTAAGGGATTCAAGATCATCTTTTGTGATGAAATCATGTCTCAAAGCCTCTTCCATCAAGAAATCATAGTTAGTCAAGGTTTCAAACTGACATTTAGCGTCTTTAAAATTTTGATTTGCTACCTCAAAACCATAGCTAAAAATAGCTACTAAACCCTTAACCTCACAACCTGCAGTACGTAATGCTTCTACAGCCTGTAAACTGCTTCCTCCAGTTGAAATCAAATCTTCGATAACAACAATTTTCTGTCCTGATTCGTAATCACCTTCGATTTGATTCCCTAAACCATGTGCTTTAGGAGAGGTACGCACATAAATAAAAGGTATACCTAATTCCTGCGCTACTAATGCACCTTGTGCAATTCCACCCGTAGCTACTCCAGCAATCGCATCTGGTTTACCAAACTTATCCAAAATGACTTCTGCGTATGATTGACGAATGAAAGTACGAATTGTCGGATAGGATAATGTTTTTCTATTATCACAATAAATAGGCGACTTCCAACCAGAAGCCCAAGTAAATGGATTTGCAGGCTGTAATTTAATTGCTTTAATTTGCAGTAAAAATTCGGCAACTTTAAGTGCCCTGTCGTTATTTAAAATCATAACCGCAAATGTATAAAGTTTTTATTCAAAATCGACCAATCTTTTTTATTTCTGCAAAGGAAATTGAGAAACATGATGGAATTTTCGTAAAAGAAAAGTTCGCAATCACTGATAAAGTGGAACTTACGGAATTATTAACAAATTTACCGCCTCACCTTTTTTTACATGTTATCTGTGAAAACCCGGAGGAAACGCTAGCTCTTTTCTTTGAAAATCACCAAAAAATTGAAGCTGCAGGTGGAATTGTTAAACGAAAAGAGAAATTTTTATTCATTAAACGCAACGGTCTATGGGATATTCCTAAAGGAAAATTAGAAGGGAGTGAAACACCTGAAATCGGTGCGTTACGCGAAATAGAAGAAGAATGTGGTATTAGCAACTTTGAATTAAAAGAACATATCCTTACGACTTACCACACCTATGAATTCAAAGGGATATCCACTTTAAAAAAAACATATTGGTTTAGTTTTGAGTATGATGGACCAAAGCAAGGTATTCCACAAACAGAAGAAGGAATTACAAAAATTGCTTGGAAAAAGAAAGAAGATTTAAATAAAATATTAGAAAATACGTACGCTTCTATTGCAGATGTAATTTACGCTTATTTTAATTAGCAACCAATGTTAACTTTTTTTGTCTGTTAATTGATAGAATGAATTAATAAAAGTTGTAAACTTGTAAAAAAAAAATAAAACTATGAAAATTTTATTCTCCTCTTTATTATTATTTATCGGAAGTGTTTCTTTCGTAGGTGCACAAGATCATAATCATAATGATCCAAACCACAAACATACAGAAGCTGTTAAACAAAAAACCGGAAAAAAGAAAAAGGATCCAATTTCTTTCAAAACTTTAACTATTGAAAGAAATGATATTCCTTACGGATCTGATGAAACTTTTTCATTCGAATTTAGAAATACAGGAAAAGACCCTATTATAGTTTCTAATGTACAAACAAGTTGTGGATGTACTAAGGCTAAATCACCAGAAGCTCCTGTTGCGCCTAAAAAATCTGCTGAAATCGCTGTGAAATACGACACAAAACGTGTTGGTCCTTTTACAAAAACGATTACGGTAACTACGAATGTAGGTGAGCCGATTGTTTTAACAATTAAGGGTACCGTATTAGCTGATAACAAAACAACTGAACCTGCAAAACAAGCACCATCTACTAAAAGTGCTGAATAATTAAATTAAAAAGATATATGCATAAAAAAAGACGCTTAAAGGCGTCTTTTTTTATGCATTAAATTTAATATTACATTTTTTGTGGGGATTCAATACCCAATAACACTAAAGAATCAATTATTACTTTTGATACATTTCTACTGATTACTAATCGTAAATCGCGTACACTCTTATTTTCTTCTATCAACATTGGTATGGATTGGTAAAAATGATTGAACGATTTTACTAATTCGTAGCAATAATTAGCAATTAAAGCAGGTGAATAAGAATTTCCTGCTTCTTGAATTACATTTGGATATTGTGCTAAAACCTTTATTAATTCCTTTTCTTCGATTCCTAACGAGGCATTATCATATCCGTTAATTTCTCCAGCCTTTGCAAGTAAAGAATTTATTCGTGCATGAGCATACTGAATAAAAGGTCCTGTATTACCTGTTAGTTCAATCGATTCTTCTGGATTAAACATCATGCGTTTTTTAGGGTCTACTTTCAATAAATAATATTTCAATCCCCCCATACCAATTTGCTTGAAAAGCAACTCTTTTTGTTCATTGGTCATTCCTTCTAGATGTCCTCGTTCTGAAGTCATCTCTTTAGCACTTTGTACCACCTCTGCCATTAATTCATCTGCATCCACAACTGTTCCTTCTCTGGACTTCATTTTTCCAGATGGTAAATCCACCATACCATACGACAAGTGAAAACATTTATCCGCCCAAGCATATCCTAGCTTTTTCAACACTAAAAACAATACTTTAAAATGATAATCTTGTTCGTTTCCAACCGTATACACTACTCCTTCTAAATCTGGATAATCCTTTTTACGATCTAATGCTGTTCCAAGATCTTGTGTCATATATACCGCCGTTCCGTCTCCACGTAACAATAATTTTTCATCCATCCCATCTGCCGTCAAATCCACCCAAACGGAACCATCTACTTTTTTATAAAAAACACCTTTTGATAAGCCCTCGCTCACTAAATCTTTCCCAAGTAAATATGTTTCAGACTCATAATATAAACGATCAAAATTAACACCCATCGCTTCATAGGTAGACTTAAATCCATCGTAAACCCAACCATTCATTGTCGTCCACAACAAATATGTTTGAGGGTCACGCGCCTCCCATTTAACGAGCATTTCTTTTGCATCTCGTAATATAGAAGTTTCGTTTTTTGCTAAATCTTTAATTTTAGCATCTAAATCCGCTTGTACTTTTTCTTCTTTTCCAATTTTTGCAGCTACAAATTTCTGGTATTGTTCCACCGTTTGTTCTGAAAACCCATCAAAATCATTAGATTCCCATTTGGTGATAATTTCTTTCGCTTCTTTATTATATTCTTGATCAAATACAACATAGTATTTACCAACTAATTTATCCCCTTTTAAATGAGTGTTTTCAGGAGTTTCTCGATCTCCTTGTTCATTGATTGGAGAAAAACGTTCCCAAGCCAACATACTTTTACAAATATGAATTCCGCGATCGTTGATGATTTGTGTTTTGATTACTTTATACCCATTTGCCTTTAAAATTTCAGCAACGGAATATCCTAAAAAATTATTACGTAAATGTCCTAAATGAAGCGGTTTGTTTGTATTGGGAGAAGAATATTCAACTAAAATAGTACCTTTTGAATCTGCTTTTTCACGACCGAATGAATTATCTGTATCTATCGTGTGTAATTTGTTTTTCCAATATTCCGAGGAAAGGCTTATATTAAGAAATCCCTGAACCACATTATAATTAGCAATATCTGAAATATGCTGTTTGAGAAACTCACCAATCTTATTTGCAGCATCTATTGGAGAGGATTTTAATAATTTTGCAAATGGAAAGACAACCAACGTTAAATCTCCTTCAAATTCTTTTCGTGTCAACTGAAATTGAACTGACTTTTCCTCGATTTTGGTTCCAAATAATTGTTCGGATTGTTCAATTAACAATTGTTTTATTTTGTTTTCCATAATTATTTTGTGATGGTAGCTACCAATTTTTCAACCAAGCCAAAAGCGACTTCCGCCATTTCGTTTTTCTTTTCGTCTAGACACGGATTTATCTCTACAAACTCAATACAACAAATCTTGTTACTTCGAATTAAACCTTGCATTATAGCATCTGCTTCATCCGGTAACAAACCGTCTTTTACTGGTGTGCCAGTTCCGTGAGACGTAACCTCAGGATCCATAGAATCTACATCAAAAGATATATAGATCAAATCACAATGTGTGAGTTTATGTAAAATTTCATCCACAATTACACTGGTAGATTTAGCTCTTACTTCTGCAACTGCAAAGTTTTTAATTCCTAATCTTTCAATGATTGCATCTTCTTGCGCCTCGGTATCTCGCACGGAGACAAATACTAAATCTTCCGGTAAAATCTTAGGGACAATACCATGTAATTTTTTCAGTTCCTCCCACAACAGCTTCTCTTCTAAAGATATATCATTTACTTTACATGGCAAATTATCTTCATTTAAAGAGGTTGAAAGTGGCATTCCATGCATATTTCCCGAAGGTGTAGTATATGGCGAGTGGATATCCCCATGCGCGTCAATCCAAACAACTCCTAATTTTTTATCTGGAAAAGCATGACGAATAGCAGCAATTGTTCCACCAGCAGAACCATGGTCACCTGACAATAAAAAAGGTAAATTATTTCTTTTGTAAATTTCCGAAATATGCCTATCAAGTCCCTTAAAAACGGTTAATAAACCATCTATATTTTTTGCATATCTAAATGAAGACTCTTTATCTAACAGACTATTACAATCTTCCATACACACTAATGGAAATTGACCAAAAAGCGTACTTCTTTTTTTGCGAGCAGCTGTAATTAAAGCAAATGGTCCAAGGGAAGCACCACGCGTACCTGCTGTAATTTCGGATGGATTTAAGAGAAAAGTTATATCTTTATACATAAATTCAAGAATACTATAGCTGCAAAAATAATACTTATACACGAATACCTCACATTTTATGAAATTCATCTTATTATTTTCAATGTTCCTTTCTTACTTACACGTAAACGCTCAAAATTTCAAGCCATTTGAAGGTGAATTAATGTATAGTGTTGAATTGATACATCCCGAAACAAAAAAACCAAAATTCATTTCATTTACAACCATTTTCACTAATGACACTTTAGTTCGAACAGACAGCGAAAATCTATCTTTGGGGAAACAAACATTAATTCGTCATTTACAACTTTCAAAACAATATGTATTGTTAGAATATAAAGGTAAAAAATATGCTATTCAACAAACTATTCGTGAAGACACAACACCCTCTAAATACCATTTCACATCCTGTCGAGGTCATAAAAGATTCTGTGGAATAAAAGCTAAAAAAATCATGGTAACACACCCGAATTTTAAACTTCCAATGGCTATGTATTATGCAGAAAACATCCATCCAAAATACATTGGCGGATTAACGGGAATAAAAGGATTACCTGTAAAATATTACATTCAATCAGAAGACGGTTTACTTTGCTATACACTTCAAGGAATTAAAGAAAAAGAAATTCCATACTCACTTTTTTCAGTAGGGAAAGACTATGAAATAATTTCCTTTGATGACTTTATAGAACGGATAATTAAATAAACATTGAACAAACTAACATTTCAGTGTTTAAACTTCGTTTAGAAACACCTAATTCAACTACATACAGATTGTATCTTCGTAAGATAGATTATACGGAGATATGTCATTAGAGAATCAATATATTCAAAGAGGTGAAGAAGAAATAATTTCTGAAGCACCAAAAAAAACAAAGAAAAGTAGCCCAAAAGTAGAAAGTGAATCTACTAGCGAAAAGGCTTCAGTCCTAGAAAAATTCTCACAACGCTGGGATAAAAAACGTGCCTCCACAATTACAGGTGCATTGTTAATTTGTCTTTCATTTTATTGTTTACTCGCTTGTGTATCTTACCTTTTCACTTGGCAAGTGGATCAAAATAGAATTATTGGAAAAGGTTTTTTTACATTTATTTTTGAATCTAATATTCAACAAGTTGCTAATTGGAATGGTAAATTAGGCGCATGGACCTCACACACACTGATTTTTAATGGTTTCGGTGTCGCAGCATTTGTTATTCCATTTTTAATATTTCTATACGGATTAAAATTATTAGCAAACATTCAGTTTTTACCTATTCGAAAAACAACTGCAAAATCCCTTGTTTGGATGGTTTGGTCTTCCATTTTTTTAGGATATCTTGCTAATTACATCAATTTTGTTGGAGGTTCTTTTGGGTATTACATAAACCATTGGTTACGATATACGATTGGAGAAATTGGAACACTAGTATTTATATTGGTTTTATTGTATGTCGTATTGGTAATTTTACACAATCCTAATTTCCAAGAAATGTTTGCTAATTTAATTACACATTTCACAAAAGAAGATACGGAAGAAGAAGAACTTCCAGAAGAAGAATACGAAAATAAATTACGCATCAAACGCACCGTTACACCGGATGACATCCATATTATCAACCCAATAAAAGAGGAAGATATCCAAAATGAATTTATAAGTAAACCTGTAATCTTTGATGAAGATGACGCATTAGAAACAGTTGTTCCTTTAAACATAAAACAAGACATACCTAACAATATCATTCAAGAAATAGAAGTTGATTTTGAAACGTTTGCACAACCAATCGCTCCAATTTCAGCAATTCAAAACGATGATTTTATTATAGAAATTCCAGAAAATTCTTTCATCCCTATAAGTAATGAACATCCTTCAACACTTGAGATTGCAGATGATTTTCAAGTGGAAATACCTGAAAATGAAGAAGAACTATCGGAAGAAGAAACAGATGATTTGCGGAAGGAATATGGGGATTACGACCCTACGTTAGATCTTTCTGGATATATGCTCCCATCGATTGATCTATTACGCGACTGGGGTAATATAGAGGTAAGTATCAATAAACAAGAATTAGAGGATAATAAGAATCGAATTGTCGAAACATTATCGCACTACAAAATCGATATCGCTAAAATTAAAGCTACTGTAGGACCAACAGTTACACTTTATGAAATTATTCCTGCGCCAGGAGTTCGTATTTCTAAAATAAAAAATCTAGAAGACGATATTGCCTTGAGTTTATCTGCGCTTGGTATTCGTATTATTGCTCCGATTCCTGGTAAAGGAACAATTGGTATTGAAGTACCAAATAGTAACCCACAGATGGTATCCATGCGTTCATTAATTGCTTCCGAGAAATTTCAAAATTCAGACTTCGAACTGCCAGTTGTTCTAGGGAAAACAATTACCAATGAAACCTATACTTTTGATTTAACAAAGATGCCTCACTTGTTAGTTGCAGGTTCTACAGGTCAAGGAAAATCAGTTGGACTGAACGCAATTCTAATTTCTATTTTATATAAAAAGCATCCTGCGCAAGTTAAGTTTGTATTAATAGATCCGAAGAAAGTTGAGCTAACACTTTACAACAAGATCGAACGACACTTTTTAGCGAAATTACCAGGAGAAGAAGAAGCGATTATCACGGATACTTCGAAAGTAGTTGCAACGTTGAATTCCTTGTGTATTGAGATGGATGAACGTTACGAATTATTGAAAGATGCAGGAGTCCGTACGATTAAAGAATACAACACGAAATTTATTGCACGAAGATTAAATCCTGAAAAAGGACATCGTTACTTACCATATATCGTTGTATTAATTGATGAGTTTGCAGATTTAATTATGACAGCTGGAAAAGAAGTAGAACACCCTATTGCTCGTATTGCACAGTTGGCTCGTGCTATTGGTATACACTTAATTGTAGCTACTCAAAGACCTTCGGTAAATGTTATTACTGGTATGATTAAAGCAAACTTCCCTGCGCGTATTGCATTCCGTGTTCTTTCCAAGATAGATTCTCGTACTATATTAGACTCTTCTGGTGCTGATCAATTGATCGGACGTGGGGATATGCTAATTTCCACTGGGCAGGATATGATTCGTTTACAATGTGGTTTTGTGGATACTCCGGAAGTAGAAGAAATTTGTGCTTTTATTGGAAATCAGAGGGCTTATCCTGACGCATTATTATTACCAGAATATGTTGGAGAAGGAGCTGAATCAAAAGAATTTGATCTTGGTGATATTGACCCAATGTTTGCAGATGCAGCGCGAATTGTGGTAATGCATCAACAAGGATCTGCAAGTTTACTACAACGAAAATTAAAATTAGGTTATAATCGCGCTGGTAGAATTATTGATCAACTAGAAGCATTTAATATAATTGGAGTATTCCAGGGAAGTAAAGCACGTGAAGTTTTATTTTCTGATATAGAATCACTTGACGAGTTCTTAAAGGTAAAAGGATTATTCTAAATAAGTATAATCTATTTTTAATGATAATATTGAGCTATTTTATTTAAATCTTTAAATGAGTTAAACTACTCCTTTGTTATTTTTAAAATTTCGTATCCAATAGTTTCATTTCCAAGCTTTAAAATGTAAATTCCAGAAGTTATAAACGAAATTGGATGAGTTCGTACGTTTATTCCTTTTTCCATCCAAAAAAATTCCTCATCAAGCAATTCTCCGTTCAAGTTGAAAATTTGTATTTGAACAATTTGTTTGATTTCAGAAGTATATTTTAGTTGGATAAAATTTCCTGAAATCGGGTTGGGATAAATGTTAAGTTTAGTTTCTATCCCTAGATCAAAATTCAAGGAAACTAAATCCGAATACGTGTATTTTCCATCGAAATCGGTTTGCTTTAGACGATAATAATTTACTCCATTTAAAGGAGACATATCATATGCATTATAGAATAACGTTGTTTTACTATCCTTACTTCCCTTTTTTGTAAATAGAAGCTCAAATATTTGTCCATCTTGCGATCTTTCAACTGAAAAAAAATCATTGTTATATTCAGAAGCCGTTTCCCATTCTAATCGTACTTTTTGGCTTTCATTAATTGCATTAAAATACACTAAACGAATTGGTAATGCGGTAGCATCCTCTACAACAAATGGAGAAAATGACCGGATATTAGATCTAGATAAATTAAAAACATTATCACTAATTTTAGTTGCAACCGTTTCCTCCAAATTAGTATCCCATGAAACACCATTATAGTGTCCAATATGACAATTTAAACGTGAAAAATTAGGTTGTTCTCGAGCACTCGACCATTGTAAAGTTATATTTGTAATATACCCTTCACCGCTCGCAGAAAGATACCATGTTCTGTCTACACCATGATCCGATTTTGGTTCCCCTTCGTAACCATTTTCTAATCTTTCCTTGCCCATACGAACACTAAAATCGTTTGTAACACCACTATTTTCTATACGGCAAGGTGTATAATCTAGTTCATTTTGAGAAAAACCGACAGGGAATATCTGTGCATCTAAATTAGAATTCTTTCCAATTTTTTTTCGAATTAATTTCCCTGAAGAATTTGTAACTATAAATGAAGTATTACTATATCCAACAATAGTAGCTGACGAATCCATTTCTAAATTATAGTTTTCTAAAAACAAACTGGAACCTAAACATAAGGTATTTTGTACTTTAACATTCCCATCTAAACGAATAGGTGTATTGATATTTAAATCGTAAAAAACATGCTTTATAGCACCTGAAATAGTAGTATTTATTCCACATAACGTTACGTTATTCTTTCCAGCTATATAAACAGCACCGTTATTTATCCAATTACCAAGTGTTTTAATAGCATAACCTTTTGCATCCAATACACCGCCAACTAGCTCAATATCATTTTTCACGAATACTTGTGGCGCAGCTAATTCTATCTTTCCCTTTAATAGCTTTGTAAAACCACCATAGGTATTAGTTTTACTATATATTAATGTACCAACACCATCTTTAATCACATTTCCGTTTCCACAAATACTTCCAGTTATAATCTTACCTTCTCCATCTAATATGAGATTGATCGCATTATGAATTAGTTGTCCAGAAAGATTTAATGTTCCAACTTTCGCATTAATATGCACATTATTAGAATTCAATGTTATGGTACCATCCCAACTATTTTCACCTTGTTCATTGCGTAAAGCATCCATTTCCGAATCAGTATTTCCTTGAATCCATAAGGAGTCCTGAATCGAAATACCATTTTGTAATTCTATCGTTGCACCAGATTGAATTATTACCCCACCAACTTTTCCTCCAAAAGCATCGGAATGTTGCACATTTACGATCCCTTTGTCGATGATCATTTTTCCAGAAAAGGTATTTTGGTTTTTTAAATACAGTTTACCTTCCCCTTTTTTTTGAATATTACCCAATCCAATTATTGGTAATGTCTGTACGTTTATATCCGAAACACCATCAAACGTGAGTAAATATTCGCCATTCGAAAAACCTCCTGAAAAAGATACGTCTCCAATACCAATAGAATTTATACTAGCATCAGCCTTTAACAGTATGGGTATATTACAAATCGTAGGAGTATTAGAACTATTAATAATTACACCAGAATTAGATATACCATCCCCTTGGATTTCTATTTTTTTCCATGTAGACAATTTTTGTCCATGTAAATCTAATACCCCACCAGAATCAATCACTACAGAACTTTTTACATTTCCTGTCCAAGTAGAGGAAAGTTGATATTTATGCTCTGATTGAATAACAAATAAACTTTCTTCTTGTTTAAAATCATTCGGACAAACACCTGTACCATCTCGTTTTGTGTTCCAATTAAGTACGTTATCTGCCGTACTATTTGCATCTGAACTCAACGAATAAAAGACATCAATAGGTCCCTCATTGCACCCCATATGATTGGTTAAAGTAGCAATACTCCTGTTTCCAATCATTCCATTTATATCCTCTGAACAATCTAATTCTTCATGTAAATCTTCTGTTGGTGATAAGGTTGACATTTCGTTTAAAGCTCCATCTTTATCTATTATAAATGAAGACAATGAAACTTTACAAGATTGATTATCATTAGAATTCAAAAATGACAACATTTCATTTATTGAAAAGTCTGAAATCACAAATGCAAACTTTTCTGGATTTGGTGCTGTAAAATAATTATTTCGAAAATTTTGTTTAGATAATGTCGAATTTCCATAATAACTATAATGTTTACCACTCCCTCCTTTTCGAGCATTTTGAAATATATTATTTATATAGCTAATCGTTACACTCTCATCCGAAGAATTTTGAAAAATGGTGTGCGAATTTGCAACTCCATGGATTTGAGTCCCCCCTATTTCTATCGTGTTATAGTAAACACAAATATTATTATCGCTAGAGCCACTTTGAAATTTTAAACCATTCAGTGTAACAGCGTTTGAAAAAGTACTATCGCTATTAGAATTTTTTATTGATATAAAATTATTGATAATTCGATGGTTATTAGAAACGTCATAAACCCCGTAAATAACTGGTAAGTATGAATTTAAATTAAACAAATAACGAATTTTATTTTTTTTCATAGTACTGCTATTTATCGTAGTACTTCCATGATAAACACCAAGAATTTCACTTGAAAACAATCCATTATTTGAACATCCTATATTCTCGATGATGTTATCCGATAAATTTACTATAGGGTTACTCGAATTACCAACAACCACGCCACCAACAACATAATCTAAATTCCCAACACATTCTATTGCACGTATTTCATTCGTTACAAGAAAACAATTTGAACAATTTAAACCGATTACTATACCTCCATGATTATTTAGCACGTTTGTATTAAATGAATTACATTTTGATTTGGATGCTATTTGAATAGTGTTGGTATTATAACTTCCTATTATATTAGAAGTTATAAATGTATTTCCTTTGGTATTATTTAAATAGATACCTTTAAAAAATCCGTTTTTGACATCGAAAGAAAATATACTATTATTTTCAATACTGTTTTTCACTCCTGCCTCTTGATATATACCTATTGTCAAAGCATTAATACTTTCTCCATTTTGCGCCAAATTTCCTAAATAAGCAATTTTATTCCGTAATATTTTGACATTAGAAGTATTTGATATATTATATATACCATAGATTTGAGAACCTCCCAAACCATAAACTGCACAATTTAGAATCTCATTATCGGTGATTGTTAGCTCCCCTAAATTCGTGTTATGAATACCATAAAATAAACAGATACCTGTTGTGGTTTCAGTACCTCCAATTTGAATTGTTTTTGGATAGATTTTACTGCCGATTTTATTGGATTTAATCGTACAATCACCTTTTCCCATGGTTCGTATTGCATAAAAGGTATACCCATTCGTTGCTAGGTTGGAAGTTGAAAAGTTGCCAATAAAATTCTGATATACAACTGTTGATCCGTTATTATTTATCAAAATCCCTTGTATTAAAGCACCTGAAATATTGGACATAACCTTTATAGCTCTAGTAGGGATAGAAGTTGTATCTCCAATAGTATTTCCACGAACTGATATTAAACTTGATAATTGAGTACTTGAAACATATATACCTGTAAAAACTCCTGGATTATCAGAAGCTCCATCAGTATTCATTAAAAGAATATTTCGTATCGTGTTGTTTTGAATAATCGTTGTATTGGAAACACTTGTAATAGATACATAAATTGGAAAATAATGATTTTTACTTGTATTTAAACAATAGGTATTACCATTACAATTTGTGGTCTGACCGCCAATAAAATTTCGTTCTATAATGTAACCGCTCCCCTCATTTACAATATGGATACCGTAAACCGTTGATGAGGGTTTAAAAGCACTTGTTTGATAAAAATGATTATCCGAAATAATCCAAGTTTGGTTAAATACATCCAAAAAAATACCAGAAGAAATACAATTAACTAATTTATTTATAGCTATATAAATGTATTCGTTTTTTTTAAGAATACCATCCCCTTTTGAATATATAGCATTTGAAATGGATTTCCCAGTTGCATTCTGAATCGTGCAGTTTATGACTGAATCATAGCAATTTGATGTGCCAAAAAATGAAGAGAATTCAATTACACCGCGAGAAATATTTGTTTGACTTCCTTCTAATATCAAATATTTGAGTGAATTATAAGTAGCACCAGCTGAAAACAAAATACTATTACCTAGAGTATTCGTATTTCGTATTATTAATTGCGAGGTTTCACCTAAACTACCTGGTCGACCGTCAATGGTTATAAAATCTGCTTGATTAAAATGAAAAATCGAATTATCAATTGACTTACTAATTACTAGTTCTTTAGCATCCAATGCTGGACGAATCAAAATCGTATTTGCTGCGCCTAAACAGAAAAAAGAATTCAATTTTAGGGGATATATCTCAGCAGTAGACGTATAAGTAGATTGTAATTCAAGCACTAATGAAGTATTCAACCCATTTTCAGAAATAGCAACTAAAGCATCTGTCAACCTTGTATACTCTCCTGTTGGTCCGATAGATTTTACGCCACCCAAATTACATTGTAATTTTAATGAAGCTAAAGAGTCGTAAGTACCTAGTACAAATGTACAACTTGGCATAATTTCTTGCGCATTTGCAAAAGATCTACTTACTTTAGGCTGTTGTAAATTCCCTAAAGTCAAGTTATGCATACCTAAATTTGAAACTCCCGAAATTGAATATGTGGCCAAACAATAGGATGAAACTAAAGTTCCCGAGGACTTTAAATTACCGCATGTATATTCCAGCGTAATACGGTTGCCTGATGTAAGAGAATTTTCAATTATACTGAATGAAAATGCTTTTTGAACTTTAGCTATGGAATTAGGTCCATCCTTATATCTACAGTTAATTTCAGTATCCTTATCAAAAATAGGAGCAATGGATAAAACACCACCAACAATAGAATCTGAAGAACTAATCTTTACAAAACCAATTTGTCCTGTTGATTTCGCAAATGGGAAAAACCCATAATTATTAACTGAAGTTTCTGAAATAACAACGTTTGACATCCATCTTCTTAAAAAACCCTGATTATTTTTAGAAAACAACCCACCTTCTTCATAAATTAACTTATTCTCGTTTGGAGAAGTTCCTATGGTTAATACTTTTCCATTTAAATCATGAAACCCTTTCAGTAAGACTAATGATCCCCCGTTTGTAATTGTTATGTCTTGAGATAACTCAATTCCAACCGAATTATTTAAAATTAAAGTAGCTACAAAATTACAAGCATCCCCTGTTTTTTGAAACGATAATCCATTATATTCAAGAATTATATCCGAATGAAAGAGACGAATTGAAGTTTGTATCGCACCTTTTACTTCATTTAAAACTATCCCTTCAAGATGTCCAACCTTTAGTTTAGCCCCATGAACAAAAGAACAAGTACCTACACCAAAAACAAAAAAAGGATTTGGAGTAATTAAAGTTCCACCTTCGTTTATAGTAAGGATATGCTCAATACATATATTACTTCCTAACAACAAACTTGCACCGTTATAGATTAAAAATGCGATGTTTTTTGTGCTAAAATCACCTGCTAAATATGAATATATTTGATTTTTTACACCTTTAAATTCTACAAAAACTTCCTTTTTTGGATGTAAACAACTACGATAGAATTTACCATTATTCATCGTGAAGTTTCCTTCCAATTCCAAACTTGCGTTAAAATTTTCAGAAACACCTAAATCAAAAATACCTGCATGTAATATAAAATCTTTTTTTACTATTAACGTACAGCTATCACTTCCTATGGACATTCGTTGCAGGAAAAAACTACCACCAGATTGAATAAAATTACCTTGTATCGTTAATTTTGCTACCTCGTTATTATTACACCACGTCAAACTACCATACGAACCTGTTTTAATTACGTTAAAATCCCCTGAAATTTCTCTGTTTTTCCGAGAATTATAATTCAAATTGAATGCAGTATTACCGGACTGTATGTTCCAAGAAACATTTCCAAAATTGCAGGAAGAATTCTCTATACACAAGGAAAAAGCACCATTAGTTTTTTCAAATTCTTGAAATTCAAGAATACTTATCGAACCAAACATTTCTTTCCCCGCAAAAAGAGTTTTATAATTATTTGGTGTAGAATGATTAAAAACATATTTCCCACCATCATTTACTGAAAACAAACCTCCAACACTTGAATCCAAAATGGAAGTTTGAGCATTACCAAATACAATCCCTTTATTATAAATCACCAATCCCTTTATGAAATTCGAAGATTGAATGGTTAACTCTCCATAAACCTGTAGTGTACCTCCAATATTCCAAGTATTGATTGTAACATATACATGTCCAGATTTTAGATAAAATATATCATTAGCGTCTAAAAATCCGGAAGGGTGGTTACCGGTTCCATTAGATTTAGACCACCATTTAGTTAAATCATTCGGATTGCCACCGATTGCATCTGAATACCAGGTAGCTCCATATAAAGAGGTGTAAAAACACCAAATGAATAAAAATGAAATTTTAATCGAATTGTTGGTTTTAAGAAGGTTATTAATTTGCATCATTTTAAGCATTCAATCTCAAACAAAATTAAATAGTAAACCAGTTTGTTTTGTATTTCAAAATGAAATCGCGTATAATTACTATTCATTGATTATAAAATAATTAGCGTAGTTATACTAACTGAATGAATATTAAATAAAGTATCTAAATAACCAAAAATCAAATAATTAAATACTTAGAAATAATAAGGTTCTATGAATGTAAATACCATCTAAAAGAATCAGTTATCAGTGTTCTAAATTTCACCATATCAAAAAATATTTTCAGGGAAAAAGAATTGATAAAGGATAAATTCTAAAAATACTGCTAAAAAAATCTTCGTCTTTTACTAAATATTTGGCACAATTTGTGATATTTGCACCTAAATTTAACATTATGAAATACTTTTTTATATTTTGTTTATTATTCAGCATTCCAGCCATAGCTCAAACCAAAGATTCTGATCCAAAAGCACAAGGAATTCTCGATAAACTTTCTACTAAAATGAAAGCGTTAAAGTCTTTTCAAATAGAATTTAGTGCATCTGTCAAAAATGCTACTTCTGGG
>JBIIKZ010000029.1:0-25090 GCA_044232905.1 Crocinitomicaceae bacterium
AAATCACCTACCCGATTCCAATTGTATTTAAAGAATGAAATATTAATGAAATTTGCATTTATACCTAACATCATATTTTCTGGTAGGGTGGTATTATTTGGAAACGCAAGATTATGTAAAAAATATAATTTTCCAAACTCAAGTCCATAACCATCTTCTGCTCCGAAACCTGTTTTTTGAGCATATATATCATTAAAATAAAGAGTGGTTGACTTTACTTTCGTTGCTAATATCCCAATAGGTTTAACACGACTGATTGCAAAATAACCACGAGACCTCCAAATCCCACCATCATCGGTAGTTTTATTTACAGATTTATTGCTGTTATTATTACTTTCATTTACTTGTTGCTCATTACCAACAAATTGACTAAAAACACTAGTGTAAACTACTACAAAAAATAGTGTTGAAATTATTTTAAACATATACGATTATTTACTGTTGTTTTTTATAATCCATTTTCCAAATTCCATAATTGGATGATCCTCTAGCAGAGATAAAAAATAACTCACTGCCATCGTTCGACCATTTCGGCGATGTATCATGACTAGGGTGAAAGGTTAATTGAGTTAAACCTGTTCCATCTAATTTAATTGTGTATAAATCCAGATTCATACTTCTCGTTTTTGACTCTGATGTAACGCCAACCACAACTATTGTTTTTCCATCCGGAGAAAGATCAGGACTAGAAAAACTTTTGTCCGGCATTGCTAAAATTTGCGTCTCAATTCCTTTTACAATATCAATTAACCAAATTTCTCCATTCCCTGTTTCTCTATTACTTCTAGTAATCAACAAATTGTTTCCATCGGGAAATGGACAAGGCGTAAAACCTTCCGTATATTGTGTCAACATAGAAGTCTCTACACTATACCCCCAAATGTAATAACGGGAAGTAGTTTGTGGAGAATTTGGTGCCTGTGGATTTTGCACATAGGATTTTTCTTCTTTTGTAAAAAAGATCGTTTTATCATCATAGGAAAAAATCGCTCCTAATTCTCCATTGGAACCCGAGGTAATTTGACGAATCGCAGAACCTTCTTTGGCATTGATGGTATATACATTTTGATTCCCTTCTGAATTGTCACTAAAACAAATGTTTTTACCATCGTGTGAAAATGCTAAATCAAAACAACCACCTTTATACGTTCTTTGTACCAAAGCTGAACCACCAACGGTTGATTTAATATGGATATTATGGACATTCCCTTTATTTGAAATAAATCCTATACTTTTCCCATCAGCAGACAAGCCTATAAATGGAGCAGCATACCAGCGAATCGTTTTCACTTTACCTCTCACTGACATATAACTACTTGTCAAGACATTTGGACCGATAACAAAATCACTCTCATTACTAATTTTACTAAACTTTAACCCACCTTCTTCTGCTACACTAACCTCTGAGAAATCAAGCGGTTTAGTCACAACACATTGCACTAAAAGAAGTGATAAAATAAAACTACTTAATGCTAAAAAACTTATTTTCATTTCAATAAAAATTAATTTGGGTTCTAAAAAATTAATTTAAAATAGACAATCATAAATCGAACCCATTTGAATTTATGTATTATCACGCATTCTCCTATCTATCAACTTATTATTAATTTGTTAATTGCATTTTACTACACCCATTTTTCGTACAGTTGATAGAACCACTCCAAGTAAAACTACTGCAACTTGCTGTATAATTATATACACCAACAGGTAAGGTGAAATTTGCGCAACCGGATGCTCCACATGTAGGAATTGAGCTGTAATAATAACCTATGGATTCAGAGATTCCATCAATGGTAACTTGGATATCCCCACATCCTAAATCGGAAGCAGTCCAAAACATAACATTTCCTGTTGTACCTGAAGCACCGTTAGAACCTAATTCACCACATGTATTTGTCCAAACGCCTCTTTGATACTTCCCTGCGTCTTCCGGTAAACCAACGTTAAAATACAAAGTCATGTAATTTCCAACTTGCTTAAATTCAGCATTCGGTAAGCCATATTGCGGATCCCAAGTAATAATATTTCCTGAGATATATCCTTTATATAATCCTGCAGATGGAGAACCAGGATGCTCACACATATACACTCTATTCGCTGATTCTCCAGGAATATTACCAACTGCTAAATCAGTGTTGTATCCCTTCGGTGAACCATACCTTTGCCAAATCCCATAAGGATTAAAATTATTTCCTGTGTTGCCCGTATTATTTCCCGTCGTACCACTAGTATTTCCTGTCGTACCGCCGGAATTATTCGGGTTATTAATTACTTCTTTCTCACAAGACGTAGCGAAAAGCAATGCGATCGAAAACATCAAAATCGACATTGATTTTTGTAAATTGTATCTCTTTTTCATATTTTTTTAAATGTTATTTATATGTGGTCACTTTTTTAAATTCTAAAAGATGTAACCATAATTTTATAGTTTAATACTCGGATAGTACTACCTGTGTACATTGGATTAATATTCCTAACTGATCATATATGTACACTAAATAAACTCCAGAACCGCCTATTTTTTTCAGAGAAATCTGCGGGTTCATATTTGTTATTTTCTCTGTATATAAGTCTCTACCTAAAATATCGGATATATGAACAGAGTGATCTAAAAGAGACTTACCATTCGAACTTAAATTAAGAAAATCAGTAGTTGGATTTGGATATACATTTATCGTTGATAAAGAGATATCATTCAGTGAAGTCTGATCGCAATTTAACACTTCTATGGATGAAGAAGCCTCTGAAAAACAACCATTCTTATCGCTAAACGTATAATATAGATCAAAACTACCAGCATTGTTTAAAGAACTAAAAGTGTTATTACTTACAAACTCTCCGGTATACGTTCCTCCTACAGGAGTTCCACCTGTCAATGGTACACTTTTTACGGTATCGCAAACAGAGAGGTCAAAAGTGAAAGAAACATTTGGTAATGGTAGTACCGTAATCAAAACATTGGAACTGCTCGTATCACAACCTGTTCCTCCTGCACGAACTACATATAAAGTATATTCCCCAGTATACATTTCACTTATATCCGGAACAACCAATTTTAACCCTGCTCCTGAGAAATTATTTGGTCCCTTCCAGAAATAAGTAGATGCGCCAAGCACCGATTTACCAGCCAGATTAAGTGTATCTCCAGAACAAACTTGTGATTTGCTTGTAATTTCAGGTTGTGACAATACATTAGAACAAATGGTAAACTTTCTAGTCTCCATTAAACTCCATTGATTTAACGTATTTTGAACACGTATGTACATTAAATGTGCACCATCTGTTAAGTTCAACATAGATAAATCTACCGTAGTAAGCAAAGTATCCGTCAAGGCTATTGCTAATTTATTCCCCTTACCAAATCCAGGATCTTTATCAACATACCATTCATATGCTTTCAATTGAGTATTTACAATAGGAAGCACTGGTGTTGATTCAATAATATAGAAGGAACGTTGTTCGTACAAACTCCAAACTCCTTTACTATTTCGTACACGTACACTCAATGTATGCGGTCCTTCTGTTAAATTACTAACATCTAAATCTGTAAGCATGGAAACGGAATCAGCAGGTAAAAGAGAAATCGGTTTACCCTTTCCTAAACCTGGATCTTTGTCCATAAAATATTCCGCAGCAGAAAGCATCGGTTGATCATCACTCATCGTATATTTCGAAGGCTCAATCACATAAAACATTCTACCTTCGTGATGACTCCATCGCCCATTTTCTGCTTTTACACGAATAAATAGTTGATGAAATCCTTCGGATAAATTCGCTAAATCGATATCTAATGACTTACTTACTTCACCTGTAGATGCAAAACTAAATGCAGTCGCTTTACCTTTCCCTGGATCTGTATCTAGAAACCATTCTCCCTGCACCAAATTCGGCTGTGGATCAAATGTCGTATACGTAGAATTTTCTAAAATATAAAAAGATCGTCCTTCGTAATGACTCCAAACACCTGCGTTATTTTTTAAACGGGTATATAAAAAATGAAACCCTGGTGATAACGTGCTAATATCTAACTCAATACTACCTGAAACTTGCGCATCTGAAACAAAGCTAAATGTTTGCGCTTTCCCGTTTCCTGGTTCTGTATCAAAGAAATACTCCCCAGATGTCAAATTTTGAGCAAAAAGTAATGCATTGAAAAATAGCACACTAAAAGAAACAAAAATGTACTTTAACATACTAATCTTGTTTACGTGCTTTAAATTCTACTTTTATCTTGCCGTTTTTTAACACCGATGAATTAACAATGTTCATGTCCAACATCACAGGAATAGCTGGCATCGGAAAATAACGGTTACGACCATCTTCGGAAGTTCCCTCAAAAAACGGCGTGTCTCCTCCATATATGCCTAAATCTACCCCGCCTATACCAGCACCAATTGCTGGGGAACCTGTACCTAAATGGTAATCGGCAAAAGGTCCTGTAGCTGGATAAGCATAAGAATAGGATGCAAGATTTGTATTTACATCAATGAATAAAGGGTCCTCATTTAAAATATTTTCACCACCCGTATTTGTTCCAAAAACAATATTAGCATTCGTATAATTGATTTTTCCAATTACCAAATTACGCGTGATACTCGTGTACTGACAATACTGAAAAACTTCAGAACTGGAAGAATAAAAAATATTGTTATAAATAGATGCTCTTCTCATATCACAAGCACCATAAATGACATTATGTGCTACGACCAATGTCCCAACAAAGTCTTTTTCCCCTCCTGAAACCCCTCCAAGTATCACATTATTTTTGAGATAAACACTTTTACCATAAATAGATACATTTTGAATCACGTTATTGTTTATGTTAATATTTGTAGCAACACGACCTCCTGATACATTTATCATTGATATTCTATTTCTTTGTATCAACACGTTTTTGATACCACTTGAATTTGGGGAATCATTGATATAAATTGAACTAATATCTAAACCAAAAATTTTACTCCCTCCACCATTCTGAGTAGTACTGGCATTCCAACCTAAGTTAATACTACCTATACTTGAAGAAAATTTAAAGCGTTTTTGCGCATTTACGCCTGTACCTATCAACACCAAAGGCTTTGTAATACTTACTTCACCATAACTAGTTTCCGAACCATGAATGTAAATCGTATCATTGGACGCTGCTGCATCACATGCTGTTTGTAATACGGTATATTGCCCCGGAGAAGCAACATTATTACTTACTGTCAATACCTTGGCATGTCCCAAGAATGTTAAGCCCATACAAGCAAGGACTCCAAAAACTTTTCTTTTCATATTTCTAAATTTATAGCAACCAAATGTAGACCTTAAAAACTGCGCATATATACCCAGATAGTGGGTATATTTCAAAAAAAGCTGTCCCTTTAGAGAACAGCTTTTGAATTCAATTACTAGTGAAAATTTAGTTTGAAAATAGGTTTAATCCTGCAGAACTACTTGTGTAAATTGTACAAAAACACCTTGTGAATCATGCACATACACCAAGTAAACACCTGAACCACCTAATTTTCGTAACGAAATAGTTGTACTAACACCATTCACTTGCAAATGAACTAATGATCTACCTAAAACATCCGATACTTGGATTGTACCATGCAATAGAGATGGATCCAGAGTACTAACATGTAAGAAATCAGAAGTTGGATTTGGAAAAATGTGTATCCCAGAAATTGTACCCTCATCCACCGAACTTTGGGTACAATTCAAAACTTCTATTGTTGAAGTAGCTTGCGAATTACAACCATTTTTAGCCTGGTAGGTATAATTTATTGTATAACTACCTGCCTTATTCAAGGTACTGAAAGTAGTATTGCTTACCTGTTTCCCATCGTAGGTTCCTCCTGTTGGAACTCCTCCATTTAACACAACACTTTTTACTGTATCACAAATAGGACTATATAAAGAAAAAGAAACTTTTGGTAAAGGTTTCACAAGCACGGAAATACTAGCACTACTTGTATCACAAGCGGTCCCACCTGTTCGCACTGCATACAAGGTATACGTTCCAGATTGCAGGGTATCCACATTGAATTGCTCTACCTTTAATCCAGTTTTGGTAAAACTATTTGGTCCTTTCCAATAATAACTTGTTGCGCCTACTACAGGCTTACCTGTTAAATGCAGTGTGTCCCCCGCACATAGTTGAGCAGTAACTTCCAAGATTGGTTGCTGCATTAGATCTTTACAAACCAGGAATTTACGTCCTTCGTAATGACTCCAAACTCCTTTATCATTTACCACACGAATAAATAAATTATGTGCCCCATCCTTTACACCGACTGAAGCCAAGTCAAGTACTTCACTCAGAGTGTTGACTGCTGTAAATGGAATGATTTTTCCTTTTCCAATACCAGGATCTTTATCTACAAACCATTCTCCTGAGACAATTTTGGTATCTTGCTTTACGAACGCAGGCATCACATAAAATAACCTCCCCTCGTAATGACTCCAAACTCCTGCACTATTTTTTACACGCACAAATAAATTATGAAAACCAGCCGCAATTTTTTGAGTAGAAACATCTAATAAGGACGATGGTTGATCCGAAGTTACAACAAACGCTGTACCCTTTCCAATTCCAGGGTCTTGGTCAACAAACCATTCCGCAGAAACAATTTTAGAAGTAGTAGTGATTGAAGTTGGTAAAACATAAAATAACCTTCCTTCATAATGACTCCAAACTCCTGTATTATTCTTTACGCGAACAAATAAATTGTGGAATCCTTCCGTCAATGTTTTGGTAGTAACATTCAATAGCGAGGAAGATTGATCCGGACTCAAAACAAACGATGTCCCTTTTCCAATTCCAGGATCTTTATCTACAAACCATTCCGCAGAAACAATTTTTGTAACTACCGTTGTTGGCGTAGATAAAATATAAAACAACCTTCCTTCCGAGTGACCCCAAACTGCTTTGGAATTCTTTACGCGCACAAATAAATTGTGGAAACCTGGAGTTAAATCTGTTGTCGGAATATCCAAGGTCTTGCTGACACTTGTACTTGCAACAAAATCAAACGCCTTCCCCTTCCCAATTTGTGGATCCACATCAAAAAAATATTCTCCAGAAACAACATTCTGTGAAAAAAGGTTTAGGCTTAACAATATACAAACAATAAAAACTAAGTATCTCATAATCAATTAATTAATTTAAAAATTATTGATTATTGTTGTGTCTTAGCCTTAATCTTTACGTTTAATGTCCCGTTCAAAGGAATAGCAGTATTCAAAATATCCATATCCGTGACATATGGTACTTGACTTGGCATAGCAAAGTATCGATAAACTCCCTCTCCACCATCTAACCATGGTGTTGGACCACCATAAATACCCGCTTGTGTTCCATCCGTACCTAATGTCAATGCAGGAGATCCTGCAGATAAAGTAAAATTTGCAAAGGGTGTCGCTGTATAAGTTTGATAACCTGAAACTTCTGCAGCAGTTGCGGGTTGAACAAATTTAGGATTTTTATCAACGATGTTACCTGTATAGGTAACGTTTTTAGCAATTTGAATAGGAAATGGATTATCTGAAAAATAACATACATTATTCGTAAATGTTGTGTTCTCAGCATTAAAATTTCCATTTGAATTTGGCTGATAAAAAATGTTGTTCGCTACAAGCGCTCCATAAATTTGAGGATAACTTGACAAAATACAATTCCGAATTATATTGTTTGAAGAATAATATCCAATTGAAAAACTACTTAAAATCGAATTTGAAATAATTGCATTTATCAAATACATATTACTTCCTATACCTCCAATAAACTGATGAATCGATAATCCTGAAATATAAACCCCTGGATTACTATTTATACCTCCTCTACATCTTTCAAACACAATACCACTGATTCCTTTATTACTTTTATCTACGCCAATCTGAAAAGTAGCATGTATTCCATACACTCTAGAACCAGACGATGGAAGGTCTGAACCAATGTCATGCGTAAAAGTAATGGAAGAGACATTGGTACCCCACAACACTTGCTGATTTGGCAGTGCTCCTTCACCTATTAAAACCAAAGGTTTTTTAACATTAACCGCATCATACGCTTTTTCGGAAGCATGTATATAAATGGTGTCATAATCCGCTGCAGCATCACAAGCGGCCTGCAAATCTGTATACTGACCTGGTGAATTAGTGTTGTTACTAACAGTCAACACCTTACTTTGTCCACAAAAGGAAATCCCTACAACGGACAATAAAACTAAACATATTTTTTTCATGATTAAATATTTTTTGTCAAAATTAGACCATTACAATTGGTATAATCTACCCATATAGTGGGTATATTAAAACTAAATTTTCTACCTACTTTCGGTAAAAAATTAAGTCAAGTGTTTAGAATATTAATTATTATACTAGTGAGTTGTTTCCCAATACTTGGATTTGGAAACACGATTGTATTAGATAAAATATTTACTAAAAAAACAGTAAACGCTGATCTATATTCTACATCCGTAAAAACAAACAGTTTTAACATAGATTCTATTGTTCAATTATCCTCGCAACACTGGAAAAAAGTAAGCCCAAATGGATTTAAAAAACCATTTGATAAAAATATTTGGTGGTTAAAGTTTACCTTAAAGTGTAACAAAAGTGGGCGCTATTATTTAGAAAGTCAATACCCACTAATCGAAGACTTTACGCTATACATAAAGCAAAAAAACAAAATATACAACCTAGGTAATCAAGGACTAAAAAATCCCTCGAGTAAACAATTCGTTTCCAGATATCCAATATTTATTTTTCACTTAACCAAAAACAAAAATTACACCTGTTACATAAGAGTTAATAAAACATTTGCAACCCCAAACTTGCCAATTTCAATATACGAATCAAACGAATATTTAATTCACACTAGAAATGATGAAATTCAATATGGCATAATTTACGGAATTATAGGTGTGCTATTTTTTCTAGGAATAATTACAGGAATTAGTTTTAAATCAAAAGTCCATATTTATTATACATTTTATATCCTTAGTCTTTTTGGAATTTTAATCATTTCCAACGGCTTATTCCGAACAGTGCTTCCAGCTAATTACCTTTTAGAAGGTTATTTTTCCATGTATTATTTTATTACAGTCACATTTAGCAGCTTATGGATGATATTATTTGAACTTTTTGAAATAAAACAAAACTACCCTAGACTACATAAAATAATTAAAATAAAAATTCTATTGTCCTTAGTTTCCATACTAATAAATCAAACTGCATTCTTTTACTGGCCAAATTACCCGCTTATACTCTATAAAATAAGCAATCTAGTCATCGTATTTTATCCGATTATGATGATTGGATTTTGTTTCCATACGTACAAAAAGAATAAATCTCCAAAAGCACTCTATTTCTTAATGCTTTTTATGTTCACACTAATATTCACCGTATTTTTCTCATTGCTACCGCTTTCGCTCGCTTCTTACAACCAACTAATGACTTTCCGTTGGATCATTGTTTTTGAAGGATTTACAGTACTTTTAATACTTCACAGGGATTTATTTTCTTCTAAAATACAATCTGTTGAATTAGAAAAAAAATTACTAGAAGAAAAACAAAATTCACTCACAAAATACTTACAAGGTTTATTAAATGAACGAAGTAGAATCTCTAGAGAGCTGCATGATTCTATAAGTTCAAATCTATCTGCTCTTGGACGTCGAATGGATTCTGACAACCAAACAAATCAAACAAACACTATTTTTTATTTTACTGAAATACAAAAAATTCAAGAAAATGTGCGTGAAATTTCACACGATTTACACACTTTCTCCCTCGAAAAAAAATCGCTCGACCAAGCTGTAAACGACGAAATAGTGCGATTAGAAAACTACTTTAATTCTATCTCATTTGAAATAACAATTCAAGATGATGCGAATCGTTTAAATACAATAGATAAAAGCAGAAAAGAAATTCTTTATTTTACTTTTTTAGAACTTATTGAAAACGCACTAAAGCATGCAAAAACAAATACAGTTCGTATCCAACTAGTTACATCTAAAAATGAGCTTATTCTAATAGTGGAAGATGACGGAATTGGATATGATCCTAATAATATTCCAGAAAATGGTATTGGACTAATCTCAATTCACGAAAGAATTAATAGTGCCAAAGGTAAATTTGAAATCATACAATTAGAAAAAGGGATGAAACATATCTTTACCTTATTTGATAATTAAACTAATTTGAACCGATTCGCAAATGCAATTAAATCGGACGCTCCCTCTAACTGTAATTTCGACTTGATGTTTTTTCGATGCGTCTGAACAGTATGTATACTAATATTTAATTGGTTCGCTATTTTTTGATTCGTATTACCTCGTAACAATAATTTTACAATTTCTACCTCTCGTACAGTTAAATCATTACCAATTGCTGGAGTATTAACTAAATTGTAAGAAGTAAATGAGTCAAAATTCCAAAAATCTTCTCCTTTCATCACTCGTTTACATACATCCAGTAATTGAACGTTGTCAGAAGACTTACTTATAAATCCATGCGCACCTGCTTCCCTCGCCTTGAGTTGAACATCCATAAGGTCATACGTGGATATCAAAACTACTTTTAACGCAGGATAAGTATCCAACAAAATAGGGATATCTTCAATACTATTATGCCCTTTTAAAGAAACATCCAACAATAACAAATCAACCTTATTTTTTCTTAAAAAAGTAAAAAGACCATCCCTAGAATAAGAGGAAGAAAAATTAGTAATAAACGAATTCAGCGCAAAAACCTGTTCTAAACCAGAAGTTATTAATGGGTGATCATCACAAATGTGTATGGAAAAATCCTGCAAAATGTAAAAAATTAATGCACTAATTAAATGTATTGTCCGTTGGGAATAATTATTGAAATCGTATAGTTTACTTGAGTAATCGAAACGATAAGAACAAATTTACTCATTTATTTAATGAAGATATATTAATTTATCTTAACATAAAGTGAAATATCAATTAACAATCTCTTTTTTTACCCCCGATAAAAGTAACTTTCTTTTTAATCCCTTATCTTTGAGCAAAATTGATTCTAAACACCCAAGATACTATGACTATTCAAGAAATTAGACAGCATTTTTTCGACTTTTTCGCAAGCAAAGGACACAAAATCGTTCCTTCTGCACCCATGGTTGTAAAAAACGACCCGACGTTGATGTTTACAAACGCGGGGATGAATCAGTTCAAAGACTATTTCTTGGGAAATGCCAAACCTAGCGTAACTCGTATCGCAAATACACAAAAATGTTTACGTGTGTCAGGAAAACATAACGACTTGGAAGAAGTGGGTGTAGATACTTACCACCACACCATGTTTGAAATGTTAGGAAACTGGTCATTTGGAGATTATTTCAAAGAAGATGCAATCTCTTGGGCATGGGAATTGTTAACGGAAGTATACAAAATTCCTAAAGATCAATTATATGTAACTGTATTCGAAGGGGACGCAAAAGACAACGTTCCAAAAGACGAAGAAAGTTTTGCTATCTGGAAACGTTTCATCGCGGAGGACCGTATCCTTCTCGCTTCTAAAAAAGATAACTTCTGGGAAATGGGTGAAACTGGACCTTGTGGACCATGTACGGAAATCCATGTGGATATTCGCCCATTAGAAGATCGTTTAAAAACACCAGGTAAAGAATTGGTAAATAACGATCACCCACAAGTAATCGAAATTTGGAACAACGTTTTCATGCAATTCAACCGTAAAGCGGACCAAAGCCTAGAACCGCTTCCTGCAACACACGTAGATACAGGAATGGGATTGGAACGTTTGGCAATGGCCTTGCAAGGAATAACTTCTAACTACGATACGGACCTTTTCCAAACATTGATTAAACACATGGAAAAAGTTTCCGGTGTGGAATATGGTAAAGTAGAAACAACAGACATCGCGTTACGTGTTATCGCGGACCACATTCGTGCGATCGCATTCTCAATCGCTGACGGACAATTACCAAGTAACACCGGTGCTGGTTATGTAATTCGTAGAATCTTACGTCGCGCAATTCGTTATGGTTACCAAACATTAGGATTAAAAGAACCTTTCATGGGAGAATTGTCTGTCGTGTTAGGACAAACAATGGGGGAATATTTCACAGAATTAATCACACAAAAAGATATCATTCAAAAAGTAATTCACGAAGAAGAAGTAAGTTTCTTTAGAACATTAGAATTAGGGATTCGTAGAATTGAACTGTTAATTTCTCAAAAGAAAAGTGAGAATAAGACAAGTGCAAATAGCGATAATAACTCTAGAACTATTGTAAAAATTAGTGGCAACGAAAATGAATATGAAGGAATTATTAAAGGTTCGGAAGCATTTGAATTATATGACACTTTTGGTTTTCCTATTGACTTAATTTCATTAATTGCTCGTGAGAACAACATCTACGTAGATGAAGATGAATTCGAAGTTGAATTACAAAAACAAAAAGACCGTTCACGTGCTGCAACAGCGATTGAAACAGATGACTGGGTACAATTACAAGCAGATCAAGACGAAAAATTTGTTGGATACGATCAATTAAATGCGGAATTGGAAATCATCAAATACCGTAAAGTAAGCCAAAAACAAAAAACATTCTACCAATTGGTGTTCAACCAAACTCCTTTCTACCCAGAAGGTGGTGGACAAGTGGGTGATACAGGTTACATTGAAGTAAACGGTGAAAAAACAAGCATCTTCGACACGAAAAAGGAAAACAACCTCATCGTTCATTTAGCAGAAAAATTACCGACAGATCCAAAAGCGAAATTTGTTGGAAATGTAGATAAATCAAAACGTGCACTTTCTGCATGCAACCACTCGGCAACGCACTTATTACACCACGCCTTACGTACCGTTCTTGGTACACACGTAGAACAAAAAGGTTCTTTGGTAAATGCGAAAAATCTACGTTTCGATTTCTCTCATTTCTCTAAAGTGACGAATGAAGAATTGAAACAAATTGAAGAATTGGTAAATGCTAATATTCGTGAAAATATCTTATTAAACGAACACCGAAATATTCCAATTGACACCGCGAAAGAAATGGGTGCAATGGCTCTTTTCGGAGAAAAATATGGCGATTCAGTACGTGCAATTCAATTTGGTGAATCTATCGAATTATGTGGTGGAACACACGTTTCTACAACTAGCGCGATTGGTTTATTCAAAATCACTTCGGAAGCTGCTGTAGCTGCTGGTATTCGTCGTATCGAAGCAATCACAAGTACAACTGCGGAAGAGTTCTACCGTTCACAAGTGGAAACCTTAAACGAAATTAAAGAGGTACTGAAAAACCCTAAAAATATCGTAGAAGCAGTTGAAGAGTTAAGCAAAAAGAATGCTGCATTACAAAAACAAATCGAGGTATTTCAACGTGAAAAAGCTCAAGCAGTTAAACACGAATTGAAAACGAAAATCGAAGGCATCAACGGCATCAATTTCTTAGGAACAAAAGTAAACCTAGACGCAGGAAGCATCAAAGACATCGCGTACCAATTGAAAGGAGAAACTTCCAACTTCGTAGGTATCTTTGGTGGTGTGGAAGATGACAAATGTTCCTTAACCATCATTATCGACGAAGCACTTGCGAAAGAAAAAGGCTTAGACGCAGGAAAAATCATTCGTGAAATATCGAAACACATCCAAGGCGGTGGCGGCGGACAAGCATTCTTCGCAACTGCAGGCGGAAAAAACAAACAAGGTGTAGATAAAGCAATTGAAGAATTCAAGACTATTGTCCAATAATATTCTTTTTGAAACCGTAAGAATGGCCCTTTAGGAAGATTAAGTAGAAAATAAGTTAAATGGAACGTAGTCAAACCCTTGTTTGAACCCAGCCTTCTGATTTTCATTAAGAAAATGAGCGAAAGGCGTTTGTGAGTTTGGGTGCAGACAGTGAAATGAAACGTAATTTTCAATTAATCTTCCTGGAGGCCTAGACTTTTTGGCTCCACCTTTTTGGGCGATGCAAAAAGGTGGAAAAATAAAAAATAAATATATGTCTCAAAAACTATCAATCGAAATCTGGAGCGACATCGTTTGCCCTTTCTGTTACATCGGAAAAATGAAACTAGAACAAGCCTTGCGCAACCTTAACGCGCTCGACCGTGTGGAAATCACATGGCGGAGCTTTCAACTAGACCCAACTTTCCCTAAGAACACCTCCAAAAATTCAGCTACACACCTTTCTGAAAAAACAGGTATTCCAATGGAACGATTAACCAACATGTTTACAGAATTAAACCAAACTGGAAAACGTTACGGAATCGATTTAAAATTAGAACAAACTCCGGTTTTTAACACCTACGACCTTCACCGTTTATGGCAGTGGAGCAAAACCGAAAACAAAGGACAATTATTTAAAGAAGAGTTTTTATACCAATACTTCACCAACTGTGTAGATTTTACAGTGGAAGAAAATATTCTAAAATCCATCGAAAACATTGGTTTAGACAATACAAAAGCACTAGAAATTATCCACTCCGACGAATACACCCAAGCCTTCAACTTCGACATGGAAAGAGGCCGTAAATTTGGCGTGAGAGGGGTTCCTCATTTTGTAATCAACCAACGTAAATCATTTGTCGGAGCCCAAGAAGATGAATTGTTTGAAGAAATGTTAAAGGAAGAATTGGAGAAAATTGGTTAATAATAGTCCTTCCTCCCTTGAGTAGAGAAAGTATACGTTCGAAAATAAACGGAAGTTTAGTTTAATTGAGGTTGGTGACAAATAGTAAATAAAAGCTATTACCTATTGCCATTCTACTAAAAACTATCTGCTAAAAGCTAATGCCTATTTGCTCCCTACTAAAAGCTATTTCCTACCCCACCCTATACTTACAATACTTAATCACACTACCCTTCGCTGTAAACAACTCTTCATAATGCGTTTTAATCGAAAAAATCTCGCGTTCTAGTTCCGTTTTACCTTCCAAAGAAGCATATAAATCCCACGTCAATTCCAAACAGTCATACCCGTGTTCTTTGATTTCTTCTTCCGTAGATTCAAACAACACATCGCTGTCGGTTTTTAAGTGAATAATCCCCCCTTTTTTCAAGATTTTACGGTAGCGATTTATAAATAACGATGAAGTTAAACGTTTACGTGGTTTATTCGGTTGAGGATCTGAGAATGTCAACCAAATTTCATCTACTTCGTTTTCTCCAAAATAATCTGTAATAAAATCAATCTTTGTACGCAAAAAAGCAACATTGTCCACACCACGTTCAACAGCATCCTTCGCTCCTACCCAAATACGTGCACCCTTAATATCTACACCAATAAAGTTTTTCTCTGGAAAATGATCCGCCATTCCAATGGAATACTCCCCTTTACCGCAACCCAACTCCAACACTATCGGATTATCATTCTTGAAATGCTCCGAATTCCACTTCCCCTTCAACGGAAAAGGCTCCCGCTTCAATGGATCCAACGATGGTTCATACACATTCGACCATTCTTTCATTTCACTGAAACGACGTAATTTATTTTTTGCCATAGGATACTTGCACAATTTGAAGTCGTAAAGATAGTTAAAATCACAAAATCGACTAAGAGAAGTATTTAACACAAAGTTCTACCTGAAAATCACTAAAGTGAACAAAGGAGATTTCTTTGCGCAGAGATTTTTGAGAATTTGACGTTCACCCGTTTTAGAGGACGCAGATGCCATTTTGACTTTGTCAAAATACAACCCAGCACCAATGCGATTGAACTATACTCGAACCACTAAATACGTAAACCGTAAGTCGTCGCATAGTAAAAATGAATCGGTACCTATTAGGAAAAGTTTACGCAACAAATCAAGTGTCTGACGACGAAGGAGGAGTTTTGTTTTTGTAGTAAACGTTCCGTATAGGTGATTCATTTTTACAGCGACAAGGCCTTTTTGCTTACTTTTTTGGCCAGAAAAAAGTAAGAGAAAAACCTCCGTTACGCACCGCGAAACAAAAAAAGCCCCAGCAAAACCGGGACTTAAAAAACTCTATCAAAACTAGAAAAGGATTTAGCTCTGAATATTCGAGGCAGACAAAAAATTATTCTCTGAGTTTACTCAAGTAAATGAAGAGAATAATTTTGAAGTCGAATGATGAATAGTCGGAGCTAAAACTTTTCTAAATATTTTCAAAAAAATCATTCCCCTTATCATCCGTAATAATAAACGCTGGGAAATTCTTTATCGTAATCTTTCTCACTGCTTCCATCCCCATCTCTGGAAAATCAACCACCTCCACAGAAGTAATATTCTCTTTCGCCAAAATAGCCGCAGGACCACCAATCGAACCTAAATAAAACCCACCATATTTGTTACATGCATTCGTAACATCCTTGGATCGATTTCCTTTCGCTAACATGATCATACTTCCTCCTAACGATTGAAATTGATCTACATAAGCATCCATTCTTCCCGCAGTAGTTGGACCAAAACTTCCAGATGGCATTCCTTCTGGAGTTTTCGCAGGACCCGCATAATAAATTGGGTGATTTTTGAAGTATTCTGGCATTGGTTGACCAGCATCGATAATTTCTTTGATTTTAGCATGTGCCATGTCACGCGCAACAATCAATGTTCCATTTAATTTCAAACGTGTCTTAATTGGATATTTCGACAATTCAGCCAAAACTTCTGACATCGGACGATTTAAATCAATTTCTACTGCAGGCTCTAAATGTGGAGCTGTCTCTGGCAATAATCTACGTGGATTTTGTTCTAACTGCTCCACAAAAATTCCATCTTTCGTGATTTTTGCTTTGATATTTCTATCTGCAGAACAAGAAACGCCTAATCCTACTGGACATGAAGCAGCATGACGAGGTAAACGAATCACACGAACATCATGCGTAAAATATTTACCGCCAAATTGCGCGCCAATCAAACTCTCCTGACAAATTTTATGAACACGTGCCTCCCATTCTAAATCACGGAATGCTTGACCTCCTTCGTTTCCTTCCGTTGGCAATTCATCAAAATAACCCGCAGATGCTTTCTTCACTGTCGCTAGGTTTGATTCAGCCGAAGTTCCTCCAATCACCAACGCTAAGTGATATGGTGGACAAGCAGAAGTTCCTAAATCTTTGATACGTTCTCTTACAAATTGCTCCAAAGATGCATCGTTCAACAACGATTTTGTACGTTGGTATAAGAACGTTTTATTCGCAGAGCCTCCTCCTTTTGCTAAAACCAAAAACTCATAAGACATCCCTTTTTTTGCGTAAATATCAATTTGTGCGGGTAAGTTTGTTCCTGAATTTTTCTCATCAAACATCGTCAATGGAACTACCTGTGAAAAACGTAAATTCTTTTCTTGGTAAGTGTTATAAATTCCTTTCGATAAATGTTCTTCATCAATAACACCTGTATAAACATCCTCCCCTTTTTTCGCCATAACAATCGCTGTACCTGTATCCTGACAAGAAGGTAATTGACCTTCCGCAGCAATCGTAGCATTTTGCAATAAATTATAGGCAACAAAACGATCATTATCTGTCGCTTCTGGATCTTCAATGATCGCACGTAATTTCTCTAAATGGGTTGGTCTTAAGTAAAAAGAAACATCGCTCAATGCCTCTTGTGCTAAAACTTCCAATCCTTTTGGGTCGATTTCTAACACCTCTCTATTGCCGTAGGTTACTACCTTCACATAATCAGAAGTAATTTTTCTATATTCAGTTTTATCTCCTAAAATTGGAAATGGATTTTGATAAAAAAAGTCAGCCATAACAAGTAATTTTTGATTGCAAATGTAAGAAAATATTAATATTAGTTTTGCATCTCTCTTCCCTTTCCGTACATTTGTTTCTATGGAAAATAATTCGGATAAAATCAAAAAACCGCTAACCAGAACGAAACCTGCAAACGCAGATTTTCCGGAGGCTTTCGGTAAGCGACCACCACAAGCTGTTGATCTAGAACAGGCTGTTTTGGGAGCAATGATGTTAGACAAAAATGCGGTGAACGACACAATTGATGTACTTACACCTAGTAGTTTTTATGATCCAAAACACGTGGTGATTTACAAAGCCATTCGTGAACTTTTCGCTAGTACAAATCCTATCGATCTACTTACCGTTACTACACAACTTCGTAAAGAGGGAGAATTAGAAATGGCTGGTGGAGCTTTATATATATCTCAATTAACACACCGAATCGCTTCTGCTGCACACGCAGAATACCATGCAAGAATTATCTCTCAAAAATACATCCAACGCGAAATCATTCGTATGTGTAATGAAGTTCTTCGTGACGCTTTTGACGAAACAACAGATGTTTTTGATTTACTAAATAAAGCGGAAGGTGACCTTTTCAAGATTGCAGAAAACAACATGAAAAAGAACGTAGACGTGATGCAAAACGTCGTTCGCGAAGCAATCTTAGAAATTGAAAAAGCTTCCAAAAATACGGATGGTATATCAGGTGTTCCAACTGGTTTCCGGGAATTGGATAAACTAACCTCTGGCTGGCAACGTTCAGATATGATTGTAATTGCTGCACGTCCTGCAATGGGAAAAACCGCTTTCGTACTTTCGATGGCGAGAAATACTGCTGTGGATCATGGTATGGGTGTTGCCTTTTTCTCATTAGAAATGTCTTCCGTTCAATTAGTGAAACGTTTAATTGCTAGTGAATCTCGTATCAGTGCTGAAAAACTTCGTAAAGGAGACCTAGCAGAACACGAATTTCAACAATTACATACACGTATTGCAAAATTAGCAACAGCTCCTATTTATATTGATGATACAGCTGGATTAAGTGTCTTTGACCTTCGAGCAAAATGCCGTCGATTAAAAAGTCAATATGATATCCAAATTGTAATTATCGATTACCTACAATTAATGACCGCAGGAGGAACGAAAGGTTCAGGAAATCGTGAACAAGAAATTTCTACTATCTCGCGTTCAATCAAAGAAATCGCAAAAGAATTAAATATTCCTGTAATTGCGCTTTCTCAGTTGAGTCGTTCGGTAGAAACACGTGGTGGAGATAAAAAACCAATACTTTCCGACTTACGTGAATCTGGAGCAATTGAGCAAGATGCCGATATCGTATCTTTCTTATACCGTCCTGAATATTACCAAATTCTTCAAAACGAAAATGGAGAATCCAACTTAGGTGTTGGGGAAATAATTGTCGCAAAACACCGAAATGGTGCTACAGATGCTGTTCGTTTACGTTTCATTGGGGAATATGCGCGTTTCGATAATTTCGATTCATTCGAAGAAGATTTCCAACCAATTGGTAAAACAATGGGTGCTTTGGGAGTAAATACTGGTTTCGATAATGCCCCTGCAGGAAATAGCTATACCGTTCAAAGTAAAATGAATGAAGCAGAGGAAAATTTCGATTTCAATACAGATAGTCTTGATGATCCTTTCTAAAAAATGAAAAAACTACTATTTCTTTTTCTACTTATTTCTTTTAGTTTACGACTAAACGCTACAAGCGTGTTGATTCCTATGGATAATGGACAAACAAACCATTTAAAAGCATATGGAATAGCATACTGGATGTTGAATAATGGATTAACATTGGAGTGGTTACTTAACTACAGAGGTGGTTCTTTTTTATGCATCCACGATGTAAAAATTGAAGAAGAATTAACTATTCGCGGTGTAAAATATGAGGTTATTACAGACGGAAAAGCTAATGCTATTCGGAATGAAATATCCAATCCAGATGTAAATCAAGAAATTATTCAACTAGAAAAAGCACCAAAAATTGCTGTCTATACACCAAAAGGGAAACAACCTTGGGATGATGCTGTTACGCTTGTTCTTGAATATGCAGAAATACCCTACGATAAAATATATGATTCCGCCATTGTAATGGGGGTCCTACCAAAATACGATTGGTTACACTTACACCACGAAGATTTTACAGGTCAATATGGTAAATTTTATAGTAATTTCAAAAATGCTCCTTGGTATCTTGCTCAAGTAGAAGAAGCTGAAAATGACGCTAAAATGTTAGGGTTCCATAAGGTGTCACAACTAAAATTAGCGGTTGCAAACAACCTTAAAAACTTTGTATTAGGTGGTGGATTCCTTTTCACCATGTGTAGTGGTACCGATAGTTTCGATATTGGATTGGCAGCACACAAAACAGATATTTGTGAAAGTATGTTTGATGGAGATCCATCCGATCCAAATTGCCAACAAAAACTAGATTTCAAAAACACATTTGCTTTTGATAAATTTACTTTAGAAAGAAATCCATTGGTGTATGAATATTCAAACATCGACGGAACAGACTTACACAGATCGGAAGCAATGGACAAATTCTCTCTATTTGAATTTTCTGCTAAATGGGATGTGATTCCAACCATGTTAACACAATGTCACACAGACATCATCAATGATTTCATGGGACAAACTACCGACTTTAAAAAAGAATTTATAAAATCAAATGTTCTCATTTTAGGGGAAAACAAAGCACTTGGAACAGCAAAATATGTACACGGTGAATTAGGTCAAGGTACCTGGACATTCTATGGTGGACACGACCCAGAAGATTATCGCCACATGGTGCAAGATCCGCCAACGGATTTGAACCTCCACCCAAACTCACCAGGATACCGTTTAATTCTAAACAACATCCTGTTCCCAGCTGCTAAAAAGAAAAAACGTAAAACGTAAGGGTGAGCCGAGACTCACCCTAAATTTTAAAACAACCCATCCAAAACACTTCCGTCCACCAACTCTGGTATCGTAACTTTCAACAAAGGTTCTCGCTCCATTGCGCGTTTAATCGCAAAAATCGCACCTTCATTTCTAGCCCAACTTCTTCTTGAAATCCCATTATTTACATCCCAATGCAACATAGACTTCAAACGTCTATCTGCATCAGCAGAACCATCCAACAACATTCCGAACCCTCCATTGATTACTTCTCCCCAACCTACTCCGCCTCCATTGTGAATAGAAACCCAAGTCGCTCCGCGGAAACTATCCCCAATCACATTTTGAATTGCCATATCCGCAGTAAACTTAGATCCATCATAGATGTTAGAAGTTTCACGGTAAGGTGAGTCTGTTCCAGATACATCGTGGTGATCTCTACCCAATATAACAGGACCAATTTGACCTAATTCAATTGCTTTGTTAAAGGCCTCTGCAATCAACATTCTACCCTCTGCATCAGCGTACAAAATGCGGGCTTGGGAACCAACAACTAATTTGTTTTGTTGCGCTCCTTTTATCCACCTAATATTATCGTCCATTTGCTGTCGAATTTCGTCTGGACTGGTCTTCATTAATTCTTCTAGTACTTGACAAGCAATTTCATCCGTTTTAGCTAAATCTTCAGGTTTACCAGAAGCACACACCCAACGGAATGGTCCAAATCCATAATCAAAACACATAGGTCCCATGATATCCTGAACATAAGAAGGATATTTAAAATCAATATGATTTGTAGCCATAACATCAGCTCCAGCTCGAGAAGCCTCTAATAAAAATGCATTCCCATAATCAAAAAAATAGGTTCCTTTTGCTGTATGTTTATTAATCGCTACCGCATGTCTAACTAACGTTGCTTGTACTTTATGTTTAAATTCATCTGGATTATTAGCCATTAATGTGTTCGATTCTTCAAAGGATAAACCAATAGGATAATATCCTCCTGCCCAGGGATTATGTAAAGACGTTTGATCAGAACCTAAATCAATATGTATATTTTGCGCATCAAAAGCCTCCCAAACAGCTACGATGTTTCCTAAATAAGCAATCGAAACAACCTCTTTATTAACTTGCGCTTCTCTAACACGAACTACTAGTTGATTAATATCATCGATTACTTCGTTAATCCATCCTTGTTCGTGTCTTATTTTTGTAATCTTTGGATTTACCTCTGCACAAACAGTCACACAACCTGCTATATTTCCTGCTTTTGGTTGAGCTCCTGACATTCCCCCTAATCCAGAAGTAACAAATAAAGAACCCGCAGGAGATTTTTTAATTTTTCTAAAACCATTCAAAACAGTAATGGTTGTTCCATGAACAATTCCTTGTGGACCAATATACATATAGGAGCCAGCTGTCATTTGTCCGTATTGAGAAACTCCCAAGGCATTCATTTTTTCCCAATCATCTGGTTTAGAATAATTAGGAATAACCATGCCATTCGTTACAACAACACGTGGCGCATCTTTATGTGAAGGAAACAATCCCATTGGGTGGCCCGAATACATAACCAAAGTTTGATCTTCTGTCATCTCCGCCAAATATTTCATCGTCAAACGATATTGTATCCAATTTTGAAATACGGCTCCGTTTCCTCCATAGGTAATCAACTCATGTGGATGTTGTGCTACTGAATAATCCAAGTTATTTTGAATCATCAACATAATCGCTTTTGACTGCAAAGACTTACCAGGATACTGTTCTATTGGACGAGCATACATAGAATAATCTGGACGAAAACGATACATGTAAATTCTTCCGAAATCTTTCAATTCTTGTAAAAACTCAGGCGCTAATTCCGCATGCAATTCTTTAGAGAAATAACGTAAAGCATTCTCTAACGCCAAACGCGTTTCCTCTTTGGATAAAATTTGCTTACGTTTAGGAGCATGATTAATAACGCTTTCATAGGTCTTTTTCGCAGGTAAAACACTTGGAATACCTTGTAAAATATCGTTTTGAAATTCCTGAATAGTCATAGTAAGAATTTTGATTTTTTGGTGCCATAAATATAGAAAGAAGAAAAACAAATTCCGAATCTATGGCTATAAAACAATCCCGAAAAACAAATCCTAAAGATTAAAACCCTTATCAATCCCAATCCTGAAAGGACAAAATATATTCTACAAATAGAGCACTACACTATGACGAACTCTAATTAAAAAAAGCTCCCTCTCGGGAGCTTTAACGGATCAAAAAAACATTTTATGTTTTTTCTATTTAATAAACTTAAATTTCTTTCCTGGATAAACAGCACTTGAACCAAGTTCCTCTTCAATACGCAACAATTGATTGTATTTAGCCATGCGATCACTTCTAGAAGCTGAACCAGTTTTAATCTGTCCACAATTCAATGCAACCGCTAAATCTGCAATCGTACTGTCTTCCGTCTCACCACTACGATGTGACATAACTGAAGTATATCCATTGCGAGTTGCCATTTGAACTGCCTCAATTGTTTCAGTTAATGAACCAATTTGATTTACCTTAACCAAAATAGAATTAGCAGTACTCTCCTCAATACCTCGTGCTAAACGTTTTGTATTAGTTACAAATAAGTCATCACCAACTAATTGAACTTTATCTCCCAAGCGCTCAGTAGCTAATTTCCATCCTGCCCAATCATCCTCTGCTAATCCATCCTCAATAGAAATAATTGGATATTTAGCACACCATTCTTCCCAAAATGCAACCATTTCTTCAGAGGTGCGCTCTTCACCTGTAGATTCAAAAACGTATTTACCATTTTTATAAAATTCAGAAGATGCTGCATCTAAAGCAATATAAACATCTTCTCCTGGAGTATAACCTGCATTTTTAATTGCTTCCATTACCACTTGAATTGCCTCTTCATTAGACCCTAAATTCGGTGCAAAACCTCCTTCATCTCCAACGTTTGTAGACATTCCACGTAATTTTAAAACTTCTTTCAAATGGTGAAATATTTCAGTCCCCATACGTAATCCATGAGAAAAAGTAGTTGCACCAAAAGGCATAACCATAAACTCCTGAATATCAATTAAATTATCAGCATGTGAACCTCCATTTAATATATTCATCATCGGAACAGGCATTGTAACCGCACCAACTCCACCAATATATTGATATAAGGACATTCCAGCTTCGTCAGCTGCAGCTCTAGCAACTGCTAATGAGGCTCCTAAAATAGCATTCGCACCTAAATTAGATTTGTTCTCAGTACCATCTAATTTCAATAACAATTGATCGATCGATTTTTGATCATAAACATGTTTACCTACCAAAGCATCAGAAATAATAGTATTTACATTATTTACTGCTTTAAGAACACCTTTACCCATGTATACATTCTTATCCCCGTCACGTAATTCAACAGCTTCATGAATACCAGTTGATGCACCAGATGGAACTGCAGCTCTACCTAAAACACCATTAGATGTATAAACATCAACCTCAACTGTTGGATTTCCGCGGGAATCCAAAATTTGTCTTCCAACTACTTTTGTAATTAAACTCATATTAATTTTTATAATTATTCATGTTATCAATAAACTGATCAAACAGATACCTAGAATCATGAGGACCAGCAGAAGCTTCAGGATGATACTGAACTGAAAAAACAGGTTTATTTTTTATCTCAATACCAGCAATTGTATCGTCATTCAAATGAATATGTGTTATTGCAACATCAGAATTAGCAGCAACACTTACTTTAGAAACAACAAAACCATGATTTTGCGAAGTAATCTCTCCTTTACCAGTTTTTAAATTCTTAATTGGATGATTTATACCTCTATGTCCATTAAACATTTTTTCTGTTTTCAAACCTTGACTTAATGCCAAAACTTGGTGGCCCAAACAAATTCCAAAGATTGGTTTTTCTTGCGCAACAATTTCTCTAACTAACGCAATTGTATCGATCATTACTCCAGGATCACCAGGACCATTAGACAACATAAAACCATCAGGATTAAATGCATTCATCTCAGAAACAGGAGTGTTCATAGGAAAAACCTTAACATGACAACCTCTAGCAATTAAACATTTAACAATACTATTTTTAACCCCTAAATCTAATAAGGCAACTTTTAAAGATGGATTATCAGCAGAACTTTCATAAGCTTCTTTTGTAGAAACACGTGAAGATAACTCTAAGCCAGCCATTGATGGAACTTCATTTAATTGAGATTTTAAAGATTCAACATCTAAATTATCAGAGGAAATAATAGCATTCATAGCTCCTTTACTACGAATATGACGAACTAAAGCACGAGTATCGATATCAGAAATACCAACACAAGAATTAGATATCATCATTTCATCTAATGAACCATTTGCAGAAGTTCTTGAAAAAACTTCAGAATACTTTTTTGTTACTAAACCAGATATTTTGATAGAATCTGATTCATTCTCATCATCTTGAACACCATAATTTCCAAT